>NZ_BRXS01000004.1:0-300000 GCF_030159095.1 Roseisolibacter agri
CCGGGGCCTTGAGCCCCCTGAAGGGCCGGAGGAGACCACTCCGTCGATAGGGCGCCCGTGGACGGCCAGCAATGGCTTCCAAGCGTAGCGCTCCTAATCGCCCGTGCGGCTTGACTACTCCCCCATACTGCGGGGAAGTACCTCATCTTCGCACAACACGCAGAATCACACCGATCGCGGCGCACTGGCGCCCGATCGATCCCAAACCCTCGTCTGTTCACTCTGTCGTGTCGCACCTCCGGGTGCGTCCACGAGAGAATGCCCGGCGGTCGTGCGCCTCGCGCGCACGACGGCTGGAGACAACTGAAATTCGCTGGCGACTAGAGCGTCAGGGCCACACCCGTTCCCATCCCGAACACGGTCGTTAAGCCTGACAGCGCCGATGGTACTCCGCTCGAGAGAGCGCGGGAGAGTAGGCCGTCGCCGGCACCCCCTTACGAAAGCCCCGCTCAGCACGAGCGGGGCTTTCGTGCGTTCCACCCACGTCGCCTCGGCCGCAGCAGGGCTTCCTGCGCGCGGCCACGGGCGCCGTACGCTTCTTGCCCGAGCGCAGCCGCGTGATGAGAACCGATACCTCACGCATTCCCTCCGTGCTGGCTCCGGCGCTCGCCGCCGTCGGCACCGCCGCGGTCTGGGGCTTCGCCCGCGCGCGACGCCGCACCGCCGAGCGCCTCGCCGCCGCCACGCTCGAGACGCTGCTCAACGCCATCGACGCCAACGATCACGAGACGGGTGCCCACGTGCGGCGCGTCGCCGACTACGCGTTGCTGCTCGCGCGGGCGGCCGGGCTCGACGAGCGTGCACAGCGCGAGGTCGAGCGCGTGGCGCTCTTCCACGACGTGGGGAAGATCCACGAGGCGCTCTTCGACATCGTCCACGACGACGACAAGCTCACACCGGAGGAGCGCGACGCCATCGCCACGCACCCCGGACGCGGCGCCGAGGTGCTCGCCCCGCTCTGCGCGTTCTATCCGGAGCTGCCGGACGGCGTGATCGCGCACCACGAGCGGTGGGACGGCGGCGGGTATCCCAACGGGCTACGCGGTGAGCAGATCCCCCGCGTCGCGCGCATCGTCGCCATCGCCGACACCTTCGACGCCGTGACGCACTCGCGCCGCTACCGCGCCGGCGCCGACCCCGCGCGCGGCGCGCAGGTGATCGCGGAGGGGCGTGGCCGGCAGTTCGACCCCGAGCTGGCCGATCTCTTCCTCTCACCCCGGGTGTACGCGCAGGTGGTGAAGCGCCTCAAGGCGGCGCAGCGCGAGGCCGACCGGCCGCAAGCACCGCGAGCGGCGAGCGCCGAGCGGCGCGAGCGGAAGCGCGAGTCCGGCGTGCCGAGCGTCAGCTTCCGCTGGCGCGGCCGCGGCGCGGCGCGGGGGCAGCCGGCGCGCTAGGCATCGGCCGCGCGAGCGAGTCCTGGCGCGCGGCCTGATCGCGCAGCCGACGCGCCTCGCGCACCGCCTGCGAGTGCTCGGCGAACGTCGTGCGGAACTCGTGGTGGCCGTCGGGATGCGCCACGAAGAATAGGTACGGCACCGCCGCCGGTGAGGCGGCGGCCGCGATGCTCGGCGCGCCCGGCGAGCCGATCGGACCCGGCGGCAGCCCCTTCACGCGGTACGTGTTGTACGGCGACTCGACCTCGAGGTCGCGGTAGAACATCCGCATCCCGCGGCGGCGCAGCGCGTATTCGACCGTCGGATCGGCCTCCAGCCGCATCCCCTTTCGCAGCCGGTTGTAGTAGACCGCCGCGATCACCGGCCGCTCCTCGGGCTTGCGCGCCTCGCGCTCGACGATCGACGCCAGCGTCACGACGGCGTGCCGGTCGAGCGCCATCTCCTGCAGGCGCGCATCCCACTCGGGCCTCCACGCCTTTTCGAAGCGCGCGACCATCTGATGTACCGCGTCGCGCGCGCTCGTCCCCGCGCCGAACGAGTACGTGGCCGGAAAGAGGTAGCCCTCGAGCGTCTCCGTCGGCACGTCGAGCCGGTGCAGCAGCGCGGTGTCGCGCACCGCCGCCTGCACCGAGTCGAGCGGCACCTCGAGCACGCGTGCGAGCTGCGGGACGATCTGCCGCAGCTCCCAGCCCTCGACGACGGTCATCACGCGCACGACGCCCTTGCCGCTCTCCAGCGCGTCGACGAGCGAGGCGTACGACTGCCCCGGGCGGAACTCGTACGTGCCCGGCTTGATCGCGCGGTCACGCCCCTTCCACTTCGCCCACAGCCGCAGCCCGGTCGCGGAGCCGATGACGCCCTTGCTGGCGAGCGAGTCGGCCGCGGCCCCGAACGCGGCGCCGCGCGGGATGACCACGCGGACGGGAGGTCCGTCCGGCGTGCCACCGCACGCCGCGAGCGTCGCCAGCGCCGTCGCCGCGAGGAGGCGGTTACGCATCGTCGGGCAGGGTCAGGGCGTGCTGCAGCAGGACCGTCGCCGCCAGTGCGTCGACGTCGCCCTTCCGGCCGCGGGTCGAGCCGCCCATCTCGTGGATCGCGCGCAGCGCCGCGGCGGTCGTGAAGCGCTCGTCCACCAGGCGCACGGGCAGCCCGGTGCGCTTCCCCAGCTCCTCCGCCACGTGCCGCGCCTCGAGCGCGCGCGGCGTGTCCTCGCCGGCCGCGTCGAGCGGCAGCCCGACGACGAAGCCGCGTGCGCCGAGCGCCTCCGCGCGGCGCACGAGCTCCGCGATGGGGGGACGCTTGCCGGCGCGGCGCTCCACGACGCCGGCGGGCGACGCGATCATCCCCAGCTCGTCGCTCAGCGCGAGCCCGATGCGCCGGTCGCCCCAGTCCACGGCCAGCAGGCGCGCGCGGCCGGGCGGCGTCTGCGTGCTGCCGCTCACCCCTGCGCCATCGAGGTGAAGAACTCGCGGTTGTTCTTCGTGCGCCCCATGCGCTGCAGCAGGAAGAGCATCGCCTCGTCGCCCGGCATCGGCGCGAGGAAGCTGCGCAGCAGGATCACGCGGTTGCCCTCGTCCTTGTCGAACAGCAGCTCCTCGCGGCGCGTCCCCGAGCGATTGATGTCGAGCGCGGGGAAGATGCGCCGGTCGGCGATCTTGCGGTCGAGGATGAGCTCCATGTTGCCGGTGCCCTTGAACTCCTCGAAGATCACCTCGTCCATGCGCGAGCCCGTCTCGACGAGCGCGGTGGCGACGATCGTGAGCGAGCCGCCGCCGTCGATCTTGCGCGCCGAGCCGAAGAAGCGCTTGGGCTTCTCCATCGCCTTCGCGTCGACGCCGCCCGAGAGCACCTTCCCCGAGCTGGGCACGACCGTGTTGTGCGCGCGCGCGAGCCGCGTGATGGAGTCGAGCAGGATGACCACGTCGCGCCCGTGCTCGACCAGGCGCTTGGCCTTCTCGAGCACCATGTCGGCGACCTGCACGTGCCGGTCGGCCGCCTCGTCGAACGTCGACGAGATCACCTCGGCCTTCGGCACGCTCGACTGCATGTCGGTGACCTCCTCCGGCCGCTCGTCGATGAGCAGCATGATCAGCACGACCTCGGGATGGTTCTCCGCGATCGCGTTGGCCAGCTTCTGCATCAGGACGGTCTTGCCGGCGCGCGGCGGCGCCACGATCAGCCCGCGCTGTCCCTTGCCGAGGGGGGCGATGATGTCGCAGAGGCGCGTGCTGACGTCGCCGCTCGCCGTCTCCAGCCGGATCCGCTCGTCGGGATAGCGCGGCTTGAGGTTGTCGAACGCGACGCGCTGCTTCGCCTTCTCGGGCTCGTCGCCGTTGATGCGCTCGACCTTGAGGAGCGCGAGGTACTTCTCCCACTCCTTCGGGGGGCGCACCTGGCCGACGACCGTGTCGCCCGTGCGCAGGTCGAAGCGCTTGATCTGCGACGGCGAGACGTAGATGTCGTCCGGGCCGTAGAGGTAGTTCCAGTCCTGGCTGCGCAGGAAGCCGTAGCCCTCCGGCAGCACCTCGAGCACGCCGTCGCCGCGCAGGAGCACGTCCGCGTCGAGCAGCGACTGCTCGATGCGGAAGATCAGCTCCTGCTTCCGCAGGCCCGTGTAGTTCGAGATGGACAGCTCCTCGGCGAGCGCGTGCAGCTCGGGGAGCGACTTGCGCTTGAGCTCGACGATGTCGACGAGCGGGGCGTCGGCCCCTGGAACTACGTCTCCGGGCACGGCGGGCGAGGCGGGGAGTGAACGACGGGTGGGCGGAGGCGGGACATGCTGGAGGCGCCACGACGCGTCGCGCACCCATCGGGGCGGGGCAGTGGGGAGGACCCGCCCGCGGAGCGGCGCCAGCGCGGTCGCGAGGGACCGCCGGCGCATCGCCCGACGTGTTGCGCGAAACTAACGGACGTCCCGAAAAGGGGGCAAGCGAGGAACGGACGGCCGAACGAGGCGGGGCGCGCCGCGTGACGGCGAGGGATCAGAAGGAGATGTAGCGGAGCGGGTTGCGTCGCAGATCACTGGCCAGTGCTTCCATCTCGGCACGAGTCTGCCCCACCTGACGCACGAGGGCGGAATCGTGCTGCAGCCGGCCGGCCGTTCCCCGCGGCTCGATGAGCGCCGCCTGCACGCGCGCCAGGTCGCGGGTCAGCGCGTCGACGGTGCGGAGCAGGGTCGAGTCGCGGCGGAGGCGGCCGATCGAGGTGGAGGGTCCATCGAGGAGCTGGCGCACCGAGTCCGCGAGCGCCATGGCGTGGCGCACGTTGCCCATCGGCTCGCCGCGGCGCATCAGCCGCCCGACGCTGCCGTCACCGGTGGTGACGCGGCTGACGAAGGACGCGGCCGCGGCCCCGGTGGCGCCGATCTGCTCGGGTCCCTCGATGCCGAACGCGCCGAGGGTGCTGCGGGCCGACTTGAGCTGCGCCGCGAGGACGCGGAGGTTGTCGACGATCTGCGGGACCTCGGCGGTCGCGGCGGCCATGTCCGCGCGCGCCTGGTCGAGCTCCGGCGACCGGTGCGCGACGAGCGTGTCGCCCTCGCGCAGCCGGGGACCGCCGGCCACGTCGCTGGCGATCGCCACCACCGGAGAGCCGATCAGGCTCCCGCCGGCGCGCACCTCGATGGCGGCGTCGCGTCCGATGAGCGGGAGGACCTCCTCCAGCACCTCGAGCCCGAGCAGCACGCGCGCGGTGGTGTCCGCGCTCGGCGGCCGGAACCCGACCTCGCGGACGAGCCCCACCTTGCGGCCGTCGAGCCAGACCTCGCTGCCTGGCAGGATGCCGCGGCCGTGCGGGGTGGCGGCATGGACGCGGACGGTGGCGCCGTGGAGCGCGCCCACGCGCGCGTAGCGCAGCACGCCGAAGACGCCCGCCGCGAGCGCGAGCAGCGCGACGACGCCGATCCGCAGGTCCCGCCAGGAGGTCGCTCGCGCCATACGGTTGAGGTCCGCAAGTGACGGACCACGCGTCCGGCCGCGGCGATGCGCCCCGATGCACGAGCCGGCGCCGCGGGATCGCGGCGCCGGCTCGGGATGACTCTGGATGATCTGGACGCGCGTGGCAGGATTCGAACCTGCGACCTTCGCCTCCGGAGGGCGACGCTCTATCCAACTGAGCTACACGCGCAATCACGACGCAAACGCGAACGGGCGCCGGAGCGCCCGTGGTGGCGTCGAGGGATCGCCGGCTGGCGCCGACCATCCGTCCGCACCCGTGGGGACGGGCACGTCGTAGGGTAACCCGGGCCCCGGAACGGAGCAAGAGGCCCGACCGCGGCATGGCGCTGCACGCGCCGCGGCCCGAGGTTGACGGTTTCCGAACGTTGCGCGCCGCCCCATGCGCGAACCCGCCTGCGAGGATGGGGTAGGGCGCGAACGTGGTGCCCGGTCCCAACGCCGGGACGCGTCCGCGCGTTGGTCGAAGAGCTGGTGCAGTGCTGGTCGCCGTGCAGGTCGAAGAGCGTTCGTTCGCGTCCCCGTCCGCGAGACCTCCATGCTCGCCGCCATCGACTCCGTGCTCGAGCTGCTGCTCAAGTACCGGCCGGCGCTCTTCGCGCAGGGGCGGCTCGCGTTCGACGCGCCGCACCGCGTCGCGATCGCGCTGACGATCGGGGGCGTGCTGCTGGCCGCGCTCGTCGCGTGGACCTACGCACGCGCGCGCGGCGGGGCGACGCGGCGCGACCGGGCGCTGCTCACGGGGCTGCGCGTCGCGGCGCTCGCGGTGCTGGTCGCCTGCCTCCTGCGGCCCGTGCTCGTGCTGGCGGCCGCGGTGCCGCGCCGCAACACGGTCGCGATCCTCGTCGACGACTCGCGGAGCATGCGCGTGCGCGACTGGGACGGCCGCGCGCGCGCCGACGCCGCCGCGCGGCTGTTCGCGCCCGACGCGCCGCTGCGCCGCGCCCTCGAGGCCCAGTTCGGCGTCCGCGTCTACCGCTTCGCGGAGCAGGCCGCGCGCGTCGACAGCCTCGGCGCCATGACCTTCGCCGGCGACCGCACGCGGCTCGGCGCGGCGCTCGACCGGCTGCGCGAGGACCTGGACGGCGTGCCGCTCGCCGGCGTCGTCGTGCTCACCGACGGTGCGGACGGCGCCCCCACCGCGCTCGGCGACGCGGTGCTCTCGCTCCGTGCGCGCGGCGCGCCGGTGTTCACGATCGGCGTCGGCGCACCAGCCGCGACGCGCGACGTCGAGGTGGCGCGCGTGGAGGCGCCGCGCTCCGTGCTGCAGGGCTCCGCGCTGACGCTGAACGTCGTGCTCGAGCACCGCGGCCTGGCCGGCACCACCGTCCCGGTGACCGTGGAGGCCGAGGGCGGGCACCTGATCGCGCGGCGCGAGGTGACGCTGCCCGCGTCGGGCGACGCGCTGCCCGTCCAGCTCAACGTGCCGATGGCCGATGCGGGCGCGCGGCGTCTTACGGTGCGCGTGCCCCGGCAGCGCGACGAGACGCTGGCCGAGAACAACGAGCGCACGCTGCTGGTGGACGTGCGCGACGCGCCGGAGCGCATCCTCTACTTCGAGGGCGAGCCACGCTTCGAGGCGAAGTTCGTGCGCCGCGCCGTCGCGGACGACGAGCGCCTGCGCGTCACCGTCCTCCAGCGCACCGCCGAAGGGAAGTACCTGCGACTCGGCGTCACGGACAGCCTGGACCTGATCGGCGGCTTCCCGACGACGCGCGAGGCGCTGTTCGCGTACCGCGGCGTCATCCTGGGCAGCGTCGAGGCGAGCGCGTTCACCGCGGAGCAGCAGCGCATGCTGGTGGACTTCGTGAACGTGCGCGGCGGCGGGCTGCTCTTCCTGGGCGGGCGCCGCGCGTTCGCCGAGGGCGGCTACGCGGGGACGCCGCTGGAGGAGGCGATGCCGGTGGTGCTCGGCGCGCGTACGCCAGCGTCGGACGACGCGCCGGTGCCCGCGGTCGAGGTGACGGTGCGCCCGACGCCCGCGGGGCTCGCGCACGCGCCGCTGCAGCTGGCCGCCGACGAGAAGGCGTCGGTGGCGCGCTGGGGCACGCTGCCGCCGCTGACGGCCGTCAACACGGTGCGTAGCGTGCGACCCGGCGCGTCGGTGCTGCTGACCGGAACGACGCGCGACGGCGAGCGCCGCGTGGTGCTGGCGACGCAGCGCTTCGGCCGCGGGCGCACGGCGGCGCTGGCGGTGCAGGACTCGTGGCTCTGGCAGATGCATGCCAGCATTCCCGTCGAGGATCAGACGCACGAGCTGCTGTGGCGGCAGATGCTGCGCTGGCTGACGGCCGACGTGCCGGATGCGCTGGAGCTCGCGTCGTCGATCGAGCGGCCGGCGCCGGGCGAGGAGACGGTGCTGCACGCGACGGTGCGCGACTCGCTCTTCGTGCCGGTGAACGGCGCGACGGTGGTGGCGGAGGTCGTGGCGCCGTCGGGCGCGCGCAGCGAGCTGCCGCTGGAGTGGGGCGTGTCGCGCGACGGCGAGTACCGCGCGGCCTTCACGCCGCGCGAGACGGGCGTGCACCAGCTGCGCGTGCTGCATCGCGCGGGCAGCGTGGAACGCGCATCGCGCATCTCCTACGTCGAGTCGGCGCCATCGCGCGAGGAGTATTTCGGGGCCGGCCTGCGCGCCGACCTGCTGCGGCGCATCGCGGCCGAGACCCGCGGACGCTACTACACGCCCGAGACGGCGGGCACGCTCGCCGAGGATCTGCGCTACGCGCGCGCCGGCGTCACGGTGGCGGAGCGGAAGGAGCTGTGGGACATGCCGCTGACGTTCCTGCTGCTGGGCGGGCTCCTCGCAGGCGAGTGGGCGTACCGTCGACACCGGGGGCTCGCATGAGCGCGTGGGCGTTCGCCCGGCGTGCGGCCCTCGCGGCCGCGGGGCTCGCGAGTGCGGCGGCGCTGGCGTCGGCGCAGCGCGCGCCGCGCACGCACGTCGTCGTGATCGCGGGTGCCGCGGGCGAGCCGGCGTACGCCGCGTCGTTCCAGGAGGCGGCGCTGGCGGTGGTAGACGCGGCGCGCACGCGCTTCGGCGTGGCGGCCGAGGACGTCGCGTACCTCGCGGAGGATCCGGCGCGCGCGCCGGGACGCGTCACCGCGCGCTCGACGCGCGAGGAGGTCGCGCGCACGCTCGGCCGCGTGGCGGCGCGCGCGACGCCGGGCGACCAGGTGTGGATCGTCCTCATCGGCCACGGCAGCGCGCAGGGCGAGGTGTCGCGCTTCAACCTGCCGGGCCCCGATCTCACGGCGTCGGACTTCGCGCGCATGCTGGAGCCGCTGGCGCGACAGCGGGTGGCGTTCGTGAACGCGTCGAGCGCGAGCGGCGACTTCGTGAAGGCGCTGGCCGGTCCCGGACGCGCGATCGTGACCGCGACCAAGTCGCCCACCGAGCGCAACGCGACGCGCTTCGCCCACCACTTCGCGACGGCGCTCGCGACGCCGGGGGCGGACGTGGACAAGGACGGCGGCGTCTCGCTCCTGGAGGCGTTCGCGTTCGCGAAGCGCGAGGTCGCGCGCGCCTACGAGACGGAGAACCGGCTGCTCACCGAGCACGCGCAGCTGGACGACGACGGCGACGGCGTCGGGAGCGCGGACCCGACCGTGACCGCCCGCGACGGAAAGCTCGCGGCGGCGCTGGTGCTCGGCGTCGCGGGCGCAGGAGGTGGCGGCGTGCTGTCCGACCGCGAGCGCGCGCTGGAGCAGCGGGTGACGGCGCTGCGCGCCCGTCGTGCGTCGCTCGACTCCGCGGCGTACTGGACGCAGATGGAGGCGGCGCTGGTGGAGCTGGCGCGCGCCTCGCGCGCCGCGCGCAGCGGTGCGGGAGCACGGCCATGAGAAAGCGTGTGCGGTGGACGGTGGAAGGCGCGGTGCTGGCGCTGGGCGTGCTGGCCGCACCGGTGGCGCTGAACGCGCAGGGCGACGCGCTCGCCCGCGGCACCGCCGCGCTGCGCGCGGGCCGGTACGACGAGGCGATCAACACGCTGTCGGGCGTCGCGAGCCGCGACGCCGCGCCCACCGCGCGGCGACTGCACGTGCGCGCGCTGCTCGAGGTAGGGCGTGACGCGGAGGCCGAGGCGGCGGCGCGCCGCTATGCCGCGGATCCTGGCACCGGCGACGCGTTGCAGGGAACCCTGGGCGACGTGCTGGCGCATCGCGGCGCGGTGCGCGACGCGCGCGCGGCCTACGAGCGCGCGCTGGCGCAGCGGGCGTCCGACTCGCTGGAGGTGCGCGTCGCGCTCGCGGCGCTGCTGGACGAGGCCGGCGACCGCGCGGCCGCGCGCACGCACTGGCTGCGCGTGGCGTCTGCGGGCGAGAGCGGGCGGCCGAGCGCGTCGCAGTGGGTGGCGATCGGCGAGGCGCAGCACCGGCTGTCGCGCACCGAGCCGGCGCGCGTGCGCCAGGCGCTGCGTGCGTTCGCCGCCGGGGAGGCCGCCGACGGGGGCGATCCCGAGCCGCGGCTGCGCGCTGGCGCGCTCTTCCTGGAGAAGTTCAATGCGCCCGACGCGCGAACGTCGTTCGAGAGCGTGCTGCGCGCGAACCCGCGCGATCCGCGCGCGCTGCTGGGAATGGCGCGCATCCGGCAGTTCGACGGTGCCCCGGGGGGCGCCGCGCTGGCCGATTCCGCGCTGAAGACCAACCCGCGGCTGCCCGAGGCGCACCTGCTGCTCGCGGGCACGCACCTGGAGGCCGAGGACTACACGCGCGCCGATGCGGCGGTGCGCAGTGCACTGGCGGTGGACTCGACGGCGCCCGACGCGCTGACGATGCTCGCCGCCGTGCGGCGCCTGCAGGGCGACGCCCCGGGCTTCGAGTCGGCGCGGCGGCGCGTGCTGGCGCGCGCGCCGCGCCACGCCGCGCTCTACGCGACGCTCGCGGACCTCGCGGCCAAGCACCGCCAGTACGCGACCGCGGCGCGGTTGGGCGCCGAGGGCGTCGCACTGGACTCGACCTCGTGGCGCAGCCACGCGGTGCGTGGCATCAACCAGCTGCGACTGGGGCACGCCGACTCCGCGCGCGCGAGCCTGGAGCGCGCGTTCGCGGGCGACCCGTACGACGTCTGGACGAAGAACACGCTCGACCTGCTGGACGCGACGCGCGGCTACCGCACCACGCGCACGGCGCGCTTCACGCTGCTGGCCGACAGCACCGAGTCGGCGCTCCTCACGCTGTACCTGGGCGAGCTGCTGGAGGACGGCTACGACAAGCTGTCGCGGCGCTACGGCTACCGTCCGCCGCCCATCCGCATGGAGCTGTACCGGTCCCACGCCGACTTCTCGGTGCGCACGGTCGGCCTCGCGGGGCTCGGCGCGCTCGGCGTCAGCTTCGGTCCCGTGCTGGCGATGGACGCACCGTCGGCGCGCAGCGCGGGTGACTTCCACTGGGGCGCGACGGCGTGGCACGAGCTGGCGCACACGTTCACGCTCGGCGTCACGGACAACCGGGTGCCACGCTGGCTGTCCGAGGGGCTGTCGGTGCTGGAGGAGCGGCGCGCGCGACCGGGCTGGGGCGATGGGCCGTCGCCCGCGTTCCTCTCCGCGTGGCGCGAGGGGCGCGTGCCACCGCCGAGCCGGCTGAACGACGGCTTCGTGCGTCCCGCGTTCCCGCAGCAGGTGATCCTCTCGTACTACGCCGCGTCGCTGGTGTGCGAGATGATCGAGCGCGACTTCGGCGCGGCTGCGGTGCCCGCGCTGCTGGCCGCGTACAAGCAGGGGCTCGGCACCGAGGCCGCGATCGCGCGCGCGTTGCGCCTCGACCTGCCGACGCTCGACCGCCGCTTCGATGCCTACGTGCGCGAGCGCTTCGGTCGGGCGATGGAGGCGGTGGCCGGCGGCACGGGTGGCCAGTACGGCCGCCTGATGGTCGCGGGTGACTCGGCGGCGCGCGCGGGGCGGACCGACGTGGCGATCGCCGCGTTCACGGGCGCGAAGGCGCTCTTCCCCGAGTACGCGGAGGGCGAGAGCCCGTACTGGCGGCTCGCGCAGCTGTACCAGGCGCGCGGCGACCGCGCGCGCGCCGCCGCCGA
Organism: Roseisolibacter agri; assembly: GCF_030159095.1. Classification (NCBI taxonomy): domain Bacteria; kingdom Pseudomonadati; phylum Gemmatimonadota; class Gemmatimonadia; order Gemmatimonadales; family Gemmatimonadaceae; genus Roseisolibacter; species Roseisolibacter agri. Next base: position 11,376 of record NZ_BRXS01000004.1, read on the forward strand.
GCTGCGTGAGCTGACGGCGCGCAACGGTGGCCACCTGCAGGCGCAGCTCGCGCTGGCGCAGCTGCGCGAGCAGCTGGGCGACACCGCGGGCGCGGCGGCCGCGCTGGAGCAGGCGATCTGGATCTGGCCGTACGACCCGCAGGTGCACGCGCGCCTGGCGGCGCACGCCGAGCGGCTCGGCGACACGCGGAAGGTCGTGCGCGAACGCCGCGCGGTCGTCGCGCTGGCGCCGGTGGACCTGGCGGATGCACGCTTCCAGCTGGCGCGCGCGCTGGTGGCGGCCGGCGACCGCGCCGCCGCGAAGCACGAGGTGCTGCGCGCGCTGGAGTCGGCGCCGACGTTCGCGCCCGCGCAGGAGCTGCTGCTCACCCTGGTGGACGGAGGTGCGCGATGATCGGGAGGCGCGGTATCGCGCTGGCGACGGCGCTGACGGTCGCCGCGGTGGCCGGCGGCATGGTCACGGCCCGCGAGGTCGCGGCGAAGCAGCGCCAGGAGTACCTCACCGAGCCGCTGAAGAACACGCCGTACGACGGACGCTACACCTTCGCGCGCATCCGCTTCGCGCCGCGCGGCGGCGGCTCCGACTTCTTCGGGCGCGGCGATCCGAAGTGGAGCCACGACTACCCGACGGCCGAGCACAACTTCGCGAAGATCATCGTCGAGCTGAGCACGATCCGTCCGTACATGGAGGGCGGCAACGTCTTCACGCTCGACGACCCGGAGCTGTTCAGGTACCCGATCGCGTACCTGTGCGAGCCCGGCTTCTGGAACCCGACCGAGGCCGAGGCGGCGGGGCTGCGCGCGTACCTGCAGAAGGGCGGCTTCATCATCTTCGACGACTTCTTCGGGCGCCACTGGCAGAACTTCGAGGCGCAGATGCAGCGCGTGCTGCCGCAGGGCCGCCTGGTGAAGGTGGACCGGTCGCACCCGATCTTCGACGCGTTCTTCCACGTGGACCAGCCGGACCACGGCTTCGGCTCGGGCGGCGGGCGCGGCGCGCCGGAGTTCTGGGGGATCTTCGAGGACAACGATCCCGACAAGCGGCTGCTCGCGATCGTGAACTTCAACAACGACATCGGCGAGAGCTGGGAGTACTCGGACACGGGGATGATCCCGGTGGACGTCACCAGCACGTCGTACAAGCTGGGCATGAACTACCTCGTGTACGGGATGACGCACTAGGGCGCGCGCCCTTCACCTCAACGACGGACTCTCTGGTGACGACGCTGTCGGCCGAGCGCTCGACGCTCGAATCGCAGGACGACGTGGCGCTGGCCGAGCGGCTGCGCGCGGGGCGCGACGCCATCGTCGCCGAGCTGCGGCACCGCATCGTGGGGCAGGATGCCGTGATCGAGCAGGCGCTGGTGGCGCTCTTCTCGGGCGGGAACTGCCTGATCGTGGGCGTGCCCGGGCTGGCGAAGACGCTGCTCGTGTCGACGCTGGCGCGCGTGCTCGACCTGAGCTTCTCGCGCATCCAGTTCACGCCCGACCTGATGCCGAGCGACATCACCGGCACCGAGATCCTGCAGGTGGACGCGGTGAGCGGGCAGCGCGCGATGAGCTTCGTGCCGGGGCCGATCTTCGCCAACGTGGTGCTCGCCGACGAGATCAACCGCACGCCGCCCAAGACGCAGGCGGCGCTGCTGGAGGTCATGCAGGAGCATCGCGTGACGGTGCAGGGGAAGAGCTATCCGCTCGACCCGCCGTTCTTCGTCTTCGCGACGCAGAACCCGATCGAGCTGGAGGGCACGTATCCCCTCCCCGAGGCGCAGCTCGACCGCTTCATGTTCGAGATCGTCGTGGACTACCTCTCGGAGGACGACGAGGTGGCGGTCGTGCGCCAGACGACGGCGGCGCCGACGCACCGGCTGCGGCCGGTGGTGACGGCTGAGGAGCTGGTGGCGTTCCACGCGCTGGTGCGCCGCGTGCCCGTGTCGGATGCCGTCGCGCGCTATGCGGTGGCACTCGCACGCGCGAGCCGCCCGTCGTCGCCCAACGCGCCCGACGAGGTGAAGCGCTTCGTCGCGTTCGGGGCGAGCGTGCGCGCGCCGCAGCAGCTGATCCTCGCCTGCAAGGCGCGCGCGCTGATGCACGGCCGCTACCACGTCGGGTTCGAGGACGTGCGCGCGCTCGTGCGACCCGCGCTGCGGCACCGCGTGATCCTCAACTTCCACGCGCAGTCCGAGCGCGTGACCGTCGACCAGCTGGTGGACCGGCTGCTGCAGGCGGTGCCGGTGCCGTCGGCGCGGATGTGACGATGGCCACCTCCGCCACTCCCGCGCGCGCCGGAGGCGCCGCCACGCTCCTGGATCCCGCGGTGCTCGCGCGCATCGGGAGCCTGGACCTCGTCGCGCGCACGGTGGTGGACGGATTCCTGGGTGGGCTGCACCGCGCGCCGGCGCTGGGCGCGAGCACCGACTTCGCGGAGCACCGCGCGTACCTGCCCGGCGACGACCCGCGGCGCGTGGACTGGCGGCTGTACGCGCGCAGCGACCGCCTGCACGTGAAGGAGTTCGAGGCCGACACGAACGCCAGCGTCACCGTGCTGCTCGACGTCTCGAAGTCGATGGACTTCGCGCGCGGCGGCCGGCCGACGAAGCTGCGCTACGCGAAGATGCTGGCCGCGTCGCTGCTCTGGCTCGCGCGCCAGCAGCGCGACCGCGTGGGGCTGATCACCTTCGACTCCGCCGTGCGCGACTTCGTGCCGGCGAGCGGCAAGCACCTGCCGATGGCGCTGCACGCGCTCGACCGCGCGCAGCCCGGCGGCGCGGGCGAGCTGACGGCGCCGCTGCGCGCGTCGGCGGAGCACTTCCGGCGGCGCGGCATCGTGGTGGTGATCTCGGACCTGTACGTAGAGCCCGAGGCAGCGGTGGACGCGGTGCTGCAGCTGCGCAACCGCGGCAACGAGCTGCTCCTGCTGCACGTGCTCGATCCGGCGGAGCGCGACCTGCCGCTGGACGACGCGACGGGCTTCCGCGACCTGGAGACGGGCGACGCGCTGCCCGTGGTGCCCAAGACCGCGCGCGCCCAGTACCGCGCGCTGCTCGACGCGCATCTCGCCGCGCTGGCCGAGGTGACGAACAAGCGCGGCGTGCTCTACGGGCTGTTCGACACGGGCGAGCCGCTGGAGGCGGCGCTCTTCCGCTACCTGGCCGCGCGGCAGCGGCTGGAGCACCGGCGGTAGCGCGATGGGCTTCCTGACTCCGTGGTTCCTGGGCGGGCTGGCGCTGCTCGCGGTGCCGCTGCTGATCCACCTGACGCGGCGCGACCGCGCGACGCCGGTGCCGTTCCCGTCGCTGATGTTCGTGCGTCGCGTGCCACAGCCGTCGACGGCGCGCCACCGGCTGCGCGACCTGCCCCTGCTGCTCCTGCGCGCGCTGGCGCTGGCGCTGCTGGCGTTCGCGTTCGCGCGGCCGCTGCTCGACCGTGCGCGTGCGGCGGTGGCGGCGCCCGTCGGCGGCCGCGAGCTGGTGCTGCTCCTCGATCGCTCGGCCAGCATGGCGTCGCCCGACCGGTGGTCGCGCGCGCAGGCGGCGGCGCGCCGCGCGCTGGACGCGATCGGCCCGCGCGACCGCGTCACCGTCGTGTACTTCGACGGCGCGCCGACGGTCGCGGCACCGGCGGGCAACATGGTCGCGGCGCGGACCGCGGTGGACACCGCGCGTGCTGGTGCGGGCTCGACGCGCTACGCACCCGCGCTGGCGCTGGCGTCGCGCCTGCTGGCCAACTCGGCGCTGCCGCGGCGCGAGGCGCAGGTCATCAGCGACTTCCAGCGCGCGGGCTGGCGCGACGCACCCGAGGCGCGGCTCCCGGCCGGCGCGTCGCTGACGTGGGTGGACGTCGGCGGCGACGCGGCGCCGGACGTCGGCGTGGTGGGCGTGGACCTGCGCCGCGAGGAAGGCGCGAACGGCGCGACGGTGCTGCACGTCGCGGCGCGGCTGGTCACGAACGGCGGCGCGGCGCGCACGGTGCCGGTGTCGCTGGCGATCGGCGGGCGCGCGACGCGCAGCGTGCGCGCGAACGTCACGCCCGGCCAGCCCGCCATCGTCACCTTCGACTCGATCCCGCTGCCCGCCGGGTGGAGCACGGCGGCGGTGAGCGTGCCGAGCGACGCGCACCCGGCCAACGACCGCCACCACTTCGTCGCCGCGCGCGAGCAGGCGCTGCGCGTGCTGCTCGTCGACGGCCCGTCGCGCCGCGAGGACGCGGGCCTCTACCTCCGGCGCGCGCTCGGCGTCGGCGCGTCGTCGCCGTTCCGCGTGGACGTGGTGAACCGCGACGCGCTGCGCGCGGGCGACCTGGCGGGACACGGGCTGGTGGTGCTGCACGACGCGCCGCTGCGGGGCGCGGTGGGCCGCGCGCTCGCGGAGCACGTGCGCAACGGCGCGGGGCTGCTCGTCGCCCTCGGCGAGACGAGCGCGCCCGAGGCGTGGGAGCCCGCGCTCGGTGCGCTGCTGCCGGGCGCGCCCGGGCCCGTGGTGGACCGCACGGAGGCGGGGGGCGCGCGACTCGCGTCGACGGAGCGCGGGCATCCGGTGTTCGCGCCGTTCGCCGACACGCACAGCGGCGACCTCACCGCGCCGCGCGTGCTGCGTCGCCGCGGGCTGCGCCTGGCGTCGGATGCGCAGGTGCTGGCGCGCTTCGACGACGGCGCGCCGGCGCTGGCCGAGCGCGCCGAGGGGCAGGGGCGCGTGGTGGTGTGGACGTCGACGCTGGACGACTGGTGGACCGACGTCGCGCTGCAGCCGGTGTTCGTGCCGTTCGTGCACCAGCTGGCGGCGCATACGGCGCGCTATGCGCCGTCGCCGGCGTCGTACGTCGTGGGGCAGAGCGTCGATCCCGCGCGGCTGCCCGGGCTGACGGGCAGCGAGTGGGTCGCGCAGGCGCCGTCCGGGCGTCGCGTGCGGCTCGGCGGTGCGGGCGCGGCGAGCGTGCTCGCACTGGACGAGGCGGGCGTGCACCAGCTGCGCGCGACCAGCGCGGCGCCCGGCTCCGGGATTCCGCTGGCGGCGAACGCGGACGCGGCCGAATCGGACGTCGCGCGCATCGAGCCGGCGGCGATGGCGGCCGCGGTGGTCGACAGCGCACGGACCGGCGCGCAGGCCGCCATCGCGCCGCCGATCGAGACGCGCGCCGAACGCGAGGCGCGGCAGGGCTTCTGGTGGTGGTTCCTCGCGGGCGCGCTGCTGCTGCTCGCCGGCGAGACGCTGCTGTCCAACCGGCGCGCGCCCATCGCGCGCTGACCGAATCGGGGAGGACCCCATGACGACCACGCGCGCGCCCGCACGGCCGGCGCACGACGAGCTGCTCGGCATGCTGCGCCAGGTCCGGCGCCGCTGGCGCCTGCGGCTGCTCCTGCAGGGCATCGCCATCGTCGTCGTCGCGACGCTCGTAGCGCTGCTCGTGGGCGCGTGGGCCATGGATCGGCTGCGCTTCACCGAGGCGGCGGTGCTGACCACGCGCGTCGTCGTCTGGCTGGCGCTCGTGGGCGCGGCGGCGCGCTGGCTGGTGCTCCCGCTGGCCCGCCGCGTCACCGACGAGCGCGTGGCGCTCTACGTGGAGGAGCACGAGCCGTCGCTGGACGCGTCGCTGCTGAGCGCCCTGGAGGCGCGCCGCGCGCTCGCGGACGGCGGTTCGCCCTCGATGGCGAACGCACTCGCGGCGCAGGCCGCGGCGCGCGCGCGCGCGGTGGAGTACGGTGCGCGCGTCGAGCGGCCGCGCCTGCGACGTGGTGCCGCGGGCGCGTTCGCGGCGCTGGCCGTCGCGATCGGGCTCGTCGCGCTCGGGCCGACCTTCGTGCGCTCGGGCGCGCGGCTGGTGTTCTGGCCGTGGGGCGGCGCGGCCGCGGAGGCGGCGCCGGTGCTCGCGATCGCGGTGAAGCCCGGCGACATCACGGTCGCGCGCGGCGCCGACCTCGCGATCGAGGCGACGCTGCGCGGCTTCACGGCCGAGGGCGCGGCGCTGCTGGTGCGCCGCGGCGGCGCGACGACGTGGTCGCCCGTGCCGATGACGGCGGGCGCGCGCGCGGGCATCTTCGCCGCGCGCCTGTTCGATCTCGACTCGGCCGCCCAGTACGTCATCGAGGCCGACGGCATCCGCTCGGCCGTGCACGACATCCGCGTGGTGGACCGGCCGACGGTGCGCACGCTCGCCGTCAGGCTGCGCTATCCCGCGTACACCGGGCTCGCGCCGGTCGACGTCGAGGACGGCGGCGACGTCGCGGCGCCGCGCGGGACGCTGGTGCGCGTGCACGCCACGCCGACGCTGCCCGTGCGCGGCGGCCGGCTGGTGATCGAGGGTGGCGCGCCGGTGCCGCTGACCGTCGACAGCACGGGCGCGCTGGTGGGCGCGTTCCGCATCGACAAGCAGGGCTTCTACCGCGTCGAGCTGACGGACACCCAGGGCAACGTCGTCCCGGGATCGCTGGACTACGTCATCGACGTGCTGCCCGACCGCGCGCCGACCATCACCGTCGCGGAGCCCGGGCGCGACATGCAGGCGACGCGGCTGGAGGAGGTCTTCACCTCGATCGAGGCCGAGGATGACTACGGCGTGTCGCGCGTGGAGCTCGTGTACTCGGTGAACGGTGGGCCCGAGCAGACGGTCGTGATGCACGACGGCGGCGCGCGGCGGACGCCGGCGGTGACCGCGGGCCACACGTTCTTCCTGGAGGAGCTGCCGCTCAAGCCGGGTGACGTGGTCTCGTACTTCGCTCGCGCGCGCGACAACGACGCGGTGAGCGGCGCGCACACGGCGGCGACGGACATCTACTTCCTGCGCATCCGTCCGTTCGACCGCACGTACCGCCAGGCGGAGCAGGGCGGCGGCGGCCAGGGCGGCGAGGAGCGCGGCGAGTCGCCGAGCGCACTGTCGGACCGCCAGCGGGAGATCGTGGCGGCCACGTTCAAGCTGACGCGCGACACGGCGGCGGCGACGGCGGCTGGCGCACGGCAGCGGCGCGAGGACCTGGCGACGCTCGCACTGGCGCAGGGCCGGCTGCGCGAGCAGACGGAGGCGCTGGCCGAGCGCGTGAGGCAGCGCGGCGGCGCGATCCCGGATTCGGCGGTGCAGGAGATCGCCGCGGCGCTGCCGCTGGCCGCGGCCGCGATGCGCGAGGCCGAGGAGCGACTCGGCCGGCGTGTGCCCGGTGAGGCGCTGTCGCCCGAGCAGCGCGCGCTGCAGCAGCTGCAGCGCGCCGAGGCCGCGCTGCGCGAGGTGCAGGTGAGCCTCGATCAGCAGGGCGGAGGTGGCGGCGGCGGCGGCGAGCGCAGCCCCGAGGAGCTCGCGGACCTGTTCGGGCTGCAGACCGACCGGCTGCGGAACCAGTACGAGAGCATCCAGCGCTCGGACGCGCAGCGGCAGGCCGCGAGCGCGGAGGTCGATCGCACGCTGGAGCGGCTCCGCGAGCTGGCCGCGCGCCAGCAGCGCGAGTCGGAGCGGCTGCGTCGCGAGGCCGAGGCGCTGCAGCGGCGGCTGCCGCAGTCGTCGCAGCAGCAGGGCGGCGGTGGCGGCGGGTCGTCGTCCTCGTCGTCGCAGAGTGGACAGCAGGGCGGCCAGCAGCAGGGCCAGCAGCAGAACGCGTCTGGCACCGGTGACGCGCAGCGCCAGCTCGCGCAGGAGGCCGAGCAGATGGCGCGCACGCTGGAGCGCCTGGCGCGCGAGAACCCGTCGCCCGAGCTGCAGCGCAGCGCGCGGCAGCTGCAGGAGGCGGCGGACGCGATGCGGCGTGCGGGCGCGTCGGGCAGCGAGCAGGCGGCCGAGAGCGCGGCGAATGCGCGCGAGCGGCTGGAGGCGGCGCGTCGCGCGCTCTCCGAGGCTCGTGCGGGACGCACGGGTGAGGACGCGCGGTCGCTGCAGCGTCGAGCGGACGCGCTCGCGGAGGCGCAGCGGCGCATCGGCGCGGAGGCCGAGCGCGTCGCGCGGGGCGAGGGGCGCGGCACGCCCGCGGAGGCCGCACTCGGCGCGCAGAAGGACTCGCTCGCGGCGGCGGTGAGCGCGCTGGAGCGCGACCTCGATCGCGCGGCGCGCGACGCGCGCTCGACCGCGCCGGACGCGTCGCGGCGGCTGCAGGAGGGCGCGAACGCGATCCGCGACACGCGCGTGCTCGACAAGCTGCGCTTCTCGAAGAACCTCGTGCGGTCGGGCGCCCCGGACTACGTGCGCAGCTTCGAGGAGCAGATCGGCGCCAACCTGGACGACGTGCGGCAGCGCGTGGCCGCGGCGGCGAGCGCCGCGCGTGACGGCGCCAGTGCACGTCCGTCGCAGACGCTGGAGCAGGCCCGCCAGCTGGCGCAGGGGATGTCGTCGCTGGGCGAGCGGCTGCGGCAGCGGCGCGAGGCGCAGTGGCGCCCGGGCGAGGGCACCGACCCGCGCGGCAACGCGTCCGCGCCGTCACGGAACGGGCAGGGGCAGCAGGGGCAGCAGGGGCAGCAGGGGCAGCCGGGCCAGGGTCAGCGGGGGCAGCAGGGGCAGGGACAGAGCCCCGGTCAGCAGGGGCAGGGGCAGGGGCGGGGCGGCCAGGGACAGGGCAACGGTCAGGGCGGCGAGGGCGGACAGAACGCCAACGCGCAGCGCGGCGGCTCGCTGCAGGGCGGCGGCGGCAACGGCTTCGGCGGCGCGCCGACCGGCATGGCCGGCGGCCTGACCGCGGAAGACGTGCGGCAGTTCAGCCGCGAGGCCCGCGAGCGGCGCGCCGACGCCGAGGAGCTGCGACGCTCGCTCGCGCAGCAGGGGATGGGCACGCGTGAGCTGGACGCGCTGATCGAGCGGATGCGCGCGCTCGAGGCGGCGAAGGCGTACGGCAATCCCGAGGCGCTGGAGCGGCTGCAGGCCGACGTCGCGGACGGGCTCAAGGCGCTCGAGTTCGCGTTGCGGCGGCGCCTCGCCGGCGAGACGGGCGACGCCCCACGCCAGGGTGGCGGCAACGACGTGCCGGCCGGCTTCCGTGCGCTCGTCGACGAGTACTTCCGGTCGCTCGCGCGGGCGCGCCGCTAGATCGACGGCGATCCGCGGCCGCGCTCAGTGCGGCCGCGGATCGATCGCGTCGCGGGTCACCAGCTCCGAGTACGTCGGCATCGCGCCCTCGATCTGCGCGGCCGCGAACGCGTCGATCGTCTGCAGCAGCTGCGTGCTCGGATAGCCCGGCACCGCGAAGGGATGCGCGCCGCGGAAGCCCCCGAAGTAGCTGCGGATGATGACGCTCTTCGGATCGCGCGGCAGCTTCGCGACGGTCTGCGCGAAGCGCGCGAACGCGCCGTCGCGCATCAGGTAGTCCTCCGCGTTCGACGTGTAGAGCACCGACACGCGCTCACCGCGCGACGCGACGAGCCGCCCGACGGCCGCCAGCGCCTGCTCGCCACCCAGGTTGCCCGTCACGGGAATCACCAGGTCGCGCGCCTGCAGCGCCTTCACGAACTGGAAGTCCTCGTCGCGCGCGAGGTAGCTGGAGCGCTCGCCCTCCAGGTCGCGCTCCAGCATCAGGTCGCGCAGCGTCGGATAGAACGCACGCGACGGTCGGCCGCGGCTCGTGTAGCGCAGCTCCAGCCCGTTGGCGATGAACTCGCCGTGGAAGCGCGCGAACGTCGCGACGTCCGACTCGCTGAGCGGCACGCGCGTCCGCTCCGCGCCACGACGTGCGATCTCGCGCGCGGCGGCCTCGCTCGCCGGCGTGGCCTGCGTGGAGTCGAGGTAGGCGACGATGGACTCGAGCGACCGCTCGCGCCACGCGTCCACGTCGGCCGGCACGGGCCGCCCGGTGAGCAGCGCGAGGTACTCCAGCCGGTTGCGCGACGCGGCGAACAGCGCCTTGAACAGCAGGTGCTCGATCAGGTTGTCGCGGCGCACGTCGAACATGAAGGCGATGCTCGGCCGCACGTGCGCGATGTACGAGAAGTTCTGGTCCGGGCCGACCCCGATGTACGCGCCGCCGCGCACGCCCAGGCGGCGCAGCGCGCCGATGACGTGCAGGTACGAGCGCTCGTTGGAGATGAGGTTGTCCGAGTCGAAGTAGCCGCCGGGCTCGGACAGGGCTGCCACCTGCGCCGCGAAGTCGATGCGCGGCGGCGCGGTCGCGGTCGCGGTCGGCTCGGCGCCCGGTGCGGCGCGGCAGGCCAGCGTCGCCATCGGCGCCGCCAGCGCCAGCGCGAGGGCGAGCGTCGCGGCGTGGCCGCGGACGAGCGATCGTGAGGGCGATCGTGTGGGGCGGAGCACGGGTCCCTCGCGGGCGGAGGACGGGACGTCGCGCGTGCGGCGCGCGACCAGACGGTACGGCGCGAACGCGCGCCCGGTCAAGACGGATCTGCGATGGTCGAATCGCTCGCGCCCGCTGCAAGCCGCGCGGCGTCGGACGGCGTGTCCACGTCCATCGCGGCCGCGGGCATCGGCACGCGCACGACGTGGTCGCCCAGGCTCCGCAGCCACGCGCCGGCGCCGCGGTCGCCCGACAGTCCGAGCAGCGCGTCCACGTGCTCGCGCGCCACGACCGCGGGCACGCCGACGATCCCGGCATACTCGGCCGCGACGATGCCCCGCGAGTCGGTGAGTCGCGCGACGAGCGCGGCCAGCTCGGGCGCACCGACGAGCGGCTGGTCGGCGAGCGTCAGGAGCACCGCGTCCACCAGCGCTATCGCGAGCAGCGTGCGCACGCCGGACGTCAGCGACGTCGCGAGACCATCCGACCAACGCTCGTTGACCAGGAGCTCGATGCCCGCGAGGCCGTCGAGCGCGGTGCGCACGCGCTCCGATTCCGCGCCCAGCACGACGACGACCGGAGTCGCGCCGGCCTCCAGCACCGCGCGCGCCGCACGTCGCACCAGCGGCTCGCCCTCGTGCAGCAACAGCTGCTTCGGTGTGCCGAGCCGCGTCGACGCGCCGGCCGCGAGCACGACGGCGCCGACGCGCACCGGTGGCCGGTCGCTCACGCGCCGTGCGGCGCCGACCGGGCCGGCGCGGCCGACGCGTGCAGCGGCGCCGTGCGGTCGCGCAGCGAGCCTCCCGTGCGGCCCGCGGTGACCGCGGCCACCTCGCTCACGATCGCGAGCGCGATCGCCTCCGGGCCATCGCCGCCGAGGTCGAGGCCGATGGGTCCGTACAGACGCGCACCCATCGTGTCGGGCACGCGGCCGCGCGTCGCCAGCTCGGCGAGCATGCGATCGGAGCGCGAGCGCGGGCCCAGCACGCCGACGTAGGCGACGTCGGTCGAGAGAAGCGCGCCCACGTACGCCGTGTCGCGCCCGAAGTGGTGCGACATCACGACCACCGCCGTGCGCGCCGTCAACGCGACCGACGCGCCGAGCCGCGACGCGTCCGCGCACTCGACGAGTGCGGCACCGGAGAAGCGCTCGGGGTGCGCGTGCGCGACCGGTCGGTGATCGACCACCGTCACGTCCCAGCCGAGCTGCGTCGCGAGCCGCACCACCGGCACCGCGTCGGGGCCGCTGCCGCACACGACCAGCCGCGTCACCGGTCGCACGAGCTCGAACGCGACGTCGCACGCGCCGACGGTGGCGACCAGCCCGCGTCGCCCCGCGTCGCGCGCGGCGTCCGCATGCGCCTCGAGCCCGGGCAGCGTGGCGTCGTCGCCGAGCAGCGTCTGCCAGCCGACGGGAGGCGCCTCCGCCGAGTCGTCCGTGCGCACGACGGTCGCCAGAATCCGCGGTTCGTCCGCGTGCAGGGCCCGGCGCAGCAGCGTGGCCGTCGCCTGCGCTGCCGCGGGCACCAGCGGCTGCAGCAGGATCTCGATGAGCCCGTTGCAGCCGAGCCCCAGGCCCCACACCGCATCGTCGTCGGCGCGCGTGTCGTACGCGACCAGCTCCGCGCGCCCGCTGGCGTGCACGCGCCGTGCATGCAGCGCCAGGTCCGATTCGAGGCAGCCGCCGCTCACCAGGCCGACCGTCGTGCCGTCGACGCGCACGAGCATGCGCGCACCGACGCCGCCGTAGCTGGAGCCGACGACGCGTACGACCGTCGCCAGCACCACCGACTCGCCAGCGGCCGCCGCGCGCGACAGCGCGTCGACGATCTGCAGCAGCGTGCTCACGCCTGCCTCACGTCCAGCGCAGGTCGGCCTTCGAGAGCGGGAGCGAGCGCACCCGCTTGCCCGTCGCCGCGAACACCGCGTTCACGAGCGCCGGCACAGCCGGCGGCAGCGCGGGCTCACCGAGTCCCGTCGGCGGGAAGTCCGTCTTCTTCCAGAACACCTCGACCGGCGGCGCCTGCCGCATGCGCAGCAGCTGGAAGTCGTGGAAGTTGCTCTGCACCACGCGGCCCTTCGCGATCGTGATCTCCTGCTGCAGCGCCTGCGCGAGCCCGTCGAGCACCGCGCCCTGCACCTGCGTCTCGGCGCCGCTGAGGTTGATGATCTCGCTGCCCACGTCGCCGGCGGCCCACACCTTCTCGACCGTCACCTGGCCGGCGCGCGACACGCGCGCGCGAACCACCTCGGCGAAGTAGCCGCGGTGGCTGAAGTAGAAGGCGACGCCCATGCCGGTGCCCTTCGGCAGCTTCGTCTTCCCCCAGCCCGACTTCTCGGCTACCAGCTCCAGCACGCCGCGCATGCGCTCCGCGTCGAAGACGACCGGACGTGGCCCGTTGGCGGGCGCCGGCGGTCCCTGGTCCACCGGCGTCGCGGCGAGCAGGTCGAGTCGGAACTGGAGCGGGTCCTTGCCGGCCGCGTGTGCGAGCTCGTCGAGGAAGCACTGCGTCGCGAACGCGATGCCGTTGCTGCCCGGCGCGCGCAGCGGGCCGGTCGTGACGCCGAGCGGCATCACCGACGAGTCGACGGTGTAGTTGGCGACGAAGCGCGCCGGGAACTCGCTGCCCGAGCGGCCTGCGCTGGCGTTGAAGCGCTCGCCCTCGCCGAACGACACGAAGTGGTCCCGCCACGCCGTCAGCTTCCCGTCGGCGTCGACGCCGCCCGTGAGGTGGTGGAAGCCCGCGGGACGCAGGAAGTCGTGGCGGATGTCGTCCTCGCGCGTCCACAGCAGCTTCACCGGCACGCCGGCCTGCTTCGCGATCCACGCCGCCTCGACCATGTAGTCGTTGTGCAGCCGGCGCCCGAAGCCGCCGCCGCCGCGCGTGAGGTGGATCGTGACGTCCGTCTCGGCGATGCCGAGCGCCTTCGCGACGAGGCCGCGCCCCTGCTGCGGCGCCTGCGACGGTGCCCACACCTCGAGCTTGCCGTCGCGGAAGTGCGCGGTGCAGTTCTGCGGCTCCAGGGGCGCGTGCGCGATGAAGGGGTAGAAGTAGTCCGCCTTCACCGTCCTCGCCGCGCTGGCGAGCGCCGCGGCGACGTCGCCGTCCTTGCGCAGCGTGCGCTGCGGCGCGCCCTTCGCGAGCTCCGCCGCCTGCCGCGCGAAGCCGGCGCTGCTCTGCGTCGCGGCCGGTCCCTCGGTCCAGGAGACCTTCAGCGCCTTGCGCGCCTTGTTGGCCGCCCACCAGCTGTCGGCGACGATCGCCACGCCCTCCAGCGACCAGCCGTCGATGCCCGTGCCGATGCTGCTCCCCTGCGAGACGACGAACGCGTCGCGCACGCCGGGCTGCCGCTTCACGACGTCGAGGTTCGCGCTCGCGACCTTCCCGCCGAACACGCCGCACTTCTCGAACACGGCGTACTTCATCCCCGGCACCGTGACGTCGATGCCGTAGAGCGGCTTGCCGGTGACGATGGCGCGGTTGTCGACGCCGCGCACGCGCGTGCCGACGATCCTGAAGTCCTTCGCGTCCTTCAGGCGCACCGTCTCCAGCGCGGGCGCGGTCACCGTCGCTGCCTTCTCGACCAGCGCGCCGTACGCGAGCTGCCGCCCGCTCGCGCGGTGGTGCACGACGCCGGCGCTGGTCTCACACTCGGACTCGGGCACGCCCCACGTCTGCGCGGCCGCCGTCACCAGCATCGCGCGCGCGGCCGCGCCCACGCGGCGCATCGGCAGCCAGTGGGTCGGCGTGGCAGTGCTGCCGCCGGCGAACTGGTTGGTGAACTTCGTCGTGTCGAGCCCCGCCTGCTCCACGCGCACCGTCTGCCAGTCGACGTCCAGCTCCTCGGCGATCAGCATCGGGAGCATCGTCTTGATGCCCTGGCCGACCTCGGGGTTCTTGGCGATGATCGTGATCGCGCCGTCGGGCGTGATGCGGATGAAGGCGTTCGGCACGAAGTCCGCCGCCGCAGCGCCCGTCGCGCCGGCGGTGCCGGGCGTCGCGGCCACCGCTTCGGCCACGCCGCCGAGCGGATCGAGGTACGTCGCGAGCAGCATCCCGCCGCCGGCGATCGCGGTGACGCGCAGGAAGTCGCGGCGGCTGACGCCCGTCGTGGTGTGAGTCATGGCGTCGCTCCTCAGTCCTCGCGCGTGCCGGCGGCACGCGTGCGTCCGGCGGAGGTGTCCTCCTGCTTCAGCTCCGCGGCGCGGTGGATCGCCTGGCGGATGCGCAGGTAGGTGGCGCAGCGGCAGAGGTTCCCGCTCATCGCCGCGTCGATGTCGGCGTCGGTCGGCTTCGCGTTGCGCGCGAGCAGGCCCGCGGCGGACATCAGCTGGCCCGCCTGGCAGTAGCCGCACTGCGGCACGTCCAGCTCCTCCCACGCGCGCTGCAGCGCGTGCGTGCCGTCCGGCGACAGCCCCTCGATCGTCGTCACGCTCATGCCCTGCACGGCCGAGACGGGAAGGATGCACGAGCGCGTCGCCGTGCCGCCCAGGTGGACCGTGCACGCGCCGCACTGCGCCGCGCCGCAGCCGAACTTCGTCCCCTTCAGATCGAGCTCGTCGCGGAGCACCCAGAGCAGGGGCATGTCGGCCGGCACGTCCACCGTGCGCGGCGTTCCGTTCACCTTGAAGGTGACCTTCATCGGGATCCTCGTGTCGTGCGACGGCTCGGCGGGTGCGCCGGGTGGGGCGCGAAGGGGCAGGGAGCGGGGGCGCGCTGTCGGCGCAGCGCTCGTGAAATGTGGGCGCCGGCCAGGGCCCGGTCCAGCGATCCGGGAATACCGCGGGCGCTGGGGACGTCAGGGCTTCGTGAACCCGTCGGGGCGCCGCGCTGCCCCGGGCGCGTGCTCGCTTCTTGCCGCCCTGACCGCCATGCCCAGCACCCGCCGCCGTGCACGCGGCGCCCTCGCGCTCGTGATCGCCGCCGCCGGCTGCGGCGCCTCGGCCCGGCTCCGCGTGGAGGATGGCACCGGCCCGCGCCCCACGCTTCCCGCGCCCTCATCGTCGCTGATCCCGACCGTGCACGTGGCCGCGGCGCGCAGCTGGCCCGCCGGCGCCACGCCGACGGCGGCCGAGGGGACGACGGTGCGCGCGTTCGCGACGGGCCTCGACCATCCGCGATGGCTGCACGTGCTGCCCAACGGCGACGTGCTGGTGGCCGAGACGAACGCGCCGCCGCGGCCGGACGACGCGCGGGGGATCCGCGGGTGGCTCTTCAAGCGCTTCCAGAAGAAGGCCGGCGGCGCGGTGCCGAGCGCGGACCGCATCACGCTGCTCCGCGACGCGGACGGCGACGGCGTCGCGGAGGTGCGCTCGGTCCTGCTCGCGGGGCTGCACTCGCCGTTCGGGATGGCGCTCGTCGGCGACGCGCTCCACGTCGCGAACACCGACGCCGTCGTGCGCTTCCCGTATGCCACGGGACAGTTGAAGATCTCGGCCGCGCCCGTGATGGTGACCGCGCTGCCGGCCGGCCGCATCAACCACCACTGGACCAAGAGCCTGATCGCGAGCCCGGATGGCACGCGGCTCTACGTCGGCGTCGGCTCGAACAGCAACGTCGCGGAGAACGGCATGGCGGCCGAGGAGGGGCGTGCGGCGGTGTGGGAGATCGACGCGCGCACCGGCGCGCACCGCGTGTTCGCGTCGGGGCTGCGCAACCCGGTCGGCCTCGCGTGGGAGCCCGTGCGCGGCGCGCTCTGGGTCGCGGTGAACGAGCGCGACGAGCTGGGAAGCGATCTGGTGCCGGACTTCATCACGTCCGTGCGCGACGGCGCGTTCTACGGCTGGCCGTACAGCTACTACGGCGCGCACGTCGACGCGCGCGTTCGGCCCGCGCGTCCCGACCTCGTCGCGAAGGCCGTCGCGCCGGACTACGCGCTCGGCCCGCACACGGCGTCGCTGGGCCTTGCTGCGGCGCGCGGCGGCGACGCACTGCCCGCGCGCTTCGCGAGCGGGATGTTCGTCGGGCAGCACGGCTCCTGGAACCGCCGCCCGCGCTCGGGCTATCGCGTCGTGTTCGTGCCGTTCGTCGACGGCGTGCCGAACGGCATGCCGCTCGACGTGCTGACCGACTTCGTGGACGGCGACGGCCGGGCGCGCGGCCGGCCGGTCGGCGTCGCGGTCGATGCGCGCGGCGCGCTGCTCGTCGCCGACGACGTCGGCAACGTGGTCTGGCGCGTCACCCGGTCGGATGGCGCGCGGTGATGCGGCTCGCGATCAGCGTCGCCACCGCCATGATCGTCTCCTGCGGGTTCACGCCGAGCGCGGTCGGGAGCACGCTGCCGTCGGCGACGTAGAGCCCGGGGACGCCGCGCACCTGGCCGTCGGGCGTGCACGTGCTGCGCCGCGGGTCGGTGCCGAATCGGCACGTGCCGTTCACGTGCGCCGACAGCACCGTGAGCTGGTTCGGCCCGCAGGGCAGCGTCTCGAACAGCGACAGGTCGGCCGCGCTGCGGATGCGATGCTCGCGCGGATGCAGCGCCGTGACCTCGCGCGCGCCCGCGGCGAGGTGCAGCCGCGCGGTCGCGGCCAGCCCGCGCCGCATCGTGCGGAGGTCCGCGTCGCCCAGGCGGTAGTCGATCACCGGACGCCCGCGCCGGTCCACGCGCACCGCGCCGTTCGAGACGCCGGTGTCGGCGCCGTCGCGCACGAGCACGATCATCGCGCCCATGCGCGCGAAGTCCCGCATGCGCGCGCGGTGCGTCGCGCCGAACCCCGGCAGCGCGACCGACGCGATTGCCGGATAGAGCGGCGGGCACTCGACCCAGAAGCCGTAGCCGTCGTCGCCGCGCTGGAACTCGTCGCAGACGCTCGAGAGCGGGATTCCGGCCGCGCCGTACATCTCGCGGTCGTACGTGCCGATCAGCGCGGTCGTCGGATGCAGCCGCAGCCAGCGCCCCACGGCGGCGGCGCCGAGCGCGGAGCGGAGCAGGATCGACGGCGTGCCGACGGCACCGCCGGCGAGCACCACGAGCGGCGCCTCGATGGTCACGCGCCCGCGCGCCGCCCGCGTGTCGCGATCGACGACGGTCGCGTGCACGCGCTTGAGCGGCGCGATTCCGCCGCGCTCCGCCACCTCGACGCGATCGACGCGCACGTCGGTGTACAGCCGCGCGCCGGCGCGCAGCGCGCGTGGGAGGTAGACCGCCTGCGCCCCCTGTCGCGCGCCGTAGCGGCAGCCCAGCCCGCACGTGCCGGCACGCACGCAGCCGCGCGTGTTGATGCGCGCCGCCTGGGCGCTCCACCCCAGCGCTCGCGCGCCGTCCAGCAGCGCGCGGTTGCCCGGCGAGTGCGCGTCGTCGGGCACGCAGCGCGTGTGCGTCTCGCGCTCGATCTGGGCGAACAGCGGCGCCATCTCGTGCGGGCGCATCCCGTCCGCGCCATGGTCGCGCGTCCACTCGTCCAGCACCCATTCGGGCGTCCGCAGCATGACGAGCCAGTTGACCGTCGTGCCGCCGCCCACCGCGCGCCCCTGCAGGATCGAGATCGAGAGATCGGCGGTCGCGCGCGTCGCCGCGTCCGCGTACAGGCGCGGCGTCATCTCGGCCTCGCGCTCGCTGAAGTCGGACGGCTGCCACCACGCGCCCTCCTCCAGCAGCACGACGTCGTGGCCGGCCTCCGCGAGGCGCGCGGCGACCACCGCGCCGCCGGCGCCCGTGCCGACGACGCACACGCCCACGCGCAGCACCGTGTCGGGCGCCAGCCGTGCGCCTGGCGTCACACCGTCGGGGAGGTGCGTGGGCTCCGCCGTGCGTCGCGCGACCGCGTCCCACGGCGCCTCCGTGCGCAGCACCGGCTCGTCGTCCGACGTCACGCCGGGCAGCGGGCCCTCCCACGGCAGCGCCGGCGCGCGGCGGTGCAGGGGACCGTGCACGCCGATCCCCGCGGCTCCCTCGTCGCGCGCGTAGTAGGTCGAGAGGATCAGCCGGCGGAACGCCTGGAACGCGGTGCGCTGCAGCCCCACGCCGCTCGACTCCCACGCACGCAGCACGGCGTCCTGCGTCGCGGCGTCGCATGCGCTGAAGCGGCGCGGCCGTGCCGCCGTGAGCACGCCCGTCAGCGCGCTGTCGAACGCCGTCAGCAGCGTGGCGACGCGACCGGCATCCACCGCGTCGCCGGCGGCGAGGCGCTCCTCCACCGCCGCCGCGAGATCCACACGCGCGTCGGCGTCGCCGTCGTAGGCGGACGGCGCGATGCGGCGGCACAGCGCGTCGAGCGCGCGTCGCTGTCCCGCGGAGAGTGCGAAGGCGGTCATGACGCGGCGGAAGGTGCGCTCCGCGCGCGCCGACGCGCAACGGCGAGCGCCGCTCAGCGGCGCTCGCCGGTCTCCTGGACGCCGTTCCCGTTCTTCGCCGCGCGCTGTGCCGCGGGGCGCAGCCGCGCCGGCATCGCGCGCGCGAGGTTGAACGCCGTCCCCACGACGCCGACGTGCGAGAACGCCTGCGGGAAGTTGCCGACCTGCCGCCGCAGGCGTGGATCGTACTCCTCCGCCAGCAGCCCCACGTCGTTGCGCAGCGCGAGCAGTCGCTCGAACATCGCGCGCGCGTCGTCGTGGCGGCCCTGCAGCACGTAGTTGTCCGCGAGCCAGAAGCTGCACGCGAGGAAGGCGCCCTCGCCCGGCGGCAGGCCGTCGTCGGTCTCGCGCGTGTCGTAGCGCATCACCAGCCCGTCGAGCATCAGGCGCTGCTCGATCGCCGCCACGGTGCCGCGCACGCGCGGGTCGTCGGGCGGCAGGAAGCCGACGAGCGGGATGAGCAGCAGGCTCGCGTCGAGCTGCTGCGAGCCGTACGCCTGCACGAACGTGTTGCGCGACGCGTCGAACGCGCGCTCGCAGACGTCGGCGTGCACGCGCCGGCGCAGCGCGCGCCACCGGTCCACGGGCCCCTCGACCTCGAAGTGCTCGACGGCGCGGATCACGCGGTCCAGCGCCACCCACGTCATGACCTTCGAGTGCGTGAAGTGCTGGCGGCCGCCGCGCACCTCCCACAGCCCCTCGTCCGGGCGGTCCCACACGGTCTCCAGGTGGCCGAGCATCGAGCAGGCGAGCTGCCAGGCCTCGGGGCTCCCGGGCAGACCGCCGCGCCGCGCCTGGAAGAGCGCGTCCAGCACCTCGCCGTAGACGTCGAGCTGCAGCTGGTCGGCCGCGGCGTTCCCCACGCGCACGGGGCGCGAGCCCTCGTAGCCCGGCAGCCACGGCACCTCCCACTCGCGCAGCAGCCGCTCGCCGGCCAGCCCGTAGAGGATCTGCAGCTGCGACGGGCTCCCTGCGGCGGCGCGCAGCAGCCAGTCGCGCCACGCGCCCGCCTCGTCGTAGTAGCCCGCGTCCATGAGCGCGAGCAGCGTCAGCGTCGCGTCGCGCAGCCAGCAGTAGCGGTAGTCCCAGTTGCGCGTGCCGCCGATCTGCTCGGGGAGCGACGTCGTGGGCGCGGCGACGATGCCGCCGGTCGGCTGGTAGGTGAGCGCCTTGAGCGTCAGCAGCGAGCGCATCACCGCGTCGCGCCACTCGCCCTCGTAGCGGCAGCGCGCGGCCCACGTCGTCCAGAACGTCTCGGTGTCCGCGAGCGCGGCGAGCGGGTCGACGGGCGTCGGCGCCACGAGGTGCGACGGGGCGTGCGTCATCACGAAGGCGACCGTCTCGCCCGCGCCCACCGTGAACTCGCCGACGGTGGTCAGGTGCTCGCCGTGCAGCGGCACGTCGGTGCGCAGCACGATCATGTCCGGGCCTGCGATCGCGCGCAGCGCGCCGTGCGGCGAGCCGTCGTTCATCTGCGTCACCCACGGGACCGTCGTGCCGTAGTCGAAGCGCAGCACCAGCTCCGTGCGCATCGCGACGCGGCCGCGCCGGCCGATCACCAGCCGCACGAGGTCCGACTGGCGGCCGCGCAGCGGCATGAAGTCGATCACCGTGACGGCGCCGTCGCCCGTGACCCAGTCGGTCTCGAGGATCAGCGTGTCGCCGCGGTAGCGCCGCCAGCTCCGCGCGTCGGGGTCACGCGGCGCCACCAGCCAGCGTCCGTGCTCCGGGCCACCCAACAGCGCGGCGAAGGCCGCGCCCGAGTCGAAGCGCGGCCAGCAGAGCCAGTCGATCGAGCCGTCGGCGCCCACCAGCGCCGCGGTCTCGCAGTCCCCGAGCAGCGCGTAGTCCTCGATGCGGCCGGCCATGCCTCGTGGGCGAGAGTGGACCCGCCGGCCGCCCGCGGGCGGTCAGGCGCCCCCGAGGCTCCCGAGCGGGGAGGCGCCGCCGCCCGCGACGGGCGACGTACGCGTCCCACGCCAACGCACGATCACGACCATCGCGCCGGCGAGCACGGCGGCGAGCACGGCGGCGAGCGCACCCCCGAGCCCGGTCGACGCGGGGAAGCGAGCCTCCGGCGTCGCCGGCGCGACCACCGTCGCCGGCGCGACCGCCGCGACGGTCACCGGGGCATGCACCTCGGGCTCGGCGCGCGCCGGGGCGGGCGCCGGCTTCGCGGCGTCCAGCTTCGCGACGTACGCCCGGTACGCGGCCGGGAAGACCGCCACGTGGTAGTGCGGGGGGCGCTGCTCGCGCGTCACGTCGAGCACTCCCGCACGCTCCAGCGCCAGCAGCGTGCGCTCCAGCCAGCGGCGGCTCTCGGCGTTCGCGGGGACGCGGAGGTCCATGGCGATGCCGGCGGGGTGCACGGAGAGGCGGTGCGCGTTCGCGGGCTGCTCGTCCAGCGGGCGCACGAGGCTCGTGACGACGAGCGGGTCGCCGGTCGCGGCGCGGTACTGCGCGGCCAGCCGCTCGACGAGCAGGCGCACCTCGGGACGCGCGACCTTGTGGCCGACGCTCTCGAGGACGATGTAGTCCGCGTTCCCGGGCACCGGCTCGAGCGCGCCGTCGGCGACGAGCCGGTCGACGCGCGCCTCGGTGCGCGAGAAGGCGAGCCCCTCCGACTCGGCCACCCGGTGCTGGCGGACCATCGACGCCATCGAGCCGCCGAGGGCGGTCGGGTTCGCCGACGCCACGGCCGGCGCGAGGGCGAGCGCGAGGGCGAGCGCGAGCAGCAGGGCAGGGCCTGCACGGCGGGTGCGGGTCATGGCGGGCGTCGCTCGGAGTCGGGACCCGGCGTCACGGGGCGTGACGCGGATCACATGTTTATACCCGCGGCGGCCGTGGCGTTCCGCCCCGACTTGGTGAAGCGGAGGACGGAACGGCGGAGGACGATGCAGCGGAGGACGGAGGAGCGTGAGACGATACGGCGGCTTCTTCCGGCTTGACGCTGCAGGCCATGGGGGCCGCCGCTCCGTTCCACGCCCCATCGTCCTCCGCCGTTCCGTCCTCCGCGGTTCCGTTCTCCGCCGCAACGAAAAAGTCCCCGCCGACTGCGCAGTCGGCGGGGACTTTTTCGTGTGGTAGTCGGGGCGACTGGATTTGAACCAGCGACCTCCTGCTCCCGAAGCAGGCGCTCTACCGGGCTAAGCTACGCCCCGATCCTGCATGTCCGAAAAGGACAGCGGTGATCGTTCCCCGCGAAGAGAAGATCACCGCAGCGCGCCCGTCAGGACTCGAACCTGAAACCTTCTGATCCGTAGTCAGATGCTCTATCCAATTGAGCTACGGGCGCTCGAACCGTCGTCGGCGCGGAACGCCGGGACGATCGTCGTACGGTGCTGCGACCTGCGGCAGAGGCCGGCGTCAGCCGGTTGCTCCGAGCGACAGAAGCTAGCCGGTCGCCGGGTCGCGCGTCAAGGCGACCGAGTGCAGCACACCGCGGCGCGCCCGGAGGCGCGTGCGGTCGAGTGGGCCGTACAAGACTCGAACTTGTGACCTCCACGATGTCAACGTGGCGCTCTAACCAACTGAGCTAACGGCCCGAATTGTCAAACCCTCGACCCGCGCAGCTGACGGGGAGGGGCAGAGCGGGAAACGGGACTCGAACCCGCGACCCCAACCTTGGCAAGGTTGTGCTCTACCAACTGAGCTATTCCCGCGAACGCCGCTGCCTGGAACAACAAAGGCCTTGGAACCCAAGGCCCAGGCGAGCGGGCGACTCCGCAATCGTTCGGCGCCTCACGCACGGTGCTTGCGACGTACCGTGGGTGACCTGCGACGCCGTGCCGGGTATGGAGGCGAGGGGAATCGAACCCCTGACCTCTTGAATGCCATTCAAGCGCTCTCCCAACTGAGCTACGCCCCCGGCGTCCCGGTAGCGCATGGTGCGGCGAACCGCGCCGATGCGGCGTCCCAGGAACGAAGGATCGTAGTCGCGTGTATCCCTGATGTCAAGCGATCGGCAGGCGTCCTCGGGCTAGCGGAACCGTCAAGGGCAGGTAATTTGCAGCGCCCGCGGATACGTGTTCGTAACGGCTGTGTCGGCCGTTCGTCCCCTGCGGCGAAGGCCGGCGAGTGGCGCGACGGAACGCGCGTGCTGGATGCGAGGAAGACCGCATCGCCGGCCGGCGGAACATCGCGTGAAGGTGCGTCCGCAGCACCGCTGGGCCCAGCGGCGACGTTCCGTCCGATCGGTGTTCGCCACCGGTCGCGATGGATGCCGCACGACCGGGCAACGCTCGACCCGCGCCGTGCGCCACACGGCACAGGCGCGGCTGGTCGATTGGCATTGGTTCGGCTGCTGAACCGTCGCCTCCGCGACGGCCGGCGGCAGGTTCGCGTCCGACTCGAGCGTCCCGGCCCTCGTGCCGCCCCTCGATCCCACGCGCCCGCCGCCGGTCGTGCACCGGAGACCGACGGCTCCCACGCGCCGCGGCGCGCCCCCTGCGGGCGCGACGCACGCTCCCAACACACTTCCTCACGCGAACGCGTCTCAGGATACGCACGATGACTGAAGTCAAGCGGAAGCGCCGCCGGGCCGCCGCGCCCGCGGGCATCGCGCCCAGCGAGCCGGAGCGCGACATCCTCGACCAGTACCTCTACGAGGTCAGCACCTATCCCCTGCTCAAGGGGGACGAGGAGATCCAGCTCGCGCGCAAGATCCGCAGCGGCGACCAGGACGCGCTCCAGGAGCTCGTGAAGCGGAACCTCCGCTTCGTCATCTCCGTCGCCAAGAAGTACCAGAACCGCGGCCTCCCGCTCATCGACCTGATCGGCGAGGGGAACGTCGGCCTGCTCACCGCCGCCCGGAAGTTCGATCCCGACCAGGGCGTGAAGTTCATCTCGTACGCGGTGTGGTGGATCCGCCAGGCGATCCTGTCGTCGCTCGCGCGCCAGGGCCGCACGGTCCGCGTGCCGCTCAACCGCACGGCCGACCTCTCGCGCATCATCAAGGCGAGCGAGATCCTCCGGCAGAAGCTCCGCCGCGAGCCCTCGCCCGAGGAGCTGGCGCAGCTCACCGGCCTCTCGGTCGACGTCGTGCAGTCGCTCGCCGCGCTCAACACCGGCGACGTCCGCCTCGACGCGCCGATGGACCCCGAGGGCGATCGCTCGCTCATCGAGCGCTTCGTCGCCGACGAGATGCCCGACACGGAGGAGGAGGCGATGAACCGCTTCCTCACCGACGAAATCGAGACGGCGCTCAACACGCTGCCGCCGCGCGACGCCAAGGTCCTCCGCCTGTACTTCGGGCTCGAGGGCGGGCGCGAGCACACGCTCGAGGAGATCGGCTCGATGCTCGGCGTCACCCGCGAGCGCGTCCGCCAGCTCCGCGACCGTGCGCTCAAGCGGCTCCGCGAGGGCGACGTCGGCCGCGCGCTCGGCAGCTTCGCCGCCTGAGGCGGCCCGACCGCACGCGCAGTCGCGCGAGACACGCGGGGCCCCGGGACGACGTCCCGGGGCCCCGCGTGCGTTCCGCCCCCTCGGTCGGGCGGTGTGTCGAGCGACCGCCACAGTTGACACGTTACGGCTCGTTCACATTTTGTGGCGTCCGTCACGGTCCCCCGCCGCGACGGCGTCACCGCTCACGTCGAGGGCTTCCGGTCATGCACCGCCGTCTCCTGCAGGGTCTCGCCACCGCCGCCGCCGCATTCGCCATCGCCGCCGCGCCCGCGAGCGCCGAGGCGCAGTGCAGCGCCGGGTTCACGCTCACCAGCTACGCGGGCGGCTCGAGCTGCTTCCGCATCACCTCCGGGTCGACCAGCTGGTCGATCGCCAACGCCGAGGCGACCTCGCTCGGCGGCTGGCTCGCCGCGATCGGCTCGGCGGCGGAGAACGCGGCCGCGCGCAGCTTCATGGACGGCCTCATCGGCGGCAGCCAGTTCCACATCGGCTTCACGGACGCCGCGTCCGAGGGCGCGTTCGTCTGGTCCAACGGGCAGGCGGTGACCTACACGAACTGGAACCTGGGCGAGCCGAACGACGTCAACAACGAGGACGTCACCGAGATGCTGAGCACCGGGGCGTGGAACGACATCCAGGACTCGCCCAACACGATTCGCTATGGCCTCATCGAGACGGCCGCGGTGAGCACCGTCCCCGAGCCGGCGACCGTCGGCCTGCTCGGCGCCGGCCTGGCCGTCCTCGGCGTCGCGGCCCGCCGTCGCCGCCGCGCGGTGGCCTGAGCGACGCTGCTCGACCGACGGAGTGCGGGCCGCGGATTCCACCGCGGCCCGCATTTCGTATCGGGGTGGGCTGTCCGGTGATAAGTTGCCGCGGGGTCATCCGCAGCCCGCAGTCCGCCGCCCAGTCATGATCCAGCTGAAAAACGTTCACAAGGCGTTCGGCCCGAAGAAGGTCCTCCAGGGCTTCACGCTCGACGTGCCCGAGGGGGAGACGATGGTCATCATCGGCTACTCCGGCACGGGCAAGAGCGTCGCCATCAAGCACATCGTGGGGCTGCTGGAGCCCGACGCGGGCGAGGTGTGGGTGGACGGGCAGCGCGTCGACGAGCTGCCGCGGCGCGACCTCTACGCGCTGCGCGCGCGCATCGGCTACGTCTTCCAGTTCGCCGCGCTGTTCGACTCGATGAACATCGGCGAGAACGTCGCGATGGGGCTGCGCAAGCAGGGCGGGCTCTCCGAGGCCGAGATCCGCTCGCGCGTGGCCGAGGCGCTCGACCTCGTGGACCTGCCGGGCGTGGAGGCGCGCTTCCCGGCCGAGCTGTCCGGCGGCATGCGCAAGCGCGTCGGCATCGCGCGCGCGATCGCGCTGCGTCCCAAGTACATCCTCTACGACGAGCCGACGACGGGCCTCGACCCGGTGACGAGCGCGGTGATCGACCAGCTGATGGTGCGCATGCGCGAGAAGCTGGGGGTCACGGGCGTCGTCATCACGCACGACATGCGCAGCGCCTACACGGTGGGGACGCGCATCGCGATGCTGTACGAGGGCCGCGTGCGCTGGCAGGGCACGATCGAGGAGATCCACGAGACGACGGATCCGATCGTGCGCCAGTTCGTCGAGGGGCGCGCCGAGATCGAGGGCGGGCACACCGACGAGTTCCCGGCGGTGCGCGAGCCGACGCCCGGGGCCGCGGCGTGAGCCCGCGAGGCCGCGCGCGCGAGGAGGTGTCGGCCGGCGGCGTCGTGTTCCGTTACGGCGCGGCCGCGGACGGCGCGCGCGAGCCGCTCTTCCTCCTGATCCGGGACAGCTACCGCAACTGGGGCTTCCCGAAGGGCCATCTCGAGGACGGCGAGGGCCCCGAGTGCGCCGCGCTGCGCGAGGTGGCGGAGGAGACCGGGCTCGGCGAGCTGGCGGTGGCGGGCGTGATCGAGACCATCGACTGGTACTTCCGCTTCCGCGGGCGGCTGATCCACAAGGTCTGCCACTTCTACCTCATGCGGACGGACCGGGCGTCGACCTGTCCGCAGCGGTCGGAGGGGATCACGGCCTGCCGCTGGGCGCCGTTCGACGAGGCGGTCGCGCTGGTGTCGTACGCGAACGCGCGCGAGGTGCTGCGGCGCGCGCACGCGATGGTGTGCAGCCTGGACGGAGCGCCCGCGGCGGACGACGGAGTCCCGGACGCCGGGGGCACGGCGGATGCGGCGCCCACCGCCGTCGCCGCGGGCGACGCGGCCGTGGCCCTTTCCCGTGCCGGACGGGCGGACGGGAGCGGCGGGGGCGGTGCCCGGGCAGGCCGGCCGTTGCTGGGGAGTCCCGAGCCGGGGCCCGCCCGCTAGGCTTCCCGGCGGCCCCCGCCGAGGGCTCGCGCGCCCGCCGCGGCGGCGCGGCGGACCCCCGTCCGTTGTGTAAATCGGCGACTTGTGATTATTTTCACAAGCTCTCCTCGACACGACCCACCGCCGCCGGCGTTCGCGGCTTTTTCCCTTCCTGCGCTATGGCTAGCGAAACCACCCTCCGTCCGGGCGAGATCAAGGACATCCTCCTCCGCGAGATCGAGTCGGCCGACCTGCATGCCCTCGACGTCGAGGAAGTGGGGACGGTCCTCGAGGTGAAGGACGGGATCGCGCGCATCTACGGGCTCCAGCAGGCGATGGCCGGCGAGATGCTCGAGTTCACCGCGTCCGAGACCGGCGACGTCATCACGGGCCTCGCGCTGAACCTCGAGGAGGACAACATCGGCGCCGTCATCCTGGGGGACTACCTCGGGCTGAAGGAGGGCGACGACGTCCGCCGCACCTCGCGCGTGCTCGAGGTGCCGGTGGGCCAGGCGCTCGTCGGCCGCGTCGTCGATCCGCTCGGCCGTCCGATCGACGGGCTGGGCGAGATCCGCGCGACCACGACGCGCAAGGTCGAGAGCGCGGCGCCCGGCATCATCGTGCGCCAGCCCGTGAAGGAGCCGCTCCAGACGGGCATCAAGGCCATCGACTCGATGATCCCGATCGGCCGCGGCCAGCGCGAGCTGATCATCGGCGACCGCGGTACCGGCAAGACGGCGATCGCGATCGACACGATCATCAACCAGAAGGGCCAGGGCGTCATCTGCGTCTACGTCGCGATCGGCCAGAAGGCCTCGACGATCGCCGGCGTCGTGCAGCGCCTGAAGGACGCGGGCGCGCTGGACTACACGATCATCGTCGCCGCCGCCGCGTCGGACCCGGCGCCCATGCAGTACATCGCGCCCTACTCCGGCGCCGCGATGGCCGAGTACTTCATGTACAACGAGGGCCGTCCGACGCTGTGCGTCTACGACGACCTCACCAAGCAGGCCGCCGCGTACCGCCAGATCTCGCTCGTGCTGCGCCGCCCGCCGGGCCGCGAGGCGTACCCGGGCGACGTGTTCTACCTCCACTCGCGTCTCCTCGAGCGCGCGGCCAAGCTGCGCGAGGACGACGGCATCGTGGACGGCAAGACGATCCTCAAGCCGGGCGGCTCGCTGACCGCGCTGCCGATCATCGAGACGCAGGCCGGCGACGTGTCGGCGTACATCCCGACGAACGTCATCTCGATCACCGACGGCCAGATCTTCCTCGAGTCCGACCTGTTCAACGCCGGCGTGCGCCCGGCCGTGAACGTCGGCATCTCGGTGAGCCGCGTGGGCGGCTCGGCGCAGACGAAGGCGATGAAGAGCGTCGCCGGCCGCCTGCGCCTCGACCTGGCGCAGTTCCGCGAGCTGGAGGCGTTCGCCGCCTTCGCCTCGGACCTCGACCAGGCGACGCGCCGCCAGCTCGATCGCGGCGCCCGCACCGTCGAGATCCTCAAGCAGCCGCAGTACTCGCCGCTGTCGGTGGAGGAGCAGGTGATGGTCATCTACGCGGTGACCAACGGCTACCTCGACGCGATCCCGGTGAACCGGATCCGCGAGTGGGAGCGCGGCTTCCTCGACTACGCGCGCACGCAGTACCCG
This sequence comes from Roseisolibacter agri, assembly GCF_030159095.1. Taxonomy (NCBI): domain Bacteria; kingdom Pseudomonadati; phylum Gemmatimonadota; class Gemmatimonadia; order Gemmatimonadales; family Gemmatimonadaceae; genus Roseisolibacter; species Roseisolibacter agri. The sequence continues at coordinate 39,229 of NZ_BRXS01000004.1, forward strand.
CAGGTCGGCGACACCATCCGCACCTCGAAGGCGCTGGGCAAGGACGTCGAGGCCGATCTGAAGCGCGCCATCGAGGCGTTCACGCAGCTCTTCGGCGCCGCGAAGTAACCCGCCATGGCCAAGGGTCGCGAGCTCAAGGGTCGCATCAAGTCCGTCGAGAACACGCGCAAGATCACGCGCACGATGGAGATGGTGGCGACCTCCAAGATGAAGCGCGCGCAGGATCGCGTGGTGGCCGCGCGCCCCTACGCGACGGCGCTCGGGGAGGTGCTCTCGCGCCTCTACTCGCCCGAGCTGGCCGAGCGCTTCCCGCTGCTGCGCCAGCCGGCGCGGCAGCGCCGCGTCGCGGTGGTCCTGCTGACGTCGAACCGCGGCCTCGCCGGCGCGTTCAACGCGAACCTCATCAAGGAGGCGCGCGCGCGCATCGCCGAGCTGGAGGCGCGCGGCGCGCAGGTCGACCTGCACGTGGTCGGCCGCAAGGGCATCGGCTTCTTCAAGTACGTGAACCGCGCGATGCTCACGCAGCGCACGGACATCACCGACCGCCCCACCGCGGACGACGCGGCGTCGCTGGTCGAGGGGCTGATGCAGGACTTCATCGCCGGGACGCTGGACGGCGTGTACGTCGTGTACGCCCAGTTCCGCAGCGCGCTCTCCACGCCGCCGACGACGACGCAGGTGCTGCCCGTGCAGCCGCCCGCGAAGACGGAGGCCGGCATGCAGCGCGACTACCTGCTGTACCCCTCGGCGGAGGAGCTCCTCACCGAGCTGCTCCCCTCGTACGTGCGCAACAGCGTCTACCGCGCGCTCGCCGAGACCGCCGCCGCCGAACAGGGCGCGCGCCGGACGGCGATGAAGAGCGCGACGGACAACGCGAGCGAGATGCTCAACCTGCTGAAGCGCACCTACAACCGTGCCCGCCAGGCCCAGATCACGCAGGAGATCGCGGAGATCGTCGGCGGCGCGGCGGCCCTCTAAACCACACCGGCTTCCATCATGGCTACCGCCGTCGCCACCAAGAACATCGGCAAGGTCGTGCAGGTCATCGGCCCGGTCCTCGACGTCGAGTTCGAGGCCGAGCACCTGCCCGAGATCTACAACGCGCTGCGCATCACCGGCACGGCGCCGGACGGGTCGCAGATCAACGTCGTGGCCGAGGTGCAGCAGCACGTCGGGCGCAACCAGGTGCGCGCCGTCGCCATGTCCACCACCGACGCCGTGGTGCGCGGGATGGACGTGATCGACACGGGCGCCGCGATCTCGGTGCCGGTCGGCGCGCCCGCGCTCGGCCGCATCCTGAACGTGCTCGGCGAGCCGGTGGACAACGGCGCCGAGATCCCCGCCGACGCGCTGCGCTGGCCGATCCACCGCGGGTCGCCGGAGTTCGTGTCGCTCGAGCCTAAGACCGAGGTCTTCGAGACGGGCATCAAGGTCATCGACCTGATCGCCCCGTTCGTGAAGGGCGGCAAGATCGGGCTCTTCGGCGGCGCCGGCGTCGGCAAGACGGTCGTCATCCAGGAGCTGATCAACAACGTGGCGAAGGGCCACGGCGGCAAGTCGGTGTTCTGCGGCGTGGGCGAGCGCACGCGCGAGGGCAATGACCTCTACCTGGAGTTCCAGGAGGCGGGCATCCTCGACAAGGTGGCGCTGATCTACGGCCAGATGAACGAGCCGCCGGGAGCGCGCCTGCGCGTCGGCCTCGCGGGTCTGACGGTCGCCGAGTACTTCCGCGACGAGGAGAACGCGGACGTGCTGGTGTTCATCGACAACATCTTCCGCTTCACGCAGGCCGGCTCCGAGGTGTCCGCACTGCTCGGCCGCATGCCGAGCGCCGTGGGCTACCAGCCGACGCTGGCGACGGAGATGGGCGAGCTGCAGGAGCGCATCACGTCGACGCGCAACGGCTCGATCACGTCGGTGCAGGCGATCTATGTCCCTGCAGACGATCTGACCGACCCTGCTCCGGCGACCGCGTTCGCCCACCTGGACGCCACGGTCGTGCTCAACCGCAAGATCACGGAGCTCGGCATCTACCCGGCCGTCGATCCGCTCGACTCGACGTCGCGCATCCTCGACGCGCAGTACCTGGGCGAGCGCCACTACCGCGTGGCCACCGAGGTGCAGCGCATCCTGCAGCGCTACAAGGAGCTCCAGGACATCATCGCCATCCTCGGCATGGACGAGCTGTCCGAGGACGACAAGCGCATCGTGGCGCGGGCGCGCCGCATCCAGCGCTTCATGTCGCAGCCGTTCCACGTCGCCGAGCAGTTCACGGGCATCCCGGGCAAGTACGTGAAGCTCGAGGAGACCATCAGCTCGTTCGAGCGCCTCACGCAGGGCGAGTTCGACCACCTGCCGGAGCAGGCGTTCTTCATGGCGGGCGGCGTCGAGGACGTGATCGCCAACGCCGAGAAGCTCAAGGGCTGAGGCCAGCCGTGATCAAGGTCTCGGTGATCTCGCCGGAGCGCGTCCTGTTCGAGGGCGAGGTGGACGCGCTCGTGGCGCCGGCGTTCGACGGCGAGGTGGGGATCCTCAGCGGCCACGCGCCGATGATGACCCTCCTCGGCCGCGGCGAGCTGCGGCTCGGCGCGGGAGCGGCGGCGCGCCGCTTCAGCGTCGCCGGCGGCTTCCTGCAGGTGGTGGACGACCAGGTGCGCGTGGTCACCGAGCAGGCGTCGGAGCTGACCGCCGCGCGCTGAGCCGGCGCACGACAGCAGGACGGAACGGAGCGGGGCCCGGGCGCGTTGCGCGCCCGGGCCCCGCGTGCGTTGCGGATGCGTCGTGGCGCGCGTGCAGGGACGAACGGTTCGGCGCGCACATCTTCCGTACGAATACGGAACTTGCGCGCGATGCCGGGGGCTGGCGAGCTTGCGCGCCCGCTCGACATCCCGCCGTTCCTCCGGCCGCCATCGGCAGCAACCTGGCGCCGGATCCCGCCGCCTGTGGCACGTACAGCGCCCGTACCGGGCCGCTCGTAAACCATTCACTGCTGAGATGTGACCGGTCGCCGCGACCACGGGTCCACCCGTAAGCCGCGTGCGTCTCGTCATCGTTTCCGCACGCCGCATCCCGGTCCGCCCTCGTGCGGATCCTTCAAGACCGAGTCGTTCCGCTCTCCGCCCACCGATGGGCTCGAGGGCGGTGACACACGCCGGACCGCGCGCGCGCCCACCGGGGCCCGCGGGGTCGCGGCGCTATAGAAGGACAGGACTTTCTCCTGTCCGGTTCCGCCTTCCGATTTGGGGTGCACGGAGGATGAAGACATGATGCGTGGTACGAAGTGGGCGTTCGCGCTGGTGCTCGGCGCGGCGACCGCACCGACGATGGTCGCGGCGCAGGACGCGTCCACCGGGATCGTCACCGGCAAGGTGACCGATGCCGCCAACGGCCGCCCGATTCCGTCGGCGCAGGTGCAGATCGTCGGCACGTCGCTCGGCGCCCTCACGAACGACCAGGGCACGTACACCATCCGCGCCGTGCCGGCGCGCACGGTGACGGTGCGCGCGCTCCGCGTCGGCTATGCCGAGCGCTCGGGCACCGTCGCGGTGACGGGCGGGCAGACGGCGACGCTGAACCTCGTCATGAGCTCCTCGGCGGTCTCGCTGACGCCGGTCGTGACGACGGCGACGGGCGAGCAGCGCCGCGTCGAGGTGGGCAACGCCGTCGCGACGGTCGATGCCGCCAAGGTCGTCGAGCAGTCGCCGGTCGCGAACATCAACGACCTGCTGAACTCGCGCGCTCCCGGCGTGCAGCTCCAGACGAGCGGCGCGACGGGCGCCGGCGCCCGTATCCGCATCCGCGGCACGAACTCGCTGTCGCTGTCGAACGATCCGGTCTACATCGTCGACGGCGTGCGCATCGAGGCCTCCTCGAACGGTGGCCGCGCGCAGTCCCTCGGCGTCGGCGGCACGGTGACGAGCCGTCTGAACGACATCAACCCCGAGGAGATCGAGAACATCGAGGTGATCAAGGGCCCGTCGGCGGCGACGCTGTACGGCACCGACGCCGCCAACGGCGTCATCGTGATCACCACGAAGAAGGGCCGCGCCGGCCGTCCGCAGTGGACGGCGTACACCGAGCAGGGCGGGATCCGCTACCTCCAGGACTTCCCGACCAACTTCTCGGCGTTCGGGACGAACATCGCGACGGCGGCCAACGGCACCGTGACGCGCACGCCGACCACGACGTGCTTCCTGACCGCGGTCGCGGCCGGCACCTGCACGCGCGACAGCCTGACGACGCTGAACATCCTGAAGGACAAGGATCTCACGATCTTCGGCACGGGCTACCGCAACCAGTACGGCCTGCAGCTCGGTGGCGGCAGCGAGGCGGTGCGCTACTTCGTCGCCGGTGAGCTCGAGGGCGAGCGCAGCCCGCTGCAGCTCCCCGAGTTCGAGCGCACGCGCCTGAACCAGCTCGGCCGCGGGATCGCGGAGATCGTCGACCGGCCGAACCAGATGGAGAAGAAGTCGGCGCGCATCAACCTGAACGCGTCGCCGACCTCCAAGCTCGACTTCGGCCTCCAGACGTCGTACATCGACCTGGATCAGCGGCTGCCGAACCTGGACAACAACCTGTTCAGCCCCTTCGCGCAGGCGCTCTTCGGCTTCGGCTACCGCACGACGGGCGTGACGACGACGGGCGCGACGCTGAACGGCTACCGCAACTTCACGCCGGCCGACATCTTCGAGGAGTCGTACACGCAGGCCGTCAACCGCGTGCTGACGGCGGCGAACGCGAACTTCCGCCCGACGGACTGGCTCTCGTCGCGCGCGAACGTCGGCGTCGACTACATCGGCCGCCGCGAGACCGACATCTGCCGCTTCGCGACCTGCCCGGACAACGGCACGACGCGCCTCGGCTACTCGGTCGACAGCCGCAGCGAGATCTTCCAGTACACGAGCGACGTCAACGCGACGGCCTCGTTCCAGCCGCTCGAGACGCTCGGCTCGAAGACGACGTTCGGCGGCCAGTACATCCGCAACGTGTACACGCGCGGGCAGTCGACGGGCGTGACGCTGCCGCCGGGTGGCGTGACGCCGCCGGCCGGCTCGGTGCAGTCGGTCGCCGCGACGAACGACGAGACGCGCACGCTCGGCTTCTTCGTCGAGCAGGCGCTGGCCTGGCGCGAGCGGCTGTTCATCACGGCCGCGATGCGCTACGACGACAACAGCGCGTTCGGCGCCGACTTCAGCGGCGTGGTCTACCCGAAGGCGAGCTTCTCGTGGCTCGTGTCCGACGAGTCGTTCTTCCCGAAGCCGGCGTGGCTGGACAACCTGCGCATCCGTTCGGCCCTCGGTGAGTCGGGCGTCCGCCCGGGCACCAACGACGCGCTGCAGTTCCTGACGGGCGGCCGTGAGGCGACCGCGCGTCTGGCCGCGGCCGACCTGCCGGGCCTGACGCTCAACGCGCCGGGCAACCCGAACCTCAAGCCCGAGACGACCCGCGAGTTCGAGGGCGGCCTCGAGGCCTCGTTCTTCGGCAACCGCCTGAACACCGAGCTGACGTACTACAACAAGGAGTCGCGCAACGCCCTCATCGCGCGCATCCTGCCGCCGTCGCTCGGCACCGGCGCGACGACGCGCTTCGAGAACCTCGGCTCGGTGACGAACAAGGGCCTGGAGGCGCTGATCAACGCGCAGCTCGTGCAGCGTCGCGCGTTCGGCTGGGACCTGACGATCAGCGGCTCGCAGAACTCGAACAAGCTCGTCGACCTGGGCGGCGTGCCGCCGCAGATCGGCGCGACGATCCAGCAGCGCGCGGGCTTCCCGCTGAACGGCTACTGGCAGCGCCCGTACACGTACTCGGACGCGAACGGCGACAACATCATCGTCGCCAGCGAGGTCACGGTCGCCGACTCCGCGCAGTTCATCGGCTACTCGATCCCGAAGCGCGAGATCACGTTCACGAACGGGTTCGACCTGTTCAACCGCCGCTTCCGCATCCAGGCGCTCGTCGACTACAAGGGCGGCCACTACCTGTACAACAACACCGAGCGGTTCAAGTGCGGTGACGCCACGAACTGCCGCGGGCGCCTCGATCCGACCGCGTCGCTGGCCGAGCAGGCCCGCGCCGTCGCCGGCTTCACGGTCCCGGCCGCGCAGCGCACGCTGGTGGGCTACATGGAGAAGGCGGACTTCGTCCGCTTCCGCGAGCTCTCGGCCACGTTCACCGCGCCGGACGCGTGGGCCTCGCGCTTCCTGCGGGCGCGCGGCCTGAGCGCCACGCTCGCGGCCCGCAACCTCGCGCTCTTCACGGACTACACGGGCATGGACCCGGAGAGCTCGTACGGCCAGACGGACGCCCCGAACGACTTCCTGACGGTTCCGCCGCCGTCGTACCTGTCCCTGCGGCTGAACGTCCGGTTCTGAGGTGTCTTCCGTGCCTATTCCCGCATTCCAGATGAAGAATCGCATGCTGCATCACCGCGCCAGCCAGCTGGCCCGCCGGTTCGCGGTCGTCGCGACCGTCTGCGCCAGCGGCGTGGCGGCCGCCTGCAACCCGAGCGAGGTCCTCGATGTCGTCGATCCCGACATCATCGCTCCCGAGCAGGTGAACGACTCGGCCGGCGCCGAGGCGCTCCGCATCGGCGCGCTCGCGCGCTTCAACGGCGCGACCAGCGGCCTCGCCCTCTCGGGCAACGAGGGGCTGTTCATCCTCAGCGGCACGCTGGCCGACGAGCTCCGCTCGTCGGACACGTTCGTGCAGCGTGACGAGACCGACGCGCGCGGCATCTCGCTCAGCAACGCGAACCTGAACACGGCGATCCGCGACGCCCAGCGCGCGCGGCTCTCCGCGGCACAGGCCAAGCGGGCGCTCCTCAAGTACGCCGTCAGCCGGAAGTCGCAGGCCGCCGAGATGCTGTTCGTCGAGGCGTACATGGAGAACCTGATGGCGGAGACGCTCTGCAGCGGCCTCACCTTCAGCGACTTCATCGAGGGCGCCGAGTCGCTGGGTGAGCGCAACACGACCGTGCAGGCGCTGCAGCGCGCGCTCGCGCACGCCGACTCGGCGATCGCGCTGGCGACCGGCACCGACGCCCTCGCGGGCACGGTGCGCAACGCCGCCGCGGTCACGAAGGGGCGCATCCTGATCAACCTCGGCCGGTTCGCGGAGGCCGCCACGGCGGTCGCCTCGGTGCCGACGACCTTCGTGCTGACCGCGGAGCAGTCGCAGACGAGCCGTGACAACGCCGCCTGGTCGTGGATCAACAACCAGCGCCGCTTCACGGTCGTCGACAAGGAAGGGACGAACGGCCTGGACTTCATCACGGCCAACGACCCGCGCGTCCCGGTCGCGGCGCGCGTCGCGAACGGCGGGTTCGACGCCAACGTCGACCTGTACCGCCAGAACCTGTACCCGACGCGCGAGACGAGCTTCCCGCTCATCACGGGCATCGAGGCGCGGCTGATCGAGGCCGAGGCGGCGCTGCAGGCCAACAACCCGACGCTCTTCCTGAGCAAGCTCAACGACCCCCGCTCGGCCAACCGCACCCTGGGCGCGGTGACGGTCACGCCGGCGCAGCTGCCGGCGCTGGCGGACCCGGGCAACCAGACGGCGCGCGTGGACCTGCTGTTCCGCGAGCGAGCGTTCTGGATGTACCTCACCGGCCACCGCCTGGGCGACCTGCGCCGCCTCGTGCGCCAGTACAACCGCCCGGCGAACTCGGTCTATCCGACCGGGGCGTGGCTCGCGGGCACCGGCAACTACGGGACGGACGTGAACCTCCCCGTCACGCAGGCCGAGGAGAACAACCCGAACTTCACCGGTTGCATCGACCGCAACGCGTGAGGACGGGCCGGGCCGTGGGACGAGTCGGACGCTTCGTCCCACGCCCCCACGTCTGGACCCTGGAAGCGGGGGCGAGCCACGGCTCGCCCCCGCTTCGCGTTCGTCCCGTCCCGCAACGCGTGGACACCGATTCTTCACAAGTTGCCCGTGACCTCCGCGCCTCACGCGTGGGTCTGCATCCTCGGGAACGCAGCCCTTGCCGAACGTCGTGCACGGCTAGAGACTGGCTGCGTTCCGGTCCGGCGCCCGCCTCCTGAGGCTGGTGCCACCCGGCCATCGGTGACGTCCAGCATCCGCGTCGCCGACACGCCAGTCGCGGGCGCCCGCCAGGGCACCCACTCGGGGCGCCGACCGTCGGCGTCCGCACCATCGGTCACCCGTCGTGCGGGGAGCGCGGAGGAAAGTGAGATGAGACGTGTAATGCAGTGGCTGTTCGGGCTGCTGGTGGTCGGCGCTGCGCCGCTCTCCGCCCAGCAGACCGGCGTCATCTCGGGACGCGTGACCGACGCTGCCAGCGCCGCGCCCGTCCCGTCGGCGCAGGTGCAGGTCGTCGGCACCAACCTCGGCGCACTGACCGACGCGCAGGGGCGCTACACGATCCGCGCGGTCCCGGCGCGCGCCGTCACCGTGCGCGTGCTGCGCGTCGGCTACCAGGAGCAGTCGCGGCCGGCGACGGTCGGCGCGGGGGCCACGCTGACCGTCGACATCGCGCTGCGGCAGGCATCGGTCAGCCTGACGCCGGTCGTGACCACGGCCACGGGAGAGATCCGGCGCGTCGAGATCGGCAACGCCGTCGCGACGATCGACGCGGCGAAGGTGGCCGAGACGGCGCCGATCTCCAGCCTGTCCGACATGCTCAACTCGCGCGCGCCCGGCGTGTCGGTGCAGAGCGGGACGCAGGCGGGGACCGGTGCCCGCGTCCGCATCCGCGGCAACAACAGCCTGTCGCTGAACAACGACCCGATCTACGTCATCGACGGCGTCCGGATGACGAGCAACCAGGGGAGCATCAGCTTCGGCACGAACGGCAACAACCCGAGCCGGGTGCAGGACCTCAACCCGGACGAGGTCGAGAACATCGAGATCGTGAAGGGGCCGTCGGCGGCGACGCTCTACGGCACCGACGCGGCCAACGGCGTCATCGTCATCACCACGAAGAAGGGCCGCGCCGGCGCGCCGCGGTGGACGGTGTACGGCGAGGGGGGCCTGATCAAGGACCTGAACAACTACACCACGAACTACACGATCGCCGGCCACTCGCCGGGCTCGACGGCGTACCGTGAGTGCGCCCTGCCGCTCATCTCGGCGGGGACGTGCATCATGGACAGCGTCCGCGTGTACAGCCCGCTGCACGATCCCGACGCGACGCCGCTCGGCACCGGTCATCGGAGCCAGGTCGGCGGCCAGGTGTCCGGCGGCAGCGAGATGGTCCGCTACTTCATCTCGGCAGAGCGCGAGGACGAGACCGGGCTGCTCGAGCTGCCGGACTTCGAGCGCCGCCGCATCGACTCGATCGGCGCGACGCTGCACGAGTGGACCGAGCGTCCGAACGTGCTCGGGAAGAACAGCGTCCGCACGAACCTGAACGCCGCGCTGACGCCGAAGCTCGACGTCGGGCTGAACGTCGGGTTCGTGAACAGCCAGGCGCGCTTCTCGCTCGAGTCGAACGCGACCGCCGGGCTCGGGTCGCACCTGTTCGGTGGTCCGGGCTACAAGAACAACGGCACCATCTCGACCAGCGGCAACATCCCCGTGCCGGCCGGCACGCCGCTGAACGGCTACCGCGCGTGGACGCCGGCGTTCTCGTGGGCCGAGAAGCGCGGGCAGGAGATCAATCGCCTGATCGGCGCGGCGAACATCCAGTTCCGGCCGACGACCTGGCTCTCCACGCGGGCGAACATCGGCAACGACTTCACGGCGCGCACCGACGAGAACATCCGGTACCGCGGCGACGGGCCGCCGATCACCGCGATCTACCGCGACGGCTTCAAGGGGAACGCGCGCACGAGCCTGCGCAACCTCTCCGCCGACCTGGCGGCGACCGCGTCGGCGAACCTGACGTCGTGGGCGAACTCGAAGACGACGCTCGGCACGCAGTACGTCAACTACAAGCTGGACCAGAACAGCGCGACCGGCACCCAGCTCTCGCCGGGCGGCCAGACGGCAGGCTCCGGCGCGACGCCGAACGCCACGGAAGCCACGACGATCCAGAAGACGCTCGGCATCTTCCTCGAGGAGGCCGTGGCGATCCGTGAGCGGCTGTTCCTGACGGCTGCCGTGCGCACGGACCAGAACAGCGCGTTCGGGACGAACTTCCAGCGCGTCTTCTATCCGAAGGCGAGCGTGTCGTGGATCCTCTCCGACGAGTCGTTCTTCCCGCAGATCGACTTCATGGACCTGTTCCGGATCCGCGCCGCGTACGGCGCCTCCGGCGTGCAGCCTGGGTCGAACGACGCGCTGCGCACGTTCGCGACGCAGACGCCGAACGTCCGCCTCGTCGACCAGCCCGGCCTCACCTACGACGCCGTCGGCAACACGAACCTGCGCCCCGAGCGGACCAGCGAGTTCGAGGGCGGGTTCGAGGCGCGCCTCTTCAACAGCCGCGCGACGATCGACCTGACGTACTACCGGAAGCGCACCAAGGACGCGCTCATCGACGCCATCGTCCCGCCGTCGGTCGGCGCGGCGGCGGACGTGCGCCAGAACCTCGGCGCGGTGCGCAACAGCGGCTGGGAGATGCTGCTGACGGGCCAGCTGATCGACCGCCGCGCGGTGGCGTTCGACATCACGCTGAACGGCTCGATCAACGACAACGAGCTGGTGAGCCTCGGGAACACGCCGCCGCAGATCGGCACGTCCACGCGCGCGGTGGAGGGCTACCCGCTGTTCGGCTTCTGGGCGCAGCCGATCACCGGCTGGGACGACAAGAACAAGGACGGCATCCTCACGTACAACGCGAACCCGGCGCTCAACGAGGTGTTCGTCGGCGACTCGGCGATCTTCCGCGCCTACAGCTCGCCGCGCTACATGGCGACGCTGACGCCCGGGCTCGACCTGTTCAACCGGCGCTTCCGCCTGCAGGGGCTGTTCGACTACCGCGGTGGGAACCGGTACTACAACAACACCGAGCGCATCCGGTGCGTCAGCCGCCAGAACTGCAACGGCCTGATGAACCCGAAGGCGTCGTTCGAGGAGCAGGCGATGGTCGTCGCGACGCGCGACCACCCGTCGAAGACGCTCGACGGCTTCTACCAGCCCGGCGCGTTCGTCAAGCTGCGCGAGGTCGCGGCGACCTTCACGGCCTCCCCGGAGTTCGCCCGTCGCTTCGTCCGTGGGCGCACGTTCAGCGTCACCGCCTCGGGGCGTAACCTGGCCCTGTGGACGAACTACCGTGGTGCCGATCCGGAGACCGACTACACGGCGAGCGAGGCGGGCGAGAACACGCCGTCCGACTTCCAGACGGTCGCCCCGCCGAGCTACTTCGTCATCCGCCTCAACGTCGGCTTCTGACGCCGAATCGTAAGGAGCCCAACGAGATGAGATCTATTTTCAACGGGCGCCGTCGGCGCGCGACCGCCACGCTGACGGCGGTCGCGGCCGCGACGGTCCTGCACGGCTGCAGCGACACGGCCGACACGCTGCTCGAGGCGATCGACCCCGACGTCATCAACCCGGCCGCCACGCAGTCGTCGGAAGGCGCGCAGGCGCTCTACATCGGGTCGTTCCACCGGCTGCGCGTCGCCCTCCTCGGCAACACCGACACGAGCGGCGACTACGTGTGGAGCGGCCTCCTCGCCGACGAGTGGTCGACCAGCTCGACGTTCATCCAGAACGACGAGTTCGACCAGCGGAAGATCGTCGACAACAACTCGGCGGCGACGGCTCTCTACCGGAACCTCAACCGCGTCCGCACGGCCGCCAACCAGGCGATCCCCGTGCTGCGCGAGTTCCGGCCGGCGGAGCAGTGGAAGATCGCCGAGATGTACCTGCACCGCGGGCTGGCCGAGATGCAGATGGCGCAGGACTTCTGCAACGGGATGCCGATCAGCGACGGCACGCTCCCCGAGTACGTCGAGGGCCTCGGCCAGCCGCAGTCCGTGGCCCAGGTGTTCCAGCGCGCCGTCGCGTCGTTCGACTCGGCGCTCGCGCTGGCGTCGGGTACCGACGCGAACAACCTGCTCGTGGCGCGCGGGGCGCGCGTCGGGAAGGCGCGCGCGCTCCTCGGCCTCGGCAACGACAAGGCTGCCGAGGCGGCGGCGCTCGTCACCGCGGCCAACGTGCCGACGAACTACGCGTACGAGCAGACGTTCACGCTGACGGCGGGCACGAACAACATCTGGGGGCAGAACGCGAGCAGCCGCCGCTTCACCGTCGGCGACAGCCTCGAGGGCAATGCGCGGAACCTGCGCGTGGCCAACGCCATCCCGTTCTTCTCGGCGCGCGACCCGCGGCTCCCGGTGGTGTACACGGTCTCCTCGAACGGGCGCGACACCACCAAGGCGCAGGACGGCTTCACCTTCTCGCGGACGACCAACCTGTACGGGCAGCTCACGACCGTGCACCTGCTGAGCGGGCTCGACGCGCGACTGGTCGAGGCTGAGGCGCGACTGATCGCGAACGATTTCGCGGGGATGACGACGATCCTCAACGCCCTCCGCGCGGCGCCGCCGCAGTATGGCGCGTTCGGTCAGCAGGGCGGGCCGGCGGCGCTCACGGCCGCACAGCTGCCGCCGCTCACGGCGCCGACCACCCGCGACGCCGCCATCGATCTGTACTTCCGCGAGAAGGCGTTCTGGACGTTCAGCCGCGGCCAGCGGCTGGGCGACCTGCGTCGGCTCATCCGCTTCTACGGGCGCACGGCGGCGAACACGTTCCCGACGGGCACGCACTACCGCGGCGGCGTGTACGGGACCGACGTCAACATCCCGATCACGACGCAGGAGCTGACGAACCCGAACTTCAAGGGCTGCACCGACCGCAACGCCTGACGGCAGTGAGCCCGCGCGCCCGGCGCGCGGGAAGCGACGGGGAGGGCGCACACGACGTGCGCCCTCCCCGTCGCGCGTTCGGGCCGATCGTCGCCGCGGACCGCGCACCCCGCGGGTCGCACGGCCCTTGCACGAGCGCACGGCGCGTCGCCCCACGATCCGCGGACGGCGTACCGACCCGCGTTCCACACCATGCCCGATCGCACGTCCCGCTTCACGGCCGCCGCCGCCGTGCTGCTCGCGCTCGTCGCCGGCGACCCCCTCGGCGCGCAGCTGCCCGGCATTCCCACGGCGCCGGGCGCCTTCATCCGCCCCGGCGTCGCGCTGGCGGCCAACCTCGGCTTCGAGCAGCGCGCCATCCTCGAGGTGGGCGCGGGAGGCACCAGCCGGCGCACGCGCGCGACGTACGGGGGCGCGGCGGCGTTCGCGCCCGCGGCCGGGCGCTGGCAGCTCGCCGGCGGCTTCGCGGCGCAGACGTGGGGGGACGGCTACCGCGATCCGGCGACTGCCTTCGGCGGGCGCGCGTCCTGGGCCGTCGTGCGCGGCGCGCGGCTTGGCGTCGCGGCGATCGGCGGCATCGGCTTCGCCCGCGCCCGGCTCGACGCACCCGCGGACCCGGCGGTCGCCGACAGCGACGACGTGGTCCTCATGCGGCAGGTGCCGCTGGGCGCCGCGGTCGGGGTGCGCGGCGCGTTCGGCGCCCGGGCGTGGGCGCTCTCGCTGGCGCCGCAGTACGTCTGGTACCGGCTCTCGTACGGCGAGGACGCGGTGAGCGCCTCGCGCGCCCGCGTCGGCGTCGTGGCCGAGGCGGCCCTCACGCCGCGGCTCGGTGTGTCCCTAGCTTTGGAGGACGGCGCGCGCGCGGCCGGTGGCGAGCCGGGGCCGCGCGGCACCACCGTCGGCGTCGCGGTGTCGTTCGCGCTGGGCGGACGCTAGCGCGCGGGCGCGCGCCGGCGCGCGAGCGCGCGGACCCGACGCACGTCACGTCGCGTCCGCGCGCGCCCGATCAGGTTGCACGGCCTCCTGCGCCACCCGCGACGCGGGGGCGCGTTTCCGTATCCTCACGTTCACCGCACCACGCCATGTCCGTTCGTCCTCCGTCGTCCGTCCCCGCGTCCCGCCGCCGTGGCGGCGTCGCCGTGCTGGCTGCCCTCGCGGCGCTCGTCGCGTCGCCCGCCGCGCGCACGGCGGCCGCGCAGAGCTGGTTCACGCCGTCGTTCCAGCCGCCGCAGGTCTCGACGCGCGACTTCACGCTGGGGGTGTCCGCCAACGCCGGCACGGCGGCGCTCTTCCAGTGGCGCGAGGGGATCGACGCGAACTCGCACTTCGGGCTCGAGGGCGGGCTCGTGGACTCGGACGGCAGCGGCGGCACGAAGCTGCTGGTGGGCGGCTCGTACGCGTACCAGCTGACGCGCGCGACGGCCGACCAGCCGCTCGCGCTCCTGTTCACGGCGGGTGCGGGGCTGGCGGTCGGTGACGGGCCGGACCTGTTCCGCATCCCGGTCGGCGTCTCGGTCGGCCACCGCTTCGCCCTCGACGGCGGCATGGCGATCACGCCGTACGTGCATCCGCGCCTGTCGCTCGACCTGGTGACGGGCGTGGACGACGACGCCGACAACACCGACCTGTCGATCGACTTCGACATCGGCGCCAGCTTCGAGATCACGCGGCAGCTCGCGCTGCGCGGCAGCCTGGTCGTGAGCGGCGGCCGCTTCTCGGACGACGTGGGCTTCGGGCTGGGCCTGACGATCACGCCGCAGGGCCTCCGCAGCGCCGGGCTGCGCACCGCGCGCCGCTGAGACACAGCCTTCGCGGCGTCACCGGCCATCGCGCCCGCGCGGGCCGTCGTCGCGCCGGGGGATGGCGTACTCCTTGCCCCGGTCGCGGTCGGCGGCCCTCCGCCCGTCCCACTCCTCAGCCGCCTCGTCCGATGTCCGACGCTGCGCCACGTCCGCCGATCCTGGTCGTGGACGACAACCACGACAACACGGAGATCATCGCGCGCTACCTCGGCGTGCGTGGATATCCGATCACCGTCGCGCACTCGGGCGACGAGGCGCTGGCGCTGTTCGAGCAGGTGCGGCCGTCGCTCGTGCTGCTGGACGTGATGATGCCGGGGCGCGACGGCTGGGACGTCTGCCGGCTGATGAAGCAGCATCCCGTGCTCGGCCGCCGCGTGCGGGTCATCATGGTGACCGCGCTGGACGAGTGGGACGACAAGCGGCAGGCGATCCAGACCGGGGCGGACGACTACGTCACCAAGCCGTTCGACCTGCCGGGGCTGGCGGCGAAGGTGGAGCGGAACGCCGCGCTGGTGGCGGCCGCGAGCTGACCCCCACGTCGCGCGGCGTCGCAGAACGGGGCAGGGCCGGTGCGCGCGGGTGCGCGCACCGGCCCTTTTCGCGTGCCGGACTCCGGTCGATCCGGGGCGGCTGTGACGGTCCGGACGCCGCTGTCGACTCCGCCGCGCCGCCTGTTTCGGACGGCAAGGCCGCAGGGGTGAGCCGCAGCAGGGCGGGGCAGGCCGTGGTGGAAGCGTGACGAGAACGTATGACGACTTGCCAACCGCTGTTCCGCGACTAATGTGACCCCGGCGCGCATGCGCGGGTCTGCACCCCCGGCGACCCACATGCCCGACCGCCGTCCGTCCGCCCTCCCGACGCCGGCGTCGACCGCACCCTCGTCATTCCGCTCGTTCGGCTGCGACCCATCGGGGGCGCGCCGCGGGCATTCGTTCAGGTAGTGATCCGTCCTCCTCGATCCTTCGCGATCGAGCGACGGGTGGTCCGATAGAGCGCGATCGCCATTCGCACGCCGCGAGGTGCCCACTTGTGGGCGCGCTACGCGGGGCGTGTGGACGCGCACGCACACACCCTGAACACCGAGGTGCCGCAGTGCGGCCCCGCGGTCGTCTGGTCCATCGTCGCGCGTCGCGCGGCGGGATCCGCGCCGCGTGCCGCCGTCGTGAATGCTCGTTCCGTCCGCTGTGCGTCCCGCGCGACCGGTGCTGGCTCTCCCGGTCGGTGGGTGCTCGAGACGTCGCGGCCCGCGAGGACGCCGCCGGGGCTCCCCAACGCCCCGCGCACGACCGGTTCGACACACGGTTCGACACCGGTCTCCCGCCTACGGTTGCCTCGACGTTCGAGTTTCACGCTGGCTCCGGGGAGCGCCCCCATCTCGCTCCCGATCGCCGGCCGTCGCGGGTTCGCGGTCCCGCGTCACTCCGAGCTCGTCGCCCTTCCCCGGGGCGGCGCCCCAACCGCCGTTCGTTTCGTCGAACCCTCAGGCCCCGAGGATCCCCCATGATGAGGACGAGTTGGTCCCGAGGAGTCGTGACGCTCAGTGCAGCGGCATGTCTCCTCACCCTCGCCGCCGGTACCGCGCACGCGCAGGCAGCAGCCGGCGCCGCGATCGTCACCGGCCGCGTGACCACCGAGGATGGCACGCCGCTCCAGGGCGCCAACGTTTACATCACCGAGATGGCGCTGTCGGTGGGGACGGGCCCCTCGGGCGTCTACACCATCAACGTCCCGGCGGCGCGCGTCAGCGGGCAGGCGGTCCAGCTCCGGGTGCGCTCGGTCGGCTTCGCGCCGCAGGCGCGCGCGCTGACCCTCACGGCGGGCACGCAGACGGTCAACTTCTCGCTCAAGCGCGACGCCCTCCGCCTGACCGAGGTCGTCGTCACGGGCGTCTCCGAGGCCACGGAGCAGGTCCGCACGCCGTTCACCGTGCAGCGCGTCGACACCGCGCAGATGCCGGTCGTCGGCCAGAGCGCGATCTCGCAGCTGCAGGGCAAGGTGCCGGGCGCGAACATCGTCGCCAACACGGGCCGCCCCGGCGCCGCCCCGGTCGTGCTGATGCGCGGCCCGACGTCGATCAACGCCTCCGGCCGCAGCCAGCAGCCGCTCTACATCGTCGACGGCATCCAGCTCAACGGCTCCATCGCCGACATCAACCCGGCGGACATCGAGTCGGTCGAGATCGTGAAGGGTGCCGCGGCCGCGAACCTGTACGGCGCGCGCGCCGGCTCGGGCGTCATCAACATCACGACCAAGAGCGGCAAGAACGCCCGCGACGGCATCAAGTTCGGCTTCCGCACGGAGCTCGGCGCCGGCGAGATCCCGCGCGAGTTCTCGATCGCCAAGCGCCACAACCTGGCGATGGATCCGTCGTCGACGCTCTTCTGCTCGCGCGTCACGACCAACGGCTCGTCGTGCACGCAGCTGATCGACCTCGAGAAGGAGGTCCAGCGCGTCAACGAGGTGGCCGCGCCCAGCTCGCTCACGCCGCAGCTGTTCCTCAACGACGGCGGCATCGGCCTCACGCCGAGCTTCGGCATCCTGAGCGGCCAGTTCCAGACGAACCGCTGGAACGTCACGCGCAACGTCTTTGACGACTTCGTGACGCCGAACGCGTTCGCGAACACGAACGTCGACGTCCGCGGCCGCATCAACAACACGGGCGTGTACGGCAGCGTCGCGAACCTGACCAACCAGGGCTCGCTCCGCTACCTCGGCGGCTACTACCGCAACTCGGTCCGCGCCAACATCGACCAGCGGTGGCGCGACAACCTGAGCCTCGCGCTGCAGACGTTCTACAGCACGCAGCGCTCGCAGGGCGACAACCAGGACTTCGGCGGCGGCAACGGCTTCTTCCGCATCACGCGCATGCCGGCGTTCGCGCAGCTGACGCAGCGCGACGCGCTCGGCCGCCTCTACATCCGCACGGCGATCACGCAGCAGGGCGAGCAGAACGGCAACCCGCTCTACGACTTCGAGAACGCCAGCCAGACGTCCAAGGGCTCGCGCTTCCTCGGCGGCGCGACGCTCAAGTACGATCCGGTCGAGTGGGCGACGCTGGAGGGCAACTTCAGCTACGACCGCAACGTCGGCGACGCGGCGCAGGTCAACGACCTGGGCTTCCGCACCACGCTGCCCGGCCCCGCGAACCTCGGCTCGCTCGGCATGTCGTCCGGTGACGACCAGTCGATGAACTCGAGCGTCACGGGCACCGTGCGCAAGGCGTTCGGCGACCTGCGCACGTCGTTCAGCGCGCGCTACCTCTACGAGCAGCAGTACTCGACGGGCCTGAGCCTGAGCGGCAGCAACCTGGTCGTGCCGGGCCTCATCACGGCGGCCGCGGTCACCGACCAGAACTCGAAGGGCATCGGCTACGGCGAGTCGATCGTGCGCGGCCAGGCCGTCATGGGGTCGCTGCAGCTCGACTTCAAGGACCGCTACCTCCTGCAGGCGAACCTGCGCCGCGACGGCAGCTCGCTCTTCGGCGCCGACCAGCGCTGGGCGAACTTCCCCGGCGTGTCCGGCAGCTGGATCGTGTCGCGCGAGCCGTGGTGGTTCGCGGAGAACGCCCTGTCGCTGTTCAAGCTGCGCGCGGCCTACGGCCAGACGGGCCAGCGCCCGCGCTTCGACGCGCAGTACGCGACGTTCTCGATCGGCGCCGGCGGCGTGCTCTCCCCGACCACGCTCGGCAACCCGAACCTGAAGCCCGAGGTCCGCGCCGAGACCGAGGTGGGCATCGACCTCGAGTTCTTCAGCAAGGTCGGCCTGAACCTGACGTACGCGGTGAACAACATCACCGACCAGATCCTGCCGGTGCCGCTCACCACGGCGACGGGCTTCACGACCCAGTGGCAGAACGCGGGCACGCTGCAGAACAAGTCGTTCGAGGCGTCGCTCGACATCCCGTGGGTGAACCGCTCGAACTTCACGTGGTCGTCGCGCGTGATCTACGACCGGCTGCAGTCGAAGATCACGAAGCTCGGCGTCGCGCCGTTCACGGGCGGCCCGGGCCAGCAGGGCACCGAGGTGATGTTCAAGTTCGCCGAGGGCGAGCGCCTGGGCACGATCTACGGGCGCGACTTCGTGCGGAACTGCAACCAGCTGCCCGCGCCGTTCAACACGCAGTGCGGCGCCGGCCAGCCGTACCAGAAGAACGACGAGGGCTACATCGTGTGGGTCGGCGCCGGCAACACGCCGGGTGACGGCATCACGAAGAACCTCTGGCGCGCGCAGCTCCCGGGCGCGCAGGCGCCGTGGGGCAACATCCCGGGCACGGGCTCGACGTACCGCCTGAGCTGGGGCATGCCGATCCTGCTCCGTGACTCGGTCGGCGCGCCGGCCATCCTGCCGCTCGGCCAGACGCTGCCGAAGTACCGCTTCGGCATCACGCAGAACGTCCGCTACGGCAAGCTGACGCTGTACGGCCTGCTCGACGCGTCGATGGGCACGAGCATCTGGAACCAGGGCTATCACTGGTCGCTCGGCGACCTGCTCACGGGCGACGTCGACATGACGGGCAAGAGCCTCGAGGAGGCGAAGCCGGTGGGCTACTACTGGCGCGCGGGCCCGGGCACGGGCGGCAACGCCAGCGGCCTGGGTGGCTTCTACGACATCCTCGGGCCGAACGGCGAGACGGTGGAGGACGGGAGCTACATGAAGCTGCGCGAGCTGAGCCTGTCGTACCGTCTGGGCCGCGTGCTCAACACGGGCGACTGGACGGTCGGCGTGGTCGGCCGCAACCTCGCGATGTGGACGAAGGACTACCGCGGCTTCGACCCCGAGGTCGGCCTGCCGGGTGGGCCCCTGAACAACGCGGCGCTCAACGGCGTCGACCGGTTCACCTACCCGAACCAGCGCCAGGTCACGTTCTCGATCTCGAGCGCGTTCTGACGCCGACCGCCGCCTAGTCCTGGCGGCCCCCAGGTCCCGGTCCGTCCGGCCGCCCCGCGCGGCCGGACGCCACCGGAGGCCGGCCGCCTTCCGCCTCCGACCCATCCCAGACGAATGCGTCGCCGATTTCTTCCCCTCACGCTCCTCGGTGCGACGGCCCTCGCGGGCTGCGCGTCCGATCCCCTGAGCGTCGGCAACACCAGCGCCCCGACGGTCGAGTCGCTCCTCGGCTCCGCCTCGGGCACCGAGACGCTGATCTCGAAGCTCATGCAGAACGCCTTCGTGGGGCAGTACAACTCCACGGACGCCATGTGGCCGCAGATGCTCGTGATGTCGGGCGAGAGCGAGGCCACGGTCGCGAACTTCGGCATGCTCGCGCGCGGCGGCCTGCCGCGCGCGCTCATCGACAACACGCTCGGCAACGCGGTCGCCATCGGCAACAACCGCGACTTCTCGTTCCTCACGCGCGCCACGCGCATCGCGTCGCAGTCCATCAACGCGCTCGACGAGGCGAAGGCCAGCTTCCCGGTCGCCGACTACACGCGCACGCGCTCCTTCGCGTTCTTCGCGCTCGGCTACTCGCTGGGCCACATGGCGCTCGTGTACGAGAAGGCCGCGATCATCACGCCCGCGACCAAGGACGACGAGATCCCGGAGCTCTCGCCGGCGAGCGCCGTCTACACGACGGCGATGGCGATGCTCGACACGGCGCAGGCGCTCGCGTCCAGCGCCGCGGTCACCAGCGGCGCCGGCACGAGCATCCCGAACACGTGGCTCGCGACGTCGAGCGCGATCTCGATGCCGGACTTCGTCCGCATCGTGCGCAGCTACAAGGCGCGCCTGCGCGCCAACATGCCGCGCACGCCGGGCGAGATGAGCCAGGTCAACTGGACGGCGGTGCGCGACGACGCCACGAACGGCATCCGCACGAACCTCGTGGTGAACCTGTCGCCGGGCACGGGCTGGCAGGTGTCGTGGCTCAACCAGGCCGCGGTCGGCAGCTCGTGGCACCAGATGCCCTACTGGGTCATCGGCATGGCCGACACGACCGGCGCGTACGGCACGTGGCTGTCGACGGGCGTGACCTCGCGCGCGCCCTTTCTGATCCGCACGCCCGACAAGCGCTTCCCGCAGGGCGAGACGCGCGCGGCGCAGCAGTCGTTCCAGGACCCGATCATCCCGAAGGACACCGTCGTCTACTTCCGCAACCGCCCGACGGGCGCGGACGCGGTGGGCGGGCCGACCGGCGGGTCGCAGTACGACTTCTTCCGCTTCTACGACTACCGTCGCAACAACTCGACGGGATCGTGGCCGCTGCTCACGACGGCGGAGATCGATCTGCTGGCCGCCGAGGCGCACATCCGCCTGGGCAACATCGCCGCCGCGATCCCGCTGGTCGACAAGTACCGCGTGCGCGCCGGCCTGCCGGCGATCGGCGGGACGATCACGGCGCTCGGCCAGCCGGTGCCGGGTGGCAACGCCTGCGTGCCGCGGGTGATGATCGGCGGCTCGCTGCGCTGCGGCGACCTGCTGGAGGCGTTGAAGTACGAGAAGCGCCTGGAGACGACCTTCACGGGCTACGGCGTCTGGTACCTGGACGCGCGTCGCTGGAACGACCTCATCGTCGGCACGCCGCTCGAGTGGCCGGTGCCGTACCAGGAGACGGACGCCCGCAAGATGCCGACCGAGCGCAACACGCGTCAGGCGGCGGCGGGCAACACCTACGGCTGGTGACGTGACCGCCTCCGTCGGGGCCGGCCGCGAGGCCGGCCCCGCGGGGGGCGCGCACCCGATGTGACGATGTCGATGATTCGAAACGCTGCACGCTCCACCACTCCGTCCGCCGCACGCGTCGCGACGACCGCCCGCCTGGTGCGGGCGGGCACGCTCGCCGGCGCGCTGGGGCTGTCGACCGGCTGCTACACGACGCGCCCGATCCTGGGGATCCCCGACGCCGGCACGCCGGTGGTGGCGGCCCTCAACGACCGCGGCCGCGTCGCGATGGCCGACAGCCTCGGGCAGAACGTCGACCGGGTGGAGGGCACCGCGGTGCGCCGAGAGGGGGACAGCACGGTCATCCTCGCGGTCAACCGCGTGCGCTTCATCTCGGGCAACGAGAACCGGTGGAACGGCGAGCAGCTGACCTTCCGCGTCTCGTCGCTGCGCGGGTTCGAGGAGCGTCGCCTGTCGCGCGCGCGCACCGGTGCGCTGGTCGGCCTCTCGGTCGGCGCGCTCGTCGCCTTCATCGTCACCCGACAGCTGGTGTCGGGCGGCTCGGGTGGGGACCGCGATGGCGGCGGCACCCCCCAGCCACCCGCCGGCTCCTGATCCTCCTCGCTGGCCCGGCCCGTCGGCGCCCCGCGCGCCGCCCGGCCTCCTCGGCTTCTCCCATCTCGCTCATGGAGTTCGCTCGCATGCGCTTCCCTCGCTTCACGCTCCTCTCGCTCACCTTCGCTGCCGCGGCGCTCGCCGGGTGCGGCAAGGACGGGGCGGTGACGGAGGTCCGCCCGCCGCTGGCCGGCGTGCGCTACATCCACGCGGTGCCCGACACGGGGCGCCTCGACTTCAAGATGGTCGACCAGCTGGAGTACTCGGCCAACACGGTCGAGGGCTCGGGCGGCCTCACCTTCCGCACCGGCTCGCGCTACTACCCGACCGAGGCGAAGGCCCGGAAGATCAAGGTGTTCTCGTTCCAGGACTCGGCCGTCACGACGGTCCAGCAGGTGCTGACCGACACGACGATCACGTTCGAGGCGAACAAGAACTACACGCTGCTGTACGTCGGCAGCGCGCGCGGCACCGGCGCGGCGAAGGCCCGCTTCGTCGTCATCGAGGACACGCCGCCGGCCTCGGACGCGACCAACATCCACTACCGCTTCTTCAACGCCAGCGACGCGCCGATCAGCGGCTACGTGGGCGCGACGGCGGCGGTCAGCGGCACGCCGACCGTGGCCAGCGTCGCGGCGCGGACGGCGAGCGCGTACACGGCCCGCCCGGCGGGCGCCCTCGGCTTCGGCGTCTCGGCGGTCGGCAGCACGACGTCGCTCGGCACGATGGCGGCGGCGGCCGGCGCGGCCGGCACGGCCACGATCAACCCGCAGGCCGGCGCCACGGTGCCCGGCACCGCGTTCAGCGTCTACGCCTTCCCCGGCGCGGTCGCAGGCAGCGGCGCGGTCCGTGGCCTGTCGGCGGCGAACGCGACCGCGCTGCAGGCGCCAGCGATCAACATCTTCGTCGATCGCCTCCCGCCCAACACGGTGCAGTAAGCCACCGGCGAGCACGTGAAACGGGGGCCGGTCTCGTGAGAGACCGGCCCCCGTTCGCATGTCCGGAGCGCCCGGCTACTTCGCGAGCTTCGCGCGCACGGCCGTCGCGATGCGCTCCTCCAGCCGGCCCGTGGACGCGCAGCGCACGGGCTCCCCGCTGGTGAACACGGGCTTCGCGAGCCCCGAGACGACGGTCTTCACCTGCGTCCCCTGGCCGTCGGGCGCCGGCACGGCGACGGTCGCGATGTCGAGCGTGAGCTCGTAGCTGTCGGCGGCGTCGCGGCCATCGGCGGCGGTGCCGCAGGAGACGCTGCGCGCGGCGCGCTCCCCGCCCACCCGGTCGCGGAAGCGGGCGTTCTGACTGGCGATGCGCCGCTCGCTGGACACCAGCGTCGCCACCGGCAGCTTGAACTCCTCGTAGACCGCGGGGAGCACCGCGAACACGGCGTCGGGCGTGCCCGCGACGGTCGTGGCGCGCGCGAAGTCCTCGGTGACCGAGCGCAGCTGCATGCCCTGCACCCCGCCCGCGCCGGTGTCCACGGGGCGCGTGGTCTGGACGACCTCGGGGGAGGCGGACCGGCCGCTGGAGGCGCAGGCTGTGGTCAGGAGGACGAGCGCGAGCAGCGGGCGGTGGTGGGACGTCGGCATGCGGGGAGGGCAGGGCTGGAGGGTCGGGCCGGGAACATCGCGCGGGTCCGCGACGTCCTCCTGTGATCCAGGTGGTCGCGCGCGGTGCGTGTCGCCACTAGCGTGCAGCACGACCGCCGCGTGCGCCAGGGGGCCGGCCGCGGCCGCACCGACGCGGAGCGGGGCGCACGACTTGCTGCTCGTTCCCGGACCTTCCGACCCGCATGCCCGTCCACCCTCCGACGCCCCTCGCCTCGCCGTCCGCTCCGACGCCGCCACGCGCGACCGCCCGCTCCGCCCGCCGACCGGCGGCAGGCGCGAGGTGCCAGGTCCGCCCGTACACCCCGCGTTCGTGAGCGCGACGCCCAGCGGGTCCGCGGAGGCGGTGGCCGGCGAGCGCATGGCGCGGACGACGGCGGCGGCGTCGCCCCGCGCCGCCAGGTCGTCGGAGTACCGGCCGCTGCTGCTGACGGACAGCCAGGACCCCGCGGTCGCGCAGGCGGCGGAGCTGCTGGGCGGCTGGGGCGTCGCGAGCCGCCCGGCGCGCGAGCTGGTGGACGGGCTCTCCGAGCTGCCCGACGCGCGCTGCGTGGTCGTGACCACCGAGAACCCGAACGCGCTGCGGGACGTGTTCGCGGAGGCACGGCGCGGCGGCGTGCCGGTGGTGGTGGGCTGCGTCGACGAGACGATGCGGCGGCGCGCGGCCGAGCTGCGCGCGGACGACTGGTACCGCGTCCCCGCCGACGCCGAGGAGATCGCGGCGCGCGTGCGCACGGCGATCGCGCGCGCGCAGCCCAACGGCGCCGCGCTCGCCGACCGCATCGAGCGCGCGGAGTACGAGCACATGCTCTACGACGCGCGCACCGGCCTGCCGACGCTGCCGGTCGCGATCGAGCGATCGCGCGCGCTGATCAAGGAGCGCGGCGAGGTCGTGGTGCTGTACCTCAACTTCGTGCGCTACTCGAAGCTCGAGGAGATCTACGGCTGGGAGAAGCTGGACGCGGTGCTGGAGACAACGGCCGAGGCGGTGCGCGAGATCCTCGCGGGCAGCTCGCTGTCGGGATCGCGCGCGCTGGTGTCGTTCACGAACGATGCGGACCTCGTGCTGCTCCACGTGCCCACGGCGGGCGGCCGCTCGGCCACCGACACGGAGATCCACGAGCTGGCGTCGCGGCTGGAGGCGCACGTCGCGCAGCGGCTGGAGGCCGCGCACGGCGAGGACGTGGGCGCGCTGTTCGACATCTACGTCGGCGTGGCGCACGTGTACTACAACCCGAAGATGCGCCTCGAGCGGCTCATCTACCGCGGGATCCGCGAGGCGGCCATCGCGGCGAAGAGCGTGGAGGAGCGCGAGCGCGCGCGGAAGGTCGCGGACCTGCGCGTCAGCCTCCGCGACCGGCTGGTGTACGTCGACTACCACCCGATCGTCGAGACGGAGTCGCGCCGCATCTTCGGCTACGAGGCGCTGGCGCGCGGGAACCTGCGGTCGCTGCGCAGCCCCGAGGTCATGTTCGAGGTGGCGGCGGAGGCGGACCTGCTGTGGGAGCTGGGGCGCCTGTGCCGCAGCCGCGCGATCGAGGAGATGCCGCGCCGCCTCAAGCCCGACGAGCTGCTCTTCCTGAACGTCGATCCGCACGACTTCGCGGACCCGCAGTTCAGCGACGTCGCGATCGGCGTCGAGGACCCGCGGCGCGTGGTCATCGAGATCACGGAGCGCACGGCGATCAAGGACTACCCCAAGTTCCGCGAGCGCCTGCGCGCGTTCCGCGACGCGGGCTTCCGGTTCGCCGTGGACGACGCGGGGAGCGGCTACGCGGGGCTGGGCTCGATCGCGAACCTCGAGCCGGACTTCATCAAGCTCGACATGTCGCTCATCAACTGCATCGACACGAACTTCATCAAGCAGAACCTCGTCGAGACGATGGTGAAGTTCGCGAACGACCAGAACGCGATGGTGATCGCGGAGGGCGTCGAGCGGGTGGAGGAGTTCGAGACGGTGCGCGGGTTGGGCGTGCATCTCGTGCAGGGCTTCTACCTGCACCGGCCGCGGTGAGGCGCTGCGTGCGGCGTTGCCAGCATCGGGGCGCCGCACCGGAACGGCGAACTGCTTCGACAGGATGACAGGATGACCAGGAGGCTCCGCGGTGCGCGATGTCCCACGTGCCGGTGCGGAGCCTCCTCGTCATCCTGTCCGATGCCGTTCAGGGGCAGGCGCGCCGGAACTCGTCCTCCGTGCCGCGATGCAGCACGAGGCGCGCGGGCCGGCCGGTGTCGGGATCGCCGCCGTCCCTGATGGCGGAGACGCCGCGGCGGAGCACGAAGCCCGCGTCCGCCTCGATGGTGTCGGCGCCGTCCCAGCGCGCCTCGACGGAGCCGAGCGTGAGCCCGTCGACAGACGGCGAGTCGGCGGGCACCAGCAGGAGCCGGAAGCGTGAGCCGTCGCGTGCGAGCGGCCAGCCCGTGACCGTCAGCGTGCGCGCGCGCCGCGTGGCGTCGCACGTCATCGCCAGGCCGTCGATCGCCTCGCACGGGCCCGCGCCGCAGCGCGTCGGCAGCCCTTCCTGGCGTCCCGATTCGCGGAGCTTCCGCTCGAGCTCCAGGTAGACCGTCTGCGTGCGGCCGCCGCCCGACGTCACGCGGCCCGTCCACTGGCCGGCCAGCGGCCGGTCGCCGTAGGCCCACGGGTGCTCCACCCGGTCCCACAGCCGCAGCAGCGCGCGCGTGCCGCCGATGAGCACGGCGACGAGTGCCGCCAGCGCCACCAGGGAGAACAGCTGCGCCGAACGCGACGGGCGGGGCACGGCTCCTCGGCGAGCGGGGGAGGAAGCGGTGGTGTGACCGCTCCCATTCTCTGGCTCGCCGCGGCGGCGCGCCAGGGCAGCGCTGTTGACGGCGGGTGTCGCCGCTCCTATCGTGGACGCCCCGCGCAAACATCTGATTGTGACCCGCGTCCGGAGAGCCCGCCGGTGTCGAACCCGACCTCGCACGCCACGCGCGGCGCAGCCGTGGCCGTCGCCCTGATCGTGCTGGGCGTGGCGTGCCGCGATCTGCCCGTCCAGGTGGACACGATCCGGCAGTCGCCGTCGCGAGCGCTCGCCGCCGACGCCGCGCCCGGATGCGCGGCGCGCACCCCCGCCGAGCGCGTGCGCGCGCTTCGCGAGATGGTGGGCACGCTGCCGCCAGCCGCCGCGCCTGTGGCCGACGCGCGGCTGCTGCCCGCGATCGCCGACGTGCAGGCGGCGCTGGGGACCGGCAGGGGCGCCGCGGTCGCCGCCGCGGTGCGTGGCTTCGTCGCCGACGTGGAGTCGCTGCGGCTGCGCGCCCCGTTCGAGCAGCGCGAGGCGCTGGCCGCGGAGGCCGAATGCCTGCTCGGCGCCTCCGACGGAGGGCCGTCCGCATGAGCCGCCTCGTGCGCACGCTCGGCGCGCTCGCGCTGGCGGCGACGGTCGTCGCATCGGCGAACGCGCAGGACCCCGTCGGGGTGATCACGCACCAGATGGACGCCAACAGCGTCACGCTGCTGCGCAACGCGAACGTGCGGCACGCGAAGACGACGCTGTACTGGAACGACTGGGTGGCCGACACGGCGTACCGCACCGCGTTCGCGGCCGGGATCCAGCGGCTCGCGGCGGCGAAGCTCGAGATCACCGTCGTCGTGCACGCGCCGCCGCCCGGCAGCTCGTACGACACGCGCGACCAGGTGTACCGCGCGTTCGCCGACTTCATGGCGGCGCGCGCCGCGCAGTTCACCACCGTGCGCAACTGGCAGCTCTGGAACGAGCAGGACGCGCCGGGGTGGACCGACGTGTTCGGCGCGGGGCGCGTGCCGCTGCGCGAGCAGGGGCGCAACTACGCCACCATGCTCAACCTCGCGTCGCCGCGCATCAAGCAGGCGAACCGCCGCGCGAACGTCGTCGTCGGCGGGCTGGCCGGACCGGACGACAGCACGCGCGTCTTCCTGCAGGGGATCTACGACGGCCGCGGGTCGTTCGACGTGCTGGCCGTGCACGCGTACGGGCCGCCCGTCGTCACGGCGGCGCGCGCGCGCGGGAAGATCCTGCGCGACGCGATGGCGGCGGCGAACGACAACCGCCCGCTCTGGCTCACGGAGTTCGGCATCACGGGCGAGGTGATGTCGAGCCTGTGGGGGATGAGCGACCCCGTGGACCAAGACCTCCGCCAGCGCGACGAGTGGCGCGACGTCGCCACGTGGAACGACGCGAGCCGCACCTACCAGCGCATCGTCGGCTACGTGCTCTACGACGTGAGCGACTACGGCTACGGCATCGTGCGGAAGGACAAGGTCACCGTGCGGCCCGCGTACACCTGGCTGCAGCAGCGCAACCGTTAGCCGAGCAGCTCCTGCACGAGCGTCCACGCACGGACGTCGGCGCCGAGCCCGTCGCGCACGACCTGCCGCGCGGACTCGCCGGAGCGCTGCAGCAGCGTCTCGCTCGTCCGCCACCGGCGCAGCAGCTCGGCCAGCGTGCGCGGCGTCGCCACCGTGCTCGCGCCGCCGGCCGCCAGCAGCAGTCCCGCGTCGCGGCTGTCCGTGTGCTGCGGCCCGAACACCACCGGCAGCGCGAACGCCGCCGGCTCCAGCACCGAGTGCAGCCCCGCGTCGTGGAAGCCGCCGCCGACGAACGCCGCGTCGCCGATCGCGTACAGGTCGCCCAGCACGCCCACGCGGTCCACCAGCACGACGTCCACGTCGCCCGAGGCCGAGCCCTCCTCGACGGCCGAGAGGCGCGCCAGCGTGGCGCGCTGCGCGCGCGCCCACTCCTCGATGGGGGCGAGGTGCGCCGGCGTCGGCTCGTGCGGCGCGACGACCAGCCGCGCGCGCGCGTCCTGCCGCCGCATCGTCTGCCACGCTTCGAGCAGCACGCGCTCGTCGGCCGGCCAGGTGGAGCCCGCGACGAGCGTGAAGCGGCCGCCCGAGCGCTCGCGGGCGAGCGGCGCGAGCAGCGCGCTCGCGCGATCCGCCGACTCGGCGCGGCGCCACACCTGGTCGTAGCGCGTGTCGCCGGTGACGCGCACGCGGTCGGGACGCACGCCCAGCGCGACCAGCCGCTCGGCGTCCTGCTCGCTGATCGCGCCCACGAGGTCGAGCCGCGCGTAGGCCTCGCGCAGCAGCCCGCCCGCCAGCCCGCCGCGGCGCGACGAGCCCTCGGCCAGCGTCGCGCTCACGAGGCCCAGCTTCACGCGCCGACGTGCGGCCTCGGCGGCCAGCACGGGCCACACGTCCAGCTTGCTGAACACGAGCGCCTTCGGCTTCAGCGCGTCGAGCAGCGCCGCGGCGTCGCCGCCCGTGTCGAACGGGAGGTAGTCGGCGACGTCGACGTCGAGGCCGCGGCCAAAGCGCTCCGCGCTGGGCGAGTAGAACGAGTAGGCGAGCTGCAGGTCGGGGCGCTCGCGGCGGGCGAGCTCCAGCACCGGGCGCGCCTGCAGCCCCTCGCCCACCGACGGCGCGTGCATCCAGAGCAGCGGACGCGACGCATCGCGATGGTCGCGGGCCCACCCCGTCCAGCGCGCCCGCAGGCCGCGGCGCGCGCGCAGCGTGCGGCGGAGCTTCCCGCTGCCGTCGGGCGTGAGGGCGGCGGCGGCGCGGGCCGCCTGTCCGACGACGGCGTACAGGGTGCGGGCGAGCGGGTTCATGACGGCGCGGGGCGGGCGTGCGATCGGGGGCGCGGAACGATACCCGAGCGCGCCCCCGAACGGGCGAGGGCGCGGTGACTCCGGTCACCGCGCCCTCGTCCCGCCACGCGCGACCCGCTCAGCGGGCCTTCTTCAGCTCCGCCTCGATCGCCTCGCGGAAGACACCCACCGGCTGTGCGCCGGCGATCCCCTGCTGGCCGACGAAGAAGCTCGGCGTGCTGCGGACGCCCGCGCGCGCCATGCGGTCGCGGTCCGCCTCGACGATCGCGCGCATGACGTGCGACTTCGTGCAGGCGCGGAAGCGCGTCATGTCGAGGCCCTGCCCCTGCGCGAGCGAGTCGTAGACGGCGCTCTGGTCGCCGGCCTGGCCCCAGCGCGCGACGGTGCCGAAGAGGGCCGACTGGTACTCCCAGAACTTCCGCTGCACCGAGGCGCACATCGCCGCCTCCGCGGACGGCACCGCCTGCTCGTGCTGGTCGAGGGGATAGTGCAGGTACGCCATGCGCACCTTGCCGGTGGCGACGTACTCGCGGCGCAGCGCCTCGAACGACTGGTCGTGCCACATCTTGCAGTAGGGGCACTGGAAGTCGCTCACCATCAGCACCCAGACCTTCGCGGTCGAGTCGCCGAGGATGCGCCCGCGGTCGGCGGCGGCGCGCATGGCGGTGCTGTCGGCGGGCGTGGCCAGCGCCTCTCCGGTCGCGGCCTCGCCGCCCGCGGTGGCCGTGGTCGTGGCAGTCGTGGCGCCGGCGGACGCGGGCGCCGCCGCCGCGGCACGCTCCTCGCCCGAGGCACGGCAGGCCGCCAGCGCGACGACGGTCGCGAGGGTGGCGAGGAGCGCTGCGCCCCGGGGCAGGGCACGCGTGGCAGGACGGGGCGCGGAGCGAGGCGGCATGAGGACAGGGGAGGGAAGGGCCGCGCGCGGACGCCGGTGACACCCGGTCCGCGAGGGGCGCGTATTAACATACACCGTCAATGATCAGCTTCGCTTCCGCGGTCCTCCTGGCGCTCCTGGCGCTGCTGCAGCAGCTCGACCTGCCGGCGCCGCGCGGCCACCTGAGCGACTTCGCGGGGGTGGTGCCAGCAGACCGCGCGGCGCGCATCGAGGCCGTCGCGCGGGAGGTGCGCGAGAAGTCGGGCGGCGAGATCGCGATCGCCGTGCTGGCGGACATCGCCGGCCGCGCGCCGAACGACGTCGCGACGCAGATCGGCCGCCAATGGAAGGTGGGCGCCGCGACCCAGATCGGCGACCGCACGCGCAACGCGGGCACGGTGATCCTGCTCGTGCCGCGCGAGAGCAGCACGGACGGGCGCGGGCACGTGTTCATCGCCCCCGGCATGGGCGCCGAGGGGTTCATGACCGACGCGCAGGTCGGCGCCATCCAGGACGAGGCGCTGCCGGCGCTGCGGCAGGGGGACTACGGCGCCGCGCTGGAGCTGATGACGCGCCGCGTCGCCGAGCACTACGCGCAGGAGTTCGGCTTCACGCTGTCCGCGCCGGGCGAGTTCGCGCAGCCGCCGCCGCAGTACGAGCGCCGGCGCGTGCCGCAGTCGGGCGGCATCAACCCGATCCTGCTGATCATCATCGTCTTCGTCGTCCTGAGCCTGTTCGGCGGGTTCGGGCGGCGGCGCGGCGGGTGCGGCGGGTGCATCCCGATCCCGATCGTGTTCCCGACCGGCGGTGGCTTCGGCGGCGGGGGCTGGGGCGGTGGTGGCGGCTGGGGTGGGGGGGGCGGCTGGGGCGGCGGCGGCGGAGGTGGCTTCGGCGGCTTCGGCGGCGGGGGCGGCTTCAGCGGCGGCGGCGCGGGGCGCGACTTCTGAGCGCCGGCATCTACTCGAGAACCATCATGGCTCGGATGACCCTGGAGGACCTGGTCGATCAGCTGCGGAAGGCGTACGGCGACGCGCTGCGGGCGGTCGTGCTGTACGGCTCCGCGGCGGCGACGGACCACGTGCCGGAGCGCGCGGATTACAACGTCCTCGTGGTGACGGACGCGCTGGGGATGCCGCAGCTGCGGGCCGTCGCGGCCACCGCGCGCGCGTGGGGCGAGGCCGGCCATCCGCCGCCGCTGACGCTGACGACGGCCGAGTGGCGCGCGTCGGCCGACGTCTTCCCGATGGAGTACGCGGACCTGCTGGAGCGCCACCGCGTGCTGCACGGCGCGCTGCCGCTGGACGGCATCGCGGTCGACCTGCGCGACCTGCGCGTCGAGGTCGAGCAGCAGACCCTGGGCAAGCTGCTGCAGCTGCGGTCGGCCATCATGGCGACCGGCTGGGAGCCCAAGCGTCAGCTGGCGCTGCTGGAGGCCAGCCTGGGGACGTTCATGACCGTGTTCCGCGCCGTGCTGCGGCTGCACGGCGAGCGCCCGCCGGCCGACCGCGAGGCGCTCGCCACCGCGGTGGGCGCGCGGGCCGGCTTCGACGCGGCGCCGTTCGTGCGCGTGGTGCGCCACGCGCGCGGGCAGGCGCGCCTGTCGCCCGACGCCGCGGCGGACGTCCTCGCCGGCTACCTGGCCGGCATGGAGCGCCTGGCCGCGCACGTGAACGGCTTCACGCACGCCTGACGGCGTGCGCCCGATCTTCGCTGGACCTGCCGCACCACACCAACACCAAGAGAGAGGACACGCATGCGTGACCGCATCACGCGCCGTTCGCTGACGCGCCGCGCCCTGGTGGGCGCCCTGGCGGCCGGGCTCGCGCTGAGCACTTCGGGCTGTGGCTACAACCGCATCCAGACGCTCGACGAGCAGGCCGCGCAGGCGAAGCAGCAGATCGAGGTGCAGCTGCAGCGCCGCGCCGACCTGATCCCGAACCTGGTGGCGACGGTGAAGGGCTACGCGCAGCAGGAGGAGACGATCTTCACGCGCGTCGCCGAGGCGCAGCGCGGGCTCACGGGCGCGCTGGCGCGGCCGGGCGGCGGCGACCCGCAGGAGCTGGCGAACGCGAACGACAACCTGTCGCGCGCGCTGATCCCGATGATGACGCTCGTCACCTCGTATCCGCAGCTGCAGTCGAACCAGCAGTTCATGCGGCTGCAGGACGAGCTGACCGGGACGGAGAACCGCATCGCGACGTCGCGCTCGGACTACAACGGCGCGGTGCGCGAGTACAACACGCTGATCCGCACCTTCCCGACGGCGATCACCGCGAAGGTGACGGGCGCGAAGCAGCGGCCGTACTTCGAGGTCACGAACGCCGGCGCGCGCGAGGCGCCCACGGTCGACTTCTCGCGGCCGGGCGCGACCACGCCGGCTCCGGCTCCGGCGCCCGCGCCGGGCGCGCCGACGCCGGCGCCGCGCTGAGCGGACGAGCGCGAGGCACACAGGACGCCCACGCGTGACGAGGGGCCGCCGAGCAACTGCTCGGCGGCCCCTCGTCACGCGTGGGAACGCGGTGCCGGCTCAGTAGCCGGCGTTCTGCGTCAGCCCCGGCGCGACGTCGCGGTCGCGCTGCGGCACTGGATACAGCGCCTGCGTCGTCTTGGCGCCCTTGGCGGCGAGGAAGCTCGTCGCGAGCCCCGTGCGCACCATGTCCGGCCAGCGGTCGCCCTCGAACGCCAGCTCCAGCCGGCGCTCCAGGATGATCGCGTCGATGACGGCCTGCTGCGTCGTCGCCGCCACCGGCGCGACGCCCGCGCGCGTGCGCACCTTGTTCAGCTGCACGACCGCCTCCGCGAGGCGGTTCAGGCGTGCCAGCGCCTCGGCCTCGATCAGCACCACCTCGGCGTAGCGGATGACGTGCATGTGCTCCGTGCCCGAGACGCTGCGGAACTTGGCGCCGTACACGCGCGTGCCGCTCGTCTGGATGTTCCAGGCGAGGCGCGTGTCCGTGGCCGCGTAGGCGCTGCGCAGGTCGGTCGTCGGCGCCACCTCGTACCGCCCGCCGAGCGTCTTCGGGAAGTAGTAGTAGCTCTCGCTGTTCTGGTCCGTGTCGCTGAAGCGCAGGCGGAAGATGTCCTCCGCCGTCGCCGAGCCGGTGAGCGAGAAGAGGTCCGAGTACGTCGGCACGAGCGTGTAGCCCATCGCGTCGACCGACTGCGCGGCGGCGAGCGCGCCCGCCCAGTCGGCGCGGTAGAGCTTCACGCGCGCCCGCAGCGCGCGCACGGCGCCGAGCGAGGCCGTCGTGGTGCGCTTGCCGGAGCCGATGTACTTCTCGGCCGAGTCGAGGTCGGCGAGGATCTGCCGATAGACCGTCGCGGTGTCGGCGCGGGCGACCTGGCCGGCCTCCTCGGCGCTCGTCGTCGGCTGGGTGACGACCGGCACGGCGCCCCAGAGCTTGGTGGCGTTGTGGTGCCCCAGCGCGCGGAGGAAGTAGGCCTCGCCCTTGTACTGGTCGCGCAGCGCCGTCGTGAGGTACGTCGCGTCGGGCATGCGGGCCAGCACGTTGTTGGCCGTGTTGATGCCCGTGTAGATCTGCCGCCAGATGCCGGCCGTCGTGGTGTTGTCGGCGAGCAGCGCGTTCTGGTCGGCGTTGCGGTAGGTGGAGAACGTGCCGCTGTGCGACGTGTTGTCGCTGGACAGGTCGCCGAAGATGACGAAATCGGTGCCGTAGTAGCGGCCGCTTCCGAGGGCGTCGTACATGCCGGCGACGGCGGCGGCCGCGCTCACCGGATCGGTGATCGCGGTGGTGGCGGCGACGGCGGTCGTCGGCGGGGTGGTCAGGATGTCGTCGGCGCTGCAGCCCACCGCCGCGAGGGCGAGGAGGGCGCCGGAGGCCCACTGTCGGATGCGCATGATGGCGTTGGTTTGGATCGCTCGGGTCACGGAGACGTGGGCCGCGCTCAGAAGGCGCCGCTGAGGCCGATCGAGATCGTGCGCGCGCGCGGGTAGGCGTAGAAGTCCTGGCCCAGCGCGGTGTTCGCGTTCGATCCGTTGCTGTTCACGTCCGGATCGTAGCCGAGATAGTCCGTCCACAGCTTCAGGTTGCTGCCGGTCACGAACAGGCGCGCGTTCGACACGCCGCCGCGCCCCACGATCGCGCTCGGGAGGCGGACGCCGAACGTCACGTCCTGCAGGCGCACGTAGGAGCCGTCCTCGACGTAGCGGCTGGAGACGAAGTCCGCGCCGGAGGTGCCGTTGTAGCTGGCGCGCGGCACGTCGGTGACGTCGCCCGGCTTCTGCCAG
Organism: Roseisolibacter agri; assembly: GCF_030159095.1. Lineage (NCBI taxonomy): Bacteria > Pseudomonadati > Gemmatimonadota > Gemmatimonadia > Gemmatimonadales > Gemmatimonadaceae > Roseisolibacter > Roseisolibacter agri. The sequence continues at coordinate 73,368 of NZ_BRXS01000004.1, forward strand.
CGCTTCAGGACGTTCGCGATCTTGTTGTCCGTGTTGTAGCCGGCGTCGTCGGAGTACTCGCGGAACAGGTTGAAGACCTTCGCGCCCTGCGAGAACTGCACGAACGCGTTCAGGTCGAAGGCCTTCCACGTGAAGGAGTTCCGCAGGCCGCCGTAGTACTGCGGATGCGGGCTGCCGACGTACTGACGGTCGGCGGCCACCGGCGACGTGGTGAGCGTGCCGTCCGCCTTGCGGAACTGCGCGTCGCCGGTCTGCGGATCGACGCCGGCGAACTTGTACGTGAAGAAGACGCCGATCGGCTGCCCGACCGCGACGTAGTTCACCGCGCCGATGCCGCTGGCGAAGGGCTGGTTCTGGTACAGGCCCACGACCTTGTTCGCGTTGTGCGAGACGTTGAAGTCCGTGGTCCAGTCGAAGCCGCCCTTCTCGCGCGCGCGGAAGTTCTGCGTCGTCACCTGGAGCTCGACGCCCGCGTTCTTCACGCTGCCGACGTTGTCGAAGATCGTCGTGAAGCCGCTGGTCGTGGGCACGGGGCGCGACACGAGCAGGTCGGTCGTCAGCTTGCTGTAGTAGTCCGCGATGACCGTCACGCGGCCGTCGAGGAAGCCGAGGTCGATGCCGACGTCGCTCTCGCGCGTGGACTCCCAGCGCAGGTCCTCGTTGCCCAGCGCGTCCGGCGCGATGCCCGCCGTGCCCGCGTAGTTGGCGCGCGCGTACGACGTCAGGTAGCCGTAGAGCGTGGGGATCGCCTGGTTGCCGGTCACGCCGTAGCTGCCGCGCAGCTTCATCGTCGCGAAGCGGCGCATGCCCGACAGCAGCGACTCGTCGCTCACGTTCCAGCCCAGCGACACGGCCGGGAAGACGCCGTAGCGGCGGTCCTTGCCGAAGCGCGACGAGCCGTCGGTGCGCAGGCTGGCCGTCACCAGGTACCGGCCGTTGAGCGAGTAGCTCGCGCGCGAGAACGCGGAGAGCAGGTTGGCCTGCGTCGCGCGCCCGTCGTACGTCACGATCTTGCCGGCGGAGCCCGGGTACTGGAACTGGTCGCTCCCGAAGCCCTCGCCGCGCAGGAAGAGGATCTCGTTGTGGTTGAACTCCGCGCTCGAGCCGACGGTGAGCGTCAGCTTCTGCGCCTCGGAGCGGAGCAGGTCCGCGTCGGCGTACGCCTCGCTGACGAACTTCGTCGACGTCGTGGTGCCCTGCTGCGCGACGCCGGTGGCGCCCACGGCGTAGGTGTCCGCGACGCGCGGCGAGTCCCAGCGGCGCTCGTTCAGATCGTACACGTCGGCGCCGAAGCGGCCGTTGATGCGCAGGCGGTCCGTCGCCTCGAACGCCGCCTCGACGCTGCCGAGGGCGCGCAGCGAGTTGCCCGGCGCCTTGTTGTAGGTCGCCAGCGCGACCGAGTTGGCGTACGCCAGCCCGTCGGCCGACGAGGAGAACGTCGTCGTGCCCTCCTTGTAGATCGGCACGTTCGGCTGGTTCGCCTGCGCGTTCGCCTGCGGGCCGACGATCGTGTTGTCGTTCTCCGTGCGGTCGAAGTGCTCGCGCGTGAGCGCCAGCGACGAGCGCAGCGTGAGCTTCGACGTGGCGGTCGCGTCCAGGTTCACGCGCCCGCTGCCGCGGTTGTAGCCGCTGCCCATCACGATGCCGTCCTGCCCGAAGCGCGAGCCCGAGATCAGGTACTGGAACCGGTCGCCGCCGCCGCTCGCCGTGAGGTTGAAGTTCGACACGGGCGCGGTGCGCAGCACGGCGCTCTGCCAGTCGGTGTCGATCGCGTCGTCGGTGCCCGGCGTGAAGAGCGGGTCCTCGCCGTCGTTCGTCGCGGCCTCGTTCATGAAGGCGACGTACTGCTGCGCGTTGAGCATCGGCAGCCGGCGCGCGGACTTCTGCTGCCCGTAGTAGGCGTTGAACGTGAAGCGCGGGCCGGAGATCGCGCCGCGCTTCGTCGTGATCAGGATGACGCCGTTCGAGGCGCGCGAGCCGTAGATCGCGGCGGCCGCGGCGTCCTTCAGCACGTCGATGCGGTCGATCTCGTCCGGGTTGAGGCCCGTGACGGCGGTCATGCCCTGGCCGCCGAAGCCGATCTGCGAGGCGTTCTCCTGGATCAGCGGCACGCCGTCGATGACGTAGAGCGGCTGGTTGCTCGCCGAGATCGACGAGGCGCCGCGGACGCGCACCGTGATGCCGTTGCCGGGGTTGCCGGCGTTCTGCGTGACCTGCACGCCCGGCGCCTTGCCCTGGAGCGCGGCGTCCACGCCGGCCACCGGGGTGTTCCGCACCTGCTCGCCGCCGACCTGCGCGACGGAGCTGCTGACCTCCGCGCGGCTGCGCGTGCCGTAGCCGACGACGACCACGTCGGAGAGCACGGCGGCCTGCGTCGCGAGCGCGATCTCGAGCTCCGCGCCGCTGCCGGACACCGTGACCTGGCGGGTCTGCGGCCGGAAGCCGATGCGCTGGACGCGCACGGTGACGGTGCCCGGCCGCGTGTTGCGCACGACCAGGCGGCCCGCGGCGTCGGTCGTGCCGCGCGCCGCGCCGCCGACGAGGATCTGCGCGTTCGGGACGGGCTGGCGCGTCGCCGAGTCGACGACCGTGACGCGGATGCTCGGTGCATCCTGCGCGTGGGCGGCACGGGCGCCGGCGAGCGCCACCACGGCGCTCGCGAGCACGACGGACGAGGCGCGGCTGCGACCTCTCATGAACGAACCTCCGAAAGGAGAAGGGGCAGCGACCGGTACGGAACGTAGGGTCGCTGGGACGGACCGGGCCCACGTGCACGCAGGCCGTCCCACCAGGAGGTGGGACGTGCGCGCTGCCGCGGAGCACCTCAAAGTGAGCCGGCCCGGGCGAATACACAAATGGCTCGGCCGCCCGGCAGGACGCCGGGCGGCCGAGCCAGTGGCGCGCCGCGCCGGGTGCGGCGCGGCAGGGCGCGTCAGGCCGTCGCGGGCTTCGGCTCCGGCCGCGGGAAGAGGCCCGCGCCCTTCGTCACCGACCATCCCGTCGGGTCGATCGACGGCAGCGTCGCGAACGCGACGCGCGCGGCCGCCTCGTGCCCCGCCGCCGGCGCGCCGAGCGTGGCCCACAGCTCCTCGGCCTTCGCGGGCATGAAGGGGGCGAGCGCGACGCTCACCGTCACGAGCTGGCGCACCAGCGTGCCGAGCACCGCCTCGAGCGCGGCCCGCTGCGCCGGATCCTTGGCCAGCGTCCACGGCTGGCGCTCCTGCACGAAGGCGTTGGCGCGAAAGACGATCTGCCAGATCGCCTCCAGCCCCTGGTGCAGCAGGTAGCCGCGCGATCCGTCCATCGCCGCGTGGTACGCGGCCAGGTCCGCGGCGTCGGCCGCGAGGATGGCGGCGTCGAAGGTCGCGGGCACCACGCCGGCGCAGTACTTCTCGACCATCGCGACCGTGCGGCTCGCGAGGTTGCCGAGCGCGTTCGCGAGGTCCGCGGTGTAGCGCTCCTCGAAGCGCTCCCACGAGAAGTTGCCGTCGCCGTCGAACGGCACCTCGCGCAGCAGGAAGTAGCGGAAGGCGTCGGCGCCGAAGCGGTCGATCGCCTCGCCCAGCTCCAGCTTCACGCCGGCGCTCTTGCTGAACCGCTCGCCGCCCAGGTTGACGAAGCCGTGCGCCCACACGCGCTCGGGGAGCGGCAGCCCGGCCGCCTGCAGCATCGCGGGCCAGATCACGCAGTGGAAGCGCGTGATGTCCTTGCCGATGACGTGCAGCTGCGCGGGCCAGCGCGCCTCGTAGCCCGCCTCGGGGAAGCCCGTCGCGGTGAGGTAGTTGGGCAGCGCGTCGAACCAGACGTACGTCGTCTGCGTCTCGCCGTCGCCGGTGGGGCGGGGGAAGGGCACGCCCCACGCGAAGCGCGAGCGGCTCGCCGAGACGTCCTCCAGCCCCTGCGCGAGCAGGCCGAGGATCTCGTTGCGGCGGCTCTCGGGCTGGCAGAAGTCGGGGCGCTCGCGCAGCAGCGTCTCGAGGAACTGCTGGTAGCGCGAGAGGCGGAAGAACCAGTTGGTCTCCCGCGTCCACTGCAGCTCGCGCGTCGGATGCAGCGGACACTTCCCGTCGACGATCTCGCCCTCGCTCTTGAACGCCTCGCAGCCGACGCAGTACCAGCCCTCGTACGCCTTCTCGTAGAAGTCGTCGGGGCTGCGCTCGAAGATGCGCGCGATGAGCGCGCGCACGCCCGCCTGGTGCGTCGCGGTCGTCGTGCGGATGAACTGGTCGTACGAGATGCCGAGCCGCGCCCACATCGCGAGGAAGCTCTCGGCCACCTGGTCGACAAGCGCCTGCGGCGTGACGCCGCGGTCGGCGGCGGTCTGCGCGACCTTCTGCCCGTGCTCGTCCATCCCGATGAGGAAGTGGACGGCGCGCCCGGCCTGCCGCTGATAGCGGGCGATGGTGTCCGCGCCGATCTTCTCGAACGCGTGGCCCAGGTGGGGCTCGCCGTTCGCGTAGTCGATGGCAGTGGTCAGGTAGAACGGGGCGTCAGGCAATCGGTCGGACCTCAGGCGTGGTGCGGGATGGTGCGGAGCGCTCCCGAAATGTCGCACCCCCCACAAGCCGCGGGCGGCGGTCAGGGCTCGCCGTCGTCGTGCGCGTCGTCCGGCCCGTCGTCGTGCCCCTCGTCGAGGGACTCGTCGTGCTGCGCGTCGGCGCCCTCGTGCCCCTCGTCGCCCGCGCGGCGCCCGCCCCGGTTGCGACGACCGCCGCGCCGCCCGCGACGGCGGCGTGGACGCACCTCGGTGCCGTCGGCCGGTGCCTCGCCACCTTCGGGGACGGGCTGGCCCGGCGCGCCGACCGGCAGGCGCATGATCGGCATCTCCTGCGTGACGCCGTCGAGCGAGACGCCTTCCAGGTCGCCGATGACCAGCGGCGGCGGCATCAGGCGCGGCGCGGCCGGGCGCGCGGGGATCTCGCGCCGCTCGGCCGGGCGGTCGTCGCGGCGCTCACCCTCGCGCCGGTCGCCCTCGCGGCGGTCGGGGCCGCGCCGGTCGCCGCTTCGCGGTTCGCTCCGCGGCTCACCTCGCGGTGCCCGCGACGGCGCTTCGGCAACGTGCCCCTCCTCGAGGTGCGCCGCGTCGTGCGCCGTGTCGTCCCCGTCGTCCCCGCCCGGGCCGGCCGGCGACGCGAACGGGCCGCCCAGCGCCTCCAGCTCGCGCCGCAGGTCGCCCAACGGCACGACGCGCAGCTCGCCGTCGAGGGCGCGCAGCGTCACGCGCTCGCGGAAGATGTCGTTGGCGAGCACCTTCTCCTCGCCCTTCGACGTCGTCAGCACCTTCCCCTCCTTGGGGAAGCGCTTGCGCTGCTGCACGTAGAAGTCGTGCTCGTAGCGCAGGGAGCACATGAGGCGCCCGCACGCGCCGGAGATCTGCGTCGGGTTCAGCGACAGGCGCTGGTCCTTGGCGACGCTGAGGTTCACCGGCCGCAGCTCCGGGAGCCAGGCGGCGGAGCAGTACTGGCGCCCGCAGCGTCCGACGCCGTCGAGCCGCTTGGCCTCGTCGCGCACGCCGATCTGCTTCAGCTCGATGCGCGTGCGGAAGAGCGACGCGAGGTCGCGCACGAGCGCGCGGAAGTCGACGCGCTTCTCGGCCGTGAAGTAGAGCGTGAGCTTGCGGCGGTCCCACTGCCAGTCGGCGTCGGAGATCTTCATCACGAGGCCGTGCGTGCGCACGCGCTCCATCGCCTTGCGGCGCGCCTCCTCGTTCAGCGCCTCCAGCTCGCCCGCGCGCCGCACGTCCTCGACGGCCGCGAGGCGCAGCGCGCGGCGCTGCGGCTGCGTGCCCGCGCCCAGCAGCGCCTCGCCGTGCGCGACGCCGGCCCAGCGCTTGGCGGCCAGCTCGCCGGTCGCGTGCACCTCGCCCAGGTCCTCGCCGCGGTCGCCCTCGACGATGATGGCCGCGTGCGCCTTCGGCGGGTCGTCACCGTCCCAGAGGAAGAACTCCTTGCGGTTGCCCTTGAAGGCGATCTCGACGAGGTGCGACATCAGGTGCGCGGACTCTCCGATCAGCCGACGAAGCGGCCCATCTTGAGGAACTTCTCGCGGCGACGGCGCACGAGCTTCTCGGGCTTCAGGCGCCGCAGCTCGTCGAGGTGCTTGAGCAGCACCTCGCGGACGTTCTTCGCCGTCGCCTCGTGGTCGGCGTGCGCGCCGCCCGTGGGCTCGGGGATCACCTCGTCCACCACGCGCAGCTCGAACAGCTCGGGCGCGGTGATGCGCAGCGCGCCGGCGGCCTTCTCGCGCATCTCGGGGCTCTTGCCGTCCTTCCAGAGGATGGCGGCGCACCCCTCGACCGAGATCACGGAGTAGACCGAGTTCTCGAGCATCAGCAGGCGGTCCGCGACGCCCAGCGCGAGCGCGCCGCCCGAGCCGCCCTCGCCAATGACGGTGGCGATGATCGGCACCTGCAGCGCCGCCATCTCGATCAGGTTGCGCGCGATCGCCTCGCTCTGCCCACGCTCCTCGGCGCCGATGCCGGGCCACGCGCCCGGCGTGTCGATGAGCGTGATGATGGGGACCTGGAACTTCTCGGCGAGCTTCATCAGGCGCAGCGCCTTGCGGTAGCCCTCGGGGTGCGGCATCCCGAAGTTGCGGCGCAGGTTCTCCTTGGTGTCGCGGCCGCGCTGCTGGCCGATCACCATCACCGTCTCGTCGTCCAGGCGCGCCCACCCGGCGACGATCGCGCCGTCGTCGCGGAACTGGCGGTCGCCGTGCAGCTCGATCCAGTCGGTGAAGCAGCGGTCGATGTAGTCCTGCGTGAACGGACGCCGCGCGGAGCGCGCGACCTGCACGCGCTGCAGGGGCGTCAGGTTGCGATAGATCTCGCTGCGCATGTCCGCGAGCTTGCGCTCGAGCGGCTCCAGCTCCGCCTGCACGTCGAAGTCGCGGTCGTCGGCGAGCTGTCGCAGCTCGTCGATGCGACGCTCCAGCTCGACCAGCGGCTTCTCGAAATCGAGGGACGCGGTGGCCATGGGTTTCAACCCCCTCGAACCAGCTTGACGCGCTCGTCGCCGAGCAGCGCGCGCAGTTCGTTCAGGGCGGCGTTGGACGCCGCGACGGTGAGGGAACGCGACCGGAAGCGCGCGGTCTGGCCGGCGCGGGGATCGCGCCAGCGCAGCTCGAGCGCCGCCGTGCCAGGGTAGGCGTCACACGTCGCGCGCACGTCGCGCATGACGCTCGGCGTCAGATCGGCGCCCGCGGCGAGCTCGATGGCGACCGCCACCTGCCCGTTCACGCGCTTCTCCGCCAGGCGGGTCACCTTCTCGACGATGAACGTCGGGCTCTCCGCCCCCTGGTCGCGCTTGGAGTACCCGCCCTCGACGAGCACGGGGACGTCCGTCTTGACCTGGTCGGCGAGCACCGCCCAGGCCTCGGGGAACACCAGCACCTCGGAAGATCCCGAGAAATCCTCCAGTGTCAACCGGGCGAACTCGGCCCCGCTGCGCTTGGAGATCTGTCGGCGAGCCGCCGTGATGACGCACGCGAGCGCGATCGGCGTGGGCGTCCACGTGCCCAGCTCCGAGATCTTGTGCGTCGCGAACAGCTCCGCCTCGGCCCGGAAGGGCTCCAGCGGATGCCCCGACACGTAGAAGCCGAGGATCGCCTTCTCGTTCGCCAGGCGGTCGCTCTCGCTCCACGCGGGCACGTGCGGGAGCGTCGGCTTGGCCTGCGCGGGCGCGCCGCCGCCCAGCACGTCGCCGAACAGCGAGACCTGCCCCAGCTCGCGCTCCTCCTGCTTGAGCAGCGCCTCGCTGATCGCGTGGTCGAGCGCCGTCACGTACTGCGCGCGGTGCCCGCCCAGCCCGTCCAGCGCGCCGGCGGCGATGAGCGCCTCGAACACGCGCTTGTTGCAGGCGCGCAGGTCCACGCGCTCGACGAAGTCGAAGAAGTCCTTGTAGACGCCCTCGGCGAAGCGCGCGGCGATGATGCTGTCGACCGCGCCCTGGCCGACGTTGCGCACGGCGCCGAGGCCGAAGCGGATCCGCTTCTCGCCGACGACCGTGAACTTGTAGCCCGACTCGTTGACGTCCGGCGGCAGCACCTCGATGCCCATCTCGCGCGCCTCGGCCACGTACTTCACGACGCTGTCCGTGTCGCCGATGCAGGCCGACAGCAGCGCGGCCATGAAGTCGGCCGGGTAGTTCGCCTTGAGGTAGGCCGTGTGGTAGCTGACGACCGAGTAGGCGACCGAGTGCGACTTGTTGAAGCCGTAGCGGCCGAACGTCTCGATCTGCCCCGCGAGGTCCTTGATGATGCTCTTGTCGTGGCCCTGCGCGATCGCCTTCGTCTCGAACTTCCCGAGCTCCGCCTTGATGAGCTCCGCGTCCTTCTTGCCCACGGCCTTGCGGAGCACGTCGGCTTCGGCGAGCGAGATGCCGGCCAGGCGCTGGGCGATACGCATCACCTGCTCCTGGTAGGTGATGACGCCCTGCGTCTCGCGCAGGATCGGCTCCAGCTCGGGGAGCGCGTAGCTGACCGGCTCCTCGCCGCGCTTACGGCGGATGTAGACCTTGTGCATCCCGCTGTCGAGCGGGCCCGGACGCAGCAGCGCGTTCGACGCCACGAGGTCGTCGAAGCGGTCGCAGCGCATCTGCCGGAGCACGTCGGTGGCCAGCGGCGACTCGAACTGGAAGACGCCCGCCGTGCGCCCGGAGCGCAGCATCTGGTACGTCTTCTCGTCGTCGAAGCCCATGCCGTCGAGGTCGAGCCACTCGCCGGTGCGCTGCTTGATGGACGTGAGCGCGTCGAAGATGACCGTCAGCGTGGTCAGCCCGAGGAAGTCCATCTTCAGCATGCCTGCCTTCTCGAGGCAGTTCATGTCGTACTGCGCGACCGTGATCTTCTCGTCGCCCCCCTCGCCGCCGGAGCCCTTGGAGCTCTGCGTGCAGACGGGCACGAACTCGTGCACCGGCCCCGGCGCGATGACGACGCCGGCGGCGTGCACGCCCGTGTGGCGCGACAGCCCCTCGAGCGCCGACGCGTAGTCGAGCAGCTCGCGGTAGCGCGCGTCGGTCTCGTAGAAGCGCTTGACGTCGGGGACCTGCTCGATCGCCTCGTCGATGGAGAGCGAGAAGTTCGGCGCGTTGGGGATCAGCTTCGCCAGCGCGTCGGTCTCCGCCGGCGTGAAGCCGAGCACCCGCCCGACGTCCTTGACGACGGCGCGCGACTTCATCGTCCCGAACGTCACGATCTGGCAGACGGACTCCTTGCCGTACTTCTGCCGGACGTACTCGATGACCTCCCCGCGCCGCTCGAAGCAGAAGTCCACGTCCACGTCGGGCATGGACACGCGCTCCGGGTTCAGGAAGCGCTCGAACAGGAGGTCGAACTCCAGCGGGCAGACGTTCGTGATGCCGAGCGCGTACGCGACCAGCGAGCCGGCGGCCGAGCCGCGGCCCGGGCCCACGGGAATCCCGCGGTCGCGCGCGGCCTTGATGAAGTCCGCGACGATGAGGAAGTAGCCGGCGTAGCCGGTCTGCAGGATGACGCCCAGCTCGTAGTCGAGGCGCTCCTGCACCTCGGCCGCCAGCTCGCCGGGCGCGGCGCCGCGCTTGCCGGCGTAGCGCTCCAGCGCGCCCTCCTTCGACAGCTTCACCAGCAGGTCGTTCTCGGTCGCGACGTCGGGCGGGAGCGGGAAGCTCGGGACGTTGTACTTCTTCCCGAACTGCACGTCCACCTCGTCGGCGATCTTCAGCGTGTTCTCGAGGACGTCCGTGCGCCCCGGGAACCGCTCGCCCATCTCGAGGTGGTTCTTGAAGTAGAGGCCCCGGTCGTAGTGCATGCGGTCGGGGTCCTTCAGGTCCTTCCCCAGGCCGATGCACAGCAGCACGTCGTGCGCGGCGTGGTCGTTCGCCTTCAGGAAGTGCGCGTCGTTGGTGGCGACGACGGGCAGCCCCATGTCGGCCGAGAGCTTGAAGATCCTGTCGTTCAGCTCCTTCTGGCCGCCCGAGTCGTGCGCCTGGACCTCGAGGTAGTAGCGGTCCTTGAACAGCTCCGCGTACCAGGCGGCGGCCTCGCGGGCCTGCTCCCAGCGGTCGTCCATGAGGTGGCCCGCCACCTCGCCCGCGAGGCAGGCGGAGGTCACGATCAGCCCCTCGCTGTGGGCCGCGAGCAGCTCGCGGTCCACGCGCGGCTTCACGTAGAAGCCCTCGGTGTACGCCAGCGACGAGAGCTTGACCAGGTTCTTGTAACCGGTCAGGTCCCTCGCGAGTAGGACGAGGTGGTGGTAAGGTTTGGCGCCCGGGGCCGGCCGGGCACGCTCGAGTCGGGAGCCGGGGGCCACGTACGCCTCCATCCCCAGGATCGGCTTCAGCTTCGCCTTCTTCGCCTTCTCCTGGAACTCCCACGCGGCGTGCATGTTACCGTGGTCGGTAATCGCCAGCGCAGGCTGCTCGAGCTCCTGGGCGCGCCGGATCAGGTCCTCGATCCGGTTGGCGCCATCCAGAAGCGAGTACTCGGAGTGGCAATGGAGATGTACGAACGACATTGGACGAGTACGATAGCCACCGCGGGCAGCCCGCGTCAATTCGCGCCGGGAGGCGCGGAGTGCGCGTAAGTCGCGCGGGTGCAATAATTTGGGCCCTGCTCTGGGCCGCCGGTCCGGCCGCCTGCCGGAATCCCGGCGGCCCGGACACGCCCTTCGTCTCGTACACCCTCCAGCCGCGCACGACCGAGGTGCGCAGCGCGCCGGCCGGCGGCGTCCTGGCGGAGCCGCTCGTCGTCCAGGTCACCGACTCGCTGGGGCGCGCGGCCCGCGGGGTGCCGGTCCAGTTCCGCGTCGCCGCCGGCCGCGGCGCCGCCCTGCTCGACTCGCTGGTCGTCTCCGACGCGACGGGCGCCGCGGCCACCCGGCTCCGGCTCGGGCTCGAGGGGGACACGGTGGTCGTCGTCGCCTCGGTCGCCGGCCGCGACGGGGACGCGGTGCGCTTCGCCGTCGTCGCGGGCGCGCCGGCCGCGCTCGTCGAGGTCTTCCCGGTCCGCGTCACCGCCGGCGACACGGTCCTCGTGCGGGGGCGCGGGCTCGCCGGCACCACGAGCGGCGGGGTGCTCGTCGGCGCGGCGCGGGCGCGGGTGCTGGCGGTGGTGGGCGACACGCTGGTGCGGGTGATCGTCCCGCACTGCCTGCCGTCGGGCGACCTGATGGTCGCGGTGCAGGCGGGGGCGACCCTCACCAACGCGCTGCCGGTCACGCTCACCGAGGCGTCGCGCGGGCTGGGGCTACAGCCGTTCGAGGCGTTCACGGTCGCCGGCAGCGACGCGGCCGGGTGCGCGCGCCTCGGCACCGAGGGCGGCCGCTACCTCCTCTTCCCGCAGCTCGCGTCGGCCGAAGACCCGTCGGGGGCGCGGAGCTACCTCCTGACCGCCGAGGCCACGGCCGCCACCACCGCGGACGCCCTGCCGTCGCCGACGCCGAGCCTCACGCGCCGCCCGATCTCCCCGCGCGAGTCGCTGGAGCGCCTGCTGCGCGCGACCGAGCGCGGGCTGGCACGGGCCGGCATCGCCGAGGAGGCCGCGGCGCTCACGCGCGAGGCGCTGGCACGCCGGAGCATGCGGAGCGCCGCCGACCCCGCGCCGCTCGCCGGCCTGCCCGTGCCCGAGCCGCCCGCGCTCGGCACCGAGCGGACGTTCCGCGTGCTCTCGCGCGTGGACGGCACCGCCTACTCCAACAGCACCGCGCGGCTGCGCTACGTCGGCGCCAACGTGCTGGTCTACGAGGACCGCGCAGCGCCGGCGCCCATCGACTCGCTCGCGATGCGGCGCTTCGGCGACCTGCTCGACCGCACGCTGCACCCGCTGGACGTCGAGATCTTCGGCGCCGAGTCGGACATCGACGGGAACGGGCGCGTGATCGTGCTGCTGACGCCCATCGTCAACGGGCTGACGACGGCCGCGCAGTGCAGCGCGGACGGCTTCGTGCGCGGCTTCTTCAACGGCACGGACCTCGGCACGCGCAGCCAGAACTCGAACCGCGCCGAGATCCTCTACGCGCTGGTGCCGGATCCCGCGGGGACGCGGAGCTGCGCGCACTTCGCGACCGACGTCGTGCGCCAGCTGCCGTCGACGTTCCTGCACGAGTTCCAGCACATGATCTCGTACAACCAGCACGTGCTGGTGCGGCGCGGGTCCGACGAGACGACGTGGTTGAACGAGGGCCTGAGCCACATGGCCGAGGAGATGGGCGGGCGCCTGTTCGAGAAGCGCTTCCCGGCGCCGCTGGGCCGCGGGCTGTCGACGCAGCTGCTGCCCGACTCCGCGATCGCGTTCTACCGCGGCGACATCGAGAACGCGCTGCTCTACCTCGGCGCGCCCAGCACGCACTCGGTGAGCGCGTTCGACGCGCTCGGCTCGCTCGAGGAGCGAGGCGCCGCGTGGCTCTTCCTGCGCTGGCTGATGGTGCAGAAGGGGGACGGCATCCTCGCGCGGCTGGTGCAGACCCCGCGCACGGGCAGGCGCAACGTCGAGGAGGTCGCGGGCGAGACGTTCCCGGCGCTGTTCGGCGACTTCGTGATCGCGCTCGCCGCCGACAGCATCAACCTGGTGCCGCGGTCGCGCATCCCCGCGCGCTACCGCTTCGGGGAGCGCGCGCTGCGCCGCCTGCTGACGCAGGGGCTGGGACGCGACTCGCGCTGGCCGCTGCCGGTGCGCAGCGGGCCGTTCGTCGGCGCGCAGCCGGCGATCGGGACGCTGCTGCCGGGATCGTTCGAGGTGTACGACACGCAGCTCCCGCGCGGCATCGGGACCGCGCTCCGCTTCGCAGCGCCGCAGGGCGGGCCGTTCGCCGCGAACGCCGAGGCGCAGCTGGGCATCATTCGCATCTCGCCGTAGGGGGATGCGCGCTAGGTTGCGAGGCATGCTTCCCGTCCGCACCCTGGCCGTCGCGTCGCTGCTGGCCGCCGTCGCCGCACCCGCGCGCGCGCAGGACGGCGGACGCCACGCCGCCGCGGTGCTGTCGCTGCCTGCCGCGCCGCGCGCCGCCGCGCTGGCGGATGCGTTCACGGCCGTCGGTGGCGACGAGGCGTCGCTCTTCTACTCGCCCGCGCAGCTGGCGACCGTGCGCGGCCGCGGCGTCAGCGCGTCCGTCGAGCGCTTCCTGGCCACCACGCTGCTCGGCGCCGCGGTGGGCGCGGTGCGCGTCGCGGGCGGGACGGCCGCCGTCGGCGTGCGCTCGCTGCAGTATCCCGACGCGCCCGAGGCGCAGGAGTACGAGCCGACGGGGCGCACGGTCACGGGCGGCGAGCTGGCGGTGACCGCGGGCTTCGCGCGTGCGCTGTGGGGCGTGCGCGCGGGCGCGTCGGCGACGCTCGTGCGGCAGCGCGTGGCCGAGGCGTCGGGGCAGACGATCGCGGGCGACGTGGGACTCGCGTGGACGGTGCCCGCGGCGTCCGCGACGTCGCCGCTGCCGCGCCGCGCGCTCGCGGGCCTCACCGTCGCGGGCGCGCTGCAGCACCTGGGCGGCGAGCTGTCGCTGCTCGGACGCGCGAGCCCGCTGCCACGACGCATGCGCGTCGGCATCGCGCGGCCGACGACGCTCACGCCGACGCTGTCGCTGCTGACGACCGCCGAAGTCGTGCAGCTGGACGGCGAGGCGGCGCGGCCCGCGGCGGGCGCGGAGCTGCGCTGGCAGCGCGGACACCTCTCCCTCGACGCGCGCGGCGGCGTGCGACGCCGGCTGCTGCGCGACGAGGCGATGCCCGCGCACACCGTGGGCGCCGGGCTCGGCTTCCGCGCGGTGGGGCTGGACTACGCCTACCAGGGCTACGCGGCCCTCGGCGCCACGCACCGGCTGGGCGTGCGGTGGGCGCCATGAACGCGCTGAATGCCATGAACGCCACGGGCGCGCCCCGCCGTCCGCGCCGCCGCCTGCGCCTGGCTGCCGCGCTGGCGGCCGGCCTCGTGCTGCTGGCGCTCACGCCGACGGGCTGCTTCCTCAGCCGCGCGGGCTACGAGCAGGGGCGCATCCTCGCGCGACGCAAGCCGATCGCGCAGCTGGTGGAGCAGGGCGGGGTGGACGCGCGCACGCGCGACAAGCTGCGGCTGGTGCTGGACGCGCGCCGCTTCGCGGTGGACTCGCTCGGGCTGGACGCGGGGCGCAGCTTCACGCGCTACACCGACATCGGGCGCGACACGCTGGTGCTCGTGCTGTCGGCGGCGCACCGCGACCGGCTGGAGGCGTACAGCTGGTGGTTCCCGATCGTCGGCCGCGTGCCGTACAAGGGCTACTTCGACTTCGGGGCGGCGCGGCGCGCGGCGCGCGGGCTGCGCGCGCGCGGCTTCGACGTCTACCTGCGGCCGTCGTCCGCGTACTCCACGCTCGGCTGGTTCGACGACCCGCTGCTGAACACGACGCTGCAGGAGGACTCGGTCGACCTCGCGAACACGGTGGTGCACGAGCTGACGCACAACACCTTCTACGCGCCGGGGCAGGCGGTCTTCAACGAGAGCTTCGCGAGCTTCGTCGGCGCGTACGGTAGCGGGCGGTACTTCGCGGTGCGCGGCGACACGGCGTCGGCGCGTCGGGCCGAGTCGCGCTGGGCGGACGACCAGCTGCTCGCCGGGTTCTGGCAGGCGCTCGCGTCGCGCATCGACTCGGCGTACGCGGCGCATCCGGGGCGCACGTCCGCCGACAGCGCGGCGCGCGTCGTGGCGCGCGACACGGTCTACGCGCGCGCGCGGCAGCTGCTCGCGGACTCGATCGGGCCGCGGCTCTCGGCGCTCGGGCCCACGCGCGCCGCGGCGTGGGCCGCGCGCGTGCAGCTCGACAACGCGTCGCTGCTGGCGCGCCGCACCTACGCGCGAGAGCTGGGGCTGTTCGAGGAGGTGCTGCGTCGCGAGGGCGGCGACGTGCGCCACGCGATCGCGCGCATCGTCGCGGTGGCGAAGGCGTCGCCGAAGGATCCGTACGCCGGGCTGCGGGCGTGGCTCACCGCGCCGCCGGAGCCGCGGCCGCTGCGGTAGGCGGCTGCGTGATCGGGAACTGCAGGACAGGATGACAGGATGACCAGGAGGCTCCATGGAGCGCGACATCCCATGCGCTGCGCGGAGCCTCCTGGTCATCCTGTCATCCTGTCAAAGCAGTTCGTCGTTCAGGGGGCGGCGCGCGCGAGCCCTTTGGCTTCTGGGGGCGATACGGATACTCCGGATGAAGCGGATGCTCCGGATCGCCCCGCCTGACGGCGATGTCCCATGCGCCGGAGCGGAGCGATCCGTTCGATCCGCTCGATCCGGAGCATCCGCGTCCCTCCAAGAGGCAATGTGGCCCGGCGTGTTGGCAGGTGAGCCGTCCGACTATCCCGGCGACTGTCCACGCGACTCCTCGCGCTCGCGCGCCACGCGGGTGGACTCCGCCAGCCAGGCCAGCGAGTCGGCACGACGGCGCACGCGCGCCTGCGTCCGCTCGAACATCGCGCGCACCTCGGCGTCGCTCACCGCCGGTGGGCGCGGTCCGCCGAACGACAGGCGCCGCGAGATCGTGAGCGCGGGGCGCCGTCCCTTCTCCTGCACCTGAGCCGCGGCATCCCGCCGCTGCCAGTCCACGATCGCGGCGCGCGCGAGGTCGCGCCGCCCGTCGGCGGACAGCCCCGTCGCGCCGACCGGGGCGAGCGCCTTGCCCGCGTCGTCGCTGCCGACGGGGATCCGCCCGCGCAACGCGTGCTCCGAGAGGTCGGCGCGCATCGCCGCGAGCGCGGAGTCGCGCCGCGCGCTGTCGAGCGGCGCGTGGTCCGGCCGCGGCGTGCCGAGTCGGAGTGCTCGCGCATCGACGCCGGGCGGGACGTAGCCACGCGGGCGCGCCAGACGCGAGTCCACGCCCGCGCGCGACGCGATGGGCAGGCGGGGTACTGCCGGGAGCGTCCCTGTCGGCGTGGCGCCGGTCGGCGGTTCGGAGGTCGGACCCACGATCGGCGCGGGCGGCGCGACGGCGCCTGATCCCTCCGCGGGACCGTCGGTCGTCGCGCGCGGCGGTGCTGCGGTCGGCGCGGTCGCGTCGGACGAACGCGGCGCCACGAACACAACGCGCTCGCCCGGGATCGGCGCGCGAGGCCCCGGC
Source organism: Roseisolibacter agri (assembly GCF_030159095.1). Lineage (NCBI taxonomy): Bacteria > Pseudomonadati > Gemmatimonadota > Gemmatimonadia > Gemmatimonadales > Gemmatimonadaceae > Roseisolibacter > Roseisolibacter agri. The sequence continues at coordinate 89,416 of NZ_BRXS01000004.1, forward strand.
AACAGCCAGCCGCCGCGCGAGCGCGCGCTCGCCACCACGGCGAGGAGCATGGCGGCCGTGAGCAGCGCGCCGGGCGCCACGCCCGCCGCCCGCGCCAGCCACGGATGGCGTCCTCGCTGCTGCGTCTCGACGTTGGGCATGCGGCACGCGTGGGCGACGGCCGACGCGAGCCCGTCCCGCGTCCGACCACGCGTTGGACACGCGCCGGCGCCGCGGGGATGCCGCCTACGCCGCGCATCCTCCGGTCAGCCCGCGAACTTCCCGCGGAGCAGCGCGCGCAGGTCCAGCCCCGCCGCGGCCGCGGGCGGCGCGGCGGGCTGCGGCTCGCCGGCGGCGTGGCCCACCACGACGCGCTGCATCGTCGCGCGCACGCCGCGGTCGAGGAAGCGCGACAGCTGGTCGATCGAGTAGTCGGCGCCCATGCGCGAGTTGTACGCGTTGAGCGGATAGGTCACGTACAGCTCGTGCCGCGCGCGCGTCAGCGCGACGTAGAGCAGCCGGCGCTCCTCCTCCAGCTGGTCCGGATCGCCCGCCGCGCGCGCGAGCGGGAACATCCCGTCCGCCGCCCAGATCACGAACACGGCGTCCCACTCCTTGCCCTTGGCCGAGTGCACGGTGCTGAGCACGAGCGCGTCGTCCTCGCCTGGCTCGTCCGCGCCCGCGAGGTCCTGCGTCGCGCTCGGCGGCTCCAGCGCGAGCGCGGAGAGGAAGGCGGCGCGGTCCGCGTACCCCGCCGCGATCGTCTGCAGCTGCTCGAGGTCCGCCAGCCGCGGCTCCGCGTTGTCGTAGCGCTCGCGCAGCAGCGCGTCGTACATGCGGCGGATCATCCCGATCTCGGCGCCGAGGTCGGGCGTCGCGCGCCGCACCGCGCGCGTCAGCTCCGCGAGCAGCGTCGCCAGCCGGCCGTGCCACTCGCGCGCCTTGGGCGGCGGCGTGAAGCGCGACAGCCCCGACGCCTCCCACCCCGCTTCGGCCACGGCGTCGATCGCCGCGCGTGCGGTCACGTCGCCCACGCCGGGGAGCAGCAGGAGCAGGCGATACCAGCTCACCTCGTCGCGCGGGTTCTCCAGCACGCGCAGGAACGCCAGCACGTCCTTCACGTGCGCGGCCTCCAGGAACTTCAGCCCGCCCCACTTCTCGTACGGGATGTTGCGGGCGGTGAGCTCGATCTCGAGGTCGGCCGAGAGGTAGCCCGCGCGGAAGAGCACCGCCATCTCGCGCAGCGGCATCCCCTCCTCGTGCAGCTCCAGCACGCGGTCCACGACGAAGCGCGTCTGCTCGCCCTCGTCCTTCGCGCTCACCAGCCACGGCGCCTCGCCGCCCGCGCGCTCGGTCCACAGCCGCTTGCTGAAGCGCTCCTCGGCGCGGGCGATCAGCTCGTTCGACGTGTCGAGGATGGCCTGCGTGGAGCGGTAGTTCTGCTCGAGCGTGACCATCCGCGTGCCGGGGAACTGCTGCGGGAAGTCGAGGATGTTGCGGAAGTGCGCGCCGCGGAACGAGTAGATGCTCTGCGCATCGTCGCCGACGACGGTGAGGTTGCGGTGCAGCTTCGTCATCCCGCGGAGGATGCGCGCCTGCAGCACGTTCGTGTCCTGGTACTCGTCGACGAGGACGTGGTCGTACAGCCCCGCGATCGTCGCGCCCAGCTGCGGCGCGTCGAGCATCCCCGCCCAGAAGAGCAGGAGGTCGTCGTAGTCCACGAGGTTGCGCTGCGCCTTGCGGTCCACGTAGTCGGCGTAGACGCGCTTGAAGTCGTCCACGCGCTCCGCGAAGTGCGGGTAGTCGCGGCCGAGGATGTGCTCCAGCTCGAGGCCCGTGTTGACGTGGCGCGAGTAGACCGCCTGCAGCGTCTCCTTCTTCGCGAAGCGCTTCGTGGGCGGGTCGCCGGCGCGCCGCTTCTGGTCCGCCAGCCCCAGCGCCGCGCGCGAGAGCTGCATCAGGTCCTCGGCGTCGCCCTGGTCCATGATCGTGAAGTCCTGCGCGATGCCGGCCGCCTGACCGTAGCGCCGCAGCAGGCGGTGCGCGGTGGCGTGGAACGTCCCGCCGTGCACGCGCTGGCTCACCGAGCCCACCAGCCGCTCCACGCGCTGCAGCATCTCCTGCGCGGCGCGGCGCGTGAACGTCAGCAGGAGGATGCGCTCCGGCGGCACGCCGCGGGCGATCAGCTGCGCGACGCGGTGGATGAGCGTGCGCGTCTTGCCCGTGCCGGCGCCGGCGATGACGAGCAGCGGCCCGTCGCCGTGCGCGGCGGCCGCGTGCTGCGCGGGGTTGAGCTCCGCGGAGAGGTCGCGCGTCTCGGGCGCGGGGACGGCGCGTGGGCGCGGGACGTAGACGCGGGGCGAGTCCGACATGGCCCCGGAATATAGACCGAAGCCGAGGCCGGGATGAGCCGCGGTGGGGTGGAGCACGCTTGCACCGCACCTCGCATCGTCCCACTGTGGGGCCGACTGCACCCGAGAGGTGGCATGCGACCGCTCACGCTGGTCCTCGCCGCGCTCGCGCTGGCCCCGACGGCACGCGTCCACGCGCCGTCGCTCCCCCGCGATCCGACGCCCACGCCTCCGGCCGTCGCCGAGGCGGCCATCAACCGCAACCTGCGCCCCGCGGGCACGCTGCGCGACGGCGTGCTGACGCTGCGGCTGGAGGCGCGGCGCGCGACCTGGCACCCGGAGGCGGACGACGGCATCGGCATCGTCGTACATGCGTTCGGCGAGGCCGGCCGGCCCACCGAGATCCCCGGGCCGCTGGTGCGCGTGCCGGTCGGCACCGAGGTGCGGCTCTCGGTGCGCAACACGCTCGACTCGACGCTCGTGCTGCGTGGGCTGCACGCGCGTCCCGCCGCGACGGGCGACACGATAGCCGTCGCGCCCGGCGCCACGCGCGAGGTCGCGTTCGCGCTGCGCGAGGTGGGCACCTTCCTCTACTGGGCGCGCACGGGCAGCGACACCTCGCTCGCCGCGCGCGAGGGCGCCGACAGCCAGCTCTCGGGCGCGATCGTCGTGGACGCCGAGGGTGCGCGCACGACCGACCGCGTGCTGGTGGTGGGCGTCTGGGCGCGCACGCGCCTCGACCCGGCCGCCGCCGACGCGCCGTGGGGGCTGGCGACGGTGATGAACGGCAAGTCGTGGCCGCACACCGAGCGCCTGACGTACGACGTGGGCGACACGGTGCGCTGGCGCGTCGTGAACGCCAGCCCGCGCGCGCACCCGATGCACCTGCACGGCTTCTACTTCCACGTCGAGAGCCGCGGCGACGGGATGCGCGACTCGACGTACGCGCCCGCGCGTCAGCGCATGGCGGTGACGGAGTTCCTGCTCTCGCGCAGCACGATGGCGGTGCGCTGGGTGCCGGAGCGGGCGGGGAACTGGCTCTTCCACTGCCACCTGGCGGCGCACGTCGGGAGCAACGCGCGCCTGCACCCGCCGCTCGGCGGCGCATCGGTCGCGGCCGTGCGTGCGGAGGCGGGGGGCGAGGTCGTCCGCGCGGACGCGATGGGCGGGCACGCCGACCACGGCATGTTCGGGCTCGCGGTGGGGCTGCACGTCCGCCCGGCGCCCACGGTTGGGGGCCAGGTCACCGCGGTGCAGCAGCGGGAGCCGCGTCGGCTGCGGCTGCTCGTCACCGAGCGGCCCGCGGTCTACGGCGCGGCGCCGGGGCTGGCGTTCGTGCTGCAGCGCGGCGACGTGGCGCCGGCGGACGACTCGGTAGCGGTGCCCGGCTCCATGCTGGTGCTGGAGCGCGGCGAGCCGGTGCGCATCACCGTCGTCAACCGCACCCGCGAGGCGACCGCGGTCCACTGGCACGGGCTGGAGATCGAGAGCTTTCCCGACGGCGTGCCCGGATGGAGCGGCGCGCCCGGCCGCCTGATGCCGCCCATCGCGCCGCGCGACTCGTTCGTGGCGGAGTTCACGCCGCCGCGCGCGGGGACCTTCATGTACCACGCGCACCTGGACGAGGCGCGGCAGATCGGGACCGGGCTCTATGGCGCGCTGCTGGTGCTGGAGCCCGGGCAGTCGCTCGACCCGGCCACGGACCGCATCCTGGTGTTCAGCCGCGGCGGGCCGCCGGAGCTGGGCGACACCGCGCCGATGCTGGTGAACGGCCGCTCGCCCGCCGACACGGTGGAGCTGACCTCGGGCGTCGCGCACCGCGTCCGGCTGGTGTTCATCCAGCCGAACGGCGCCGCGCGGCTGCGCGTCGTCGGCGCCGGACCCGCGGACACGTCGCTCGTGGTCTGGCGGCCACTGGCGAAGGACGGGGCGGACCTGCCGGCCGCCTACGCGCGGCCGCGCAGCGCGCTCGCGATCGTGGCAGTGGGTGAGACGTACGACTTCGCGCTCACGCCGCGCGCGCCGGGCCTCTACCGCATGGAGCTGTTCGCGCCGCGCGACGGCACGACGCGGACGGTGATGCTGCGCGCGCGCTGACGGCGCGCGTCTACGCGGAGACCGCCGCCGGCACCTCAGCGTCGGCGGGGAGTCGCGCGCGCAGCTCGTCGGGCGTGAGGAACACGGGCACGAGGTCGAACACGCGGCCGAAGCCGCGCGCGACCTCGCGTCCCACGCGCTCGACGCTCGCCTCGCGCCCCGCGCCCAGCTCGCGCGCCACGGACGTCATGTCGACGCCCGCGATCCCGCACGGCACGATGAGGTCGAAGAAGCGCAGCGGCTCCATCGTCACGTTGAGCGCGAAGCCGTGCCACGTGACCCAGTCGCGCGCGTGCACGCCGATCGACGCGAGCTTGCGCGACACGACGGCGCCGGCTGCGTCGCGCGACTCGACCCAGACGCCCGTGTAGCCCGCGCTCCGCGTGCCCGCGAGGCCGAACGGCGCGATCCCCTCGATCAGCGCCTCCTCGACCTGCCGCAGGTACCAGTGCAGGTCCTTGCGGTGCCGCTTGAGGTCGACGATCGGATAGCCGACGAGCTGGCCCGGCCCGTGGAAGGTGACGTCGCCGCCGCGCTCGATCTCGTGCACCTCGATCCCGCGCGCGCGCAGCGCCTCGGCCGGCAGCGGCAGGCTGCTCGCCTTCGTCGAGCGGCCGAGCGTGAACACCGGCGGGTGCTCGACGAGGAGCAGCACGTCCTCGGCGATGGCGCCGGTGATGCGCGCGCGTGCCACAGCGCGCTGCAGCGCGAGCCCCTCGGCGTACGGCATGGTGCCGAGCGCGACGACGAACAGACGGCGGGGAGGCGAGGACATGCGCGGAAATTAACCGAACGCGGATGGCCGGCGCACCGATCGGCGTTTGACAGCCCGCCCGGAAATTCCTAGCGTGCCGGCACATACCGCTTTCACCGCCGGCCGGACGCCAACCCCGTGAACCGGGAGGGTCTCGTGTCGAGAGTGCTCGCGTACGCCATCGCCGCCGTGGCCGCGCTGTCCTCCATCGCGCAGGCCCAGCGCCGCGTGACGGGCCGCGTGACCGATCGCGCCACCGGGGAGCCGCTGCCCGCCGTCTCCGTGACCGTCGGCGGAACGGCCATCCGCACCGTCACCGACGAGCGCGGCGCGTTCGTCCTCCGCCTGCCGACGTCGGCGCCCGCGACGCTCCTGGTGCGCCGCATCGGCTACGGCCGCGTCGACACACCGGTCGGCGCCGCCGACACGAGCGTCGTCATCACGCTCGCGCGCGACGTGCTGCGGCTGGAGAACGTCGTCGTCACGGGCGCCGCGACGCAGGTGTCGCGTCGCAACGCCGCCAACGACATCGCGCAGGTGAGCGCGGAGCAGATGGCGGCCGTGCCCGCGGCCAGCCTCGAGAACGCGCTCGCGGGGCGCATCGCCGGCGCGCAGGTGGTCGCCAACTCGGGCGCACCCGGCGGCGGCAACCAGGTGCGGCTGCGCGGCGTGACCTCCGTCTTCGGCTCGGCCGACCCGCTGTACGTGGTGGACGGCGTCATCGTCAGCAACGACGTCACGCAGACCGGCACGAACGCCATCTCCGTGGCGACGCGCACCGCGGTCGGCTCCAACGCGTCGAACCAGGACAACGGCGTCAACCGGATCGCGGACCTCAACCCGAACGACATCGAGAGCATCGACGTGCTCAAGGGCGCGTCGGCGTCGGCGATCTACGGCTCGAAGGCGTCGAACGGCGTCATCGTCATCCGCACCAAGCGCGGCAGCGGCGCGCGCGCCGGCGGCGACCTGGTGCAGCGCTTCGGCACGCGGCAGCTCTCGGGCAAGTTCGGCGCGCGGCGCTTCACGCTGGAGGAGGCGCGCGCCTTCGGCACGGCGCGCGGCCTCAGCGCCGCCGAGGTCGAGGAGAACTACGCCCGGTGCAACGGCTTCTGCGACTTCGAGGAGCAGCTGTTCGGCGAGACGCCCTTCAACTTCGAGACGAGCCTCGCCGTGCGCGGCGGCACCGAGGGCGGCACGACGTACTACGCGTCGGGGCTGGCGCTGCACGACGGCGGCATCCAGAAGAACACCGGCTACGAGAAGCAGAACGTCCGCCTCAGCCTCGGGCAGACGCTCGGCTCGCGTGCGGTGCTGCAGGTGGGCGCGACGCTGGTGCGCACGCTGACGCGCCGGGGCATCAGCAACAACGACAACGCGAACATCACGCCGTACTTCGTCTTCGCGGGGACGCCGAGCTTCTTCGACATGCGGCCGCGCGACGGCGTGTATCCGCACAACCCGTTCGCGGTCACGAACCTGTTCCAGAACCGCGACCTGATCCGGACGCCGGACGAAGTGTATCGCCTGATTCCGAACGCGCGGCTGTCGTACGGCCTGATGCGCCGCCCGACGCAGACGCTGGAGCTGCGGGCGGACGGCGGGCTCGATCGCTACAACGAGCAGGTGAACGTCGTCTCGCCGCGCGCCCTCTACTTCGAGGCCAACGACGGCCTGCCCGGGACGCTCACCGCGCTGAGCGCGAACTCGCTGGCGGCCAACGTGAACCTGAGCGCGGTGCACGGGTGGACGCCGGCGGACCTCGGCTTCACGGCCACGACCGCCGTCGGCGTGCAGCGCGAGGTGACGCAGCGCCGCTCCACCAACGTCGTGACGCGCGACGTCGTGGCGGGGCAGGAGAACGTGAATCGCGGCTCCGCCTCCGAGGTCTTCGCCGACCGCACGGCGGTGCGCGGGCTCGCGCTCTACGCGCAGGAGGAGGTGCTGGCGCTCAAGGAGCGGCTGCTGGCGACCGTCGGCGCGCGCGCGGAGCGGAGCACGGTCAACGGGGACATCGACAAGTTCTACGTCTTCCCCAAGGCGTCGCTCGCCTACCGCATCCCGGCGCCGCTCGCCTTCGTCGACGAGATCAAGCCGCGCGTGGCGGTGGGGCAGTCGGGGAACCAGCCGCTCTACATCCAGAAGTACTCGCCGGCGCTCGCCAACACGTACCAGGGGCAGAACGCGCTGCAGCCCGGGCCCATCAACGGCAACACCGCGATCCAGCCCGAGCGGCAGACGGAGATCGAGGGCGGCGTCGACCTCTCGCTCGGCGGCGGGCGCGCGTTCCTCGCGCTCACCGGCTACCAGAAGACCATCGACGACGTGATCCTGCACTTCGTGACCGCGCCGTCGCTCGGATACCAGGTCGACATCCGCAACGGCGGCACGATCCGGAACCGCGGCTTCGAGGCGGCGCTCGACCTCACGCCGCTGCGGAGCAACACCGTGACCTGGGTGTCGCGGACGACGTTCGCGCGCAACGTCGGCGTCGTGACCGCGCTGCCGGCCGGCGTGACCGCGTTCAACATCGAGCGCGACGCGACGGGCCAGCGCGTCGCCTTCGGGGCGGGCTACGGCATCGGGCGGCTGGAGGTGGGGAAGCGCGTGACGCAGATCGTCGCCAGCGGCTGCAACGGCGGCTGCGTGGAGCAGAAGGGCGACGCCGCGCCGTCGTTCACGCTCGGCGTCAGCAACGACGTCACGTGGCGGCGGCTGCGCCTCTCGGCGCTGGTGGACTGGCAGCCGGGCGCGGACCTCGTGAACATCACGCAGAACGTCTACGACGGTGGCGGCCTCGCACCCGACCGGCCGGACGGCGGGGCAGGGCGCGCCCGCGAGAACGACGCGGTGGGCAACGCGCAGTACGTGCAGGACGCGTCGTTCGCCAAGCTGCGCGAGGTGGTGGCGTCGCTGGAGCTGCCGGCCGGCCTGACCCGCCGCGCGTTCGGCGGCGCGGTGCGCGTGGCGCGCGTGGAGCTGAGCGGCCGCAACCTCGTCACGTGGACCAAGTACGCGGGCGTCGATCCGGAGGTCAGCAACTTCGGGAGCCAGCAGATCAGCCGCTTCATCGACCTCGCGCCGTTCCCGCCCAGCCGGACGTTCTACCTCACCGTCAGCGCGGGGTTCTGACATGCCCACCATGTCCCGCGTCCGCCGCGCGCTCGTCGCGCTCGCGGCGTCCGTACCGCTCGGCATCGCGTGCTCCGACCCGTTCGTCCCCGACTACAACAACCCCACCATCGGCGATGTGGTGAACGACGCCGCGCAGCTGCAGGGGCAGGCGTCGGGGCTGCTGGCGGGCGACCGCGAGCGCCACGCCTTCCAGATCCTCGTGCTCGAGACGATGGGGCGCGACGCGTACCGCATCGACGTCGCGGATCCACGCTACCTGCTGCAGCCGCTCGGGCAGTTCAGCCCTGGCGCCTTCCTGGTGGACTTCACCTGGAACTCGCTCTACCAGACGATCCGCGGCGCGCAGCTGCTGACGCGCGGCGTCGACGCCTCGACGTCGCTATCGGCGACCGAGAAGGCCGCCGCGCGCGGCTACGCGCGCACGCTGCAGGCGCTCGAGTACATCCGCCTCATCGAGACGCGCGACACGCTGGGCGTGCCGATCCTGAGTGGCTCCGGCACGCTCGATCCCGTGCGCTGCAAGCCGGCCGTGCTCGCGTACGCGGTGGCGCTGCTCGACTCGGCCGCGGCGGACCTGGCCGCGGGCGGCACGGCGTTCCCGTTCACGCTCTCCAGCGGCTTCACGGGCAACGGCACCTTCAACACGCCGACGACGTTCCGCCGCTTCAACCGCGGGCTCGCTGCCAAGGCGCTGACCTACCTGGGCTTCATCGACTACGCACGCAACGGCTCCGTGGGCACCGCGGCGCTGCAGTCGGCGCTGACCGCGCTCGGCGAGTCGTTCGCGAGCGAGACCGGCACGCTGCGCGACGGCGTGTACCACGTCTACAGCACGGCGTCGGGCGACCTCGCGAACGCCAACTACGACCCGTCGGTCTACCGCGCCAACCCCAAGGTGCTGGCGGACGCCGAGGCGGGCGACCTGCGGCTGTCGAAGGTCCGGCGCGACGCGACGGCGCGGAAGGAGAACTCGGACGGCACGATCGCGTCCGACATCCTCTTCACCAACATCACCGGCCCCACCACGCCGCTGCCGATCCTCACGAACGAGGAGCTGCTGCTGATCCGCGCCGAGGTGCTGTGGGGGCTGCAGCGCGACGCGGAGGCGCTGGCGCTGGTGAACACGGTCCGCTCGCGCGCCGGCGGGCTGCCCGCGCGCACCGCCGCGAGCCTCGCCACGCGCACCGACCTGCTGCGGGAGATCCTGCGGCAGAAGCGCTACTCGCTGCTGTTCGAGAGCGGCGCGCGCTTCGTGGACATGCGGATGTTCGGCTTCTTCAACGAGCTGGGCTCGGAGCTCGGCGGCGGCCAGCTGGGCCCGCGCGTGATCCCGTTCCCACAGGCCGAGATCGACGCGCGCGGCGGGATCCTAACCTGTAGCTGACGCGGCGTGCACGCGGACGGGGAAGCGCAGCGTCGCCTCGTGCCCGTCCGTGAAGCGCAGCCGGGCGACGAACGCCCACGCGGTGCGCGGCGCCTCGTCCGCGCGCGTCGACGAGGCGATCGCGTGCGCGGGCAGCACGTACGTCGCCGCGGACGTCGCCTCGGTCGCGCCGCCGCCGGCGTCGAGCGGCGCGTGCGCGTCGCGATGCCGCACCTTGCCCGACGGCATCTCGCGCGTCTCGTGCTCCAGCGTCAGCGTGGCGTCGCGCAGCGCGGCCCGCTCGCTCGCGAACATCGGCTGCAGCGCCGCGCTCACCGCGCTGCCGATGCGCACCGCGGGCTGGTCGAGCAGCACCCGCGCGCCGCGCACGCGTGCTGCCGTCCGCGCCGCGGCCCGCCGCCGCCGCGCGACGTACCACCACGCGCCCGCCAGCACCGCGACGTCGAAGACGAAGAAGCCGTCGCCGAAGGTCGCGCGCCACGCGGCGGCGAGCGTCTCGCGCATCCCCGGCTCGTCGGCCGCGCACCACGCCACCAGCACCACGTGCGCGCCGATGACCGCCAGCGCGGCGGGCCGCCATCGGCCGGCGGCGCGCGCGACCGCATTCGCCTCGCGCGCGGGCGGATCGCGCAGCGCGACCACCCAGCTGCCCGGTCCCGCGGGCGCGGGATCGGGCGGCGGCATCGGATCGTCCCGCGATCCGACCGACCCGTCCACGAGCAGCAGCCCGATGACGGCCAGCGGCGCCGCGATCATCAGCAGCACGCCGGCGCTGGGCTGCCGAACGAGGTACGCGTTCGACGGATCGCGCGGATCGACCCACGCCGTCGTCGAGTCGTTCGGGACGTAGCGCGCGGCGATGCGCTCGGCCCACCCGCGGCCGCGCCCCTCTCCTCGCCCGGGCAGCACCGCGGTGCCGACGTACTCCGAGTCGCCGACGACGTAGCGGTACTCCACCGCCGGCCGGTAGGACGTGCCGCTGCGCCCGCTCGACCGGTCGACCGTCGAGGACACGACGACGGCGGGGGTGGCCCGCCCGCGCACGAGGCGCCAGGCGTTCCACCCCCACAGCGCGATCCCGACGAGCATGAACAGCCCGAGCGGGACCGCGAAGCCGCCGACGCGGCCCGATCGGCTCACGCGCGGCTCACGCGTGGATCATCTTGCCGAGCGAGTCGAGCGCCGCCTCGGCCACCGCCTCGGAGAGCGTCGGGTGCGCGTGCACCGCGAGGTCGATCTCCTCCACCGTGAACTCGTTCTCGCGCGCGACGGCCAGCTCGTGGATCATCTCGGTGGCGTGGGCGCCGACGATGTGCGCGCCCAGGATCTCGCCGTACTTCGCGTCGCGGATGATCTTCACGAAGCCGTCCGTCTCGCCCGCCGTGCGCGCGCGGCCGTTCGCGCTGAACGGGAACTTCCCGATCTTGTAGTCCAGCTTCTGCTCCTTGCACTGCGCCTCGGTGAGGCCGATCGACGCGACCTCCGGGTGGCAGTAGGTGCAGCTCGGGATGTTCTTGTAGTTGACCGGGTGCGTGTGCGCACCGGCCAGCAGCTCGGCCAGCACGTGGCCCTCGCGCGAGCCCTTGTGGGCCAGCATCTGGTTCCCCGCGACGTCGCCGATCGCGTAGACGCCCTTCACGCTGGTCTCGAAGCGGTCGTCGATCTTCACGAAGCCGCGCTCGGTGAGCTGGACGTTCAGCTCCTTGAGGCCGACCTCCTCGACGTTGGGCGCGCGGCCCGCCGCCACCAGCACCTTCTCGACCGCCAGCTGCTGCTTGGCGCCGTTGACCTCGACGCTCATGGTCGCGCCGTCGGCACCGACCTTCACGTCGCTGATCTTGGCGCTGGTCAGCACGTCCATGCCGCGCTTCTTGAACGACTTGGCCACCTCGGCCGAGCAGTCGGCGTCCTCCAGCGGGAGGATCTGGGGCAGCACCTCGATCAGCGTGACCTTGGTGCCGAAGGCGTTGAAGACGTCGGCGAACTCGCAGCCCACCGCGCCGGCGCCGATGACGGCCATCGTCTTGGGCGCCTGCTCGAGGACGAGCACCTCGTCGGACGACAGCACGACCTTCTTGTCGAGGGCGAGGCCGATCTGCGGCAGCCCGCGCACGCGCGAGCCGGTGGCGACGACGATGGCCTTCTTGGCCTCGTGGCGCTCCGACTTGCCGTCGGCGCCGGTGAGCGTGACGCTCTTCGGGCCGGCCAGCTTCGCGGTCCCCTTGAGGTAGGTGACCTTGTTCTTCTTCATGAGGAACTCGACGCCCTTCGAGTTCTGCGTGCTGACGGCGCGCGAGCGCTTCATGGCCGTGCCGTAGTGGAACGACACGTCGCCGACGGTGATGCCGAAGTCGTTGGCGTGGCGGATCTTGTTGGCCAGGGCCGCGCTCTCCAGGAGCGCCTTGGCGGGGATGCACCCCCAGAGCACGCACGTGCCGCCGAGCGCCTCGCGCTCGATGATGGCCGTGGAGAGGCCGAGCTGGGCGCAGCGGATGGCGCACACGTAGCCGGCCGGGCCGCCGCCCAGGATGATGACGTCGTACGAAGCCATGGTCGCGGATCGAGTGGGTGGGCGCGCCCCTCGCGGCCGGCAGGGCCAGCGTGGTCGCGCAGCCGACGAATCTAGGCGGGGCGCGCGGGCGCCCGCCACGTCGCGTCCCGTGTGCGACTCGTCCCACCGGGGCCGTGGGACCTGTGACGATCGGTCGGGACAAGACGCATGTTTGCCGACGCAGGGCGTGCGCAATGTCAGGATTTGTGACGGAACTCGTCATGAGCGTGTGACCGGCGGTTGGCACGCAGGGTCTGAACGCGTTGTGCCGGGTTCCGTCGATGCATCCGGCCGCACGCCCCCGCGCGGCGTCCCTCCCCGGGACGATCCCCCCGCCCGTGGGTGGCCATCCGTGTCGCGACGTCCCCCACCGGCGTCGCGCTGCCGCTGCGGCGCCTGCCCGGGCCACCGCGGCTTGCAGCCGTCCCGCCCCGGGACGGTGCTGATCACCACCCTGTAGGAGGAATTGTGAATCGACTTCGTGCGACGCTCCCCGCGGTCGTCGCGCTCGCCGTCGTGGCGCAGGACGCCGCGGCGCAGCGCCGGATCACCGGGCGCGTCACCGCCTCGACCGGCGAGCCGCTGAGCGCGGTCACCGTCCAGGTCCTCGGGACGACCGCCGGTGCGCTGACGAACGAGCAGGGGCAGTTCACGGTCGTCGTGCCGCAGGCGGGCGCCACGCTCCGCTTCCGCCGCATCGGGTACCAGCAGCGCGAGGTCGCCCTCGCGGCGGGCCAGGCCGAGGTGAACGTGGCCCTCACGCGCGACGTGCTCCAGCTGGAGCAGGTCACGATCACGGGCAACACGACCTCGCTCTCGACGCGCAACGCGACGACGGCGGTGAGCGTCGTCAACGCGCAGGAGGTCACGCGCGCGCCCTCGCAGTCCATCGAGCAGGCGCTCCAGGGCAAGGTCCTCGGCGCCAAGATCGACATGAACTCGGGCGCCCCGGGTGGCGGCGGCCAGATCCAGATCCGCGGCGTGACGTCGGTGCTCGGCAACGGCCAGCCGCTGATCGTCGTCGACGGCGTGATCTTCTCGAACGAGGGCTACTCCTCGGGCGCCAACTCGCTGACCGGCGCCGGGGCCGGCATCGCGACGTCGCAGGACGCCGTCGTGAACCGCCTCGCCGACCTGAACCCGAACGAGATCGAGAGCGTCGAGGTCCTGAAGTCGGCCGCCGCGACCGCCCTCTACGGCTCGCGCGCCTCCAACGGCGTGGTCGTGATCCGCACCAAGCGCGGCATCGCCGGCGCGACGAAGGTCAACCTCGTGCAGCGCGTCGGCACGCAGGGCATGCTGCGCAAGCTCGGGCAGCGGCAGTTCACGAGCGTCGAGCAGATCGTCGACCTGCCGTACGGCAACGGCGAGAGCGCGGAGGACGCGCTCAAGGCGCTCTTCCCCAGCGGCACCATCCCGGCGTCGGCGAACCGCGACATCGAGAGCGAGTTCTACGACAACAAGAGCCCGTCGTACGCGACCATCCTGTCGCTGACCGGCGGCAACGAGCGGACGCAGTTCTTCTCGTCGCTGACGAACGACCACGAGACCGGCCTCGCGCCGCGCACGGGCCGCGACCTGCAGGCCGGCCGCTTCAACGTCGACCAGCAGTTCAGCCAGCGCTTCCGCGCGTCCCTCGGCATCAACGTCACGCGCAACGACCTGAACCGCGGCCTGTCGAACAACGACAACGCGGCGGTCAGCCCGATCTACAACTTCGCCTACTCGCCGTGGGTCATCCCCTACGGCCAGAAGGACGCGAACGGCAACTACCCCGAGAACCCGTTCAATGGCGGCGGCGCGTCGACGTCGAACCCGTTCCAGACGTTCGAGTACGTGAAGGTGAACGAGCAGGTCTACCGCTCGACTGGCTCGGCCAACGTCACGTACAACGCGGTGGAGACGGACAAGAACCGCCTCGCGCTGAACGTCCAGGGCGGCTTCGACCGCTTCCAGCAGGAGGGCGACATCCGCTCGCCCGCGTTCCTGCAGTTCGAGCCGAACGACAACCTCCTCGGCACGCTGGCGTACTCGGACATCCGCCAGCTGAACTACAACTTCAACACCAACCTGACGCACACGTTCACCCCGGGCGCCATCGCGTCGTTCACGACGGCGGTGGGCACCGGCTACGAGCGGCAGGGTGGCAACGTGGGCCGCGTGCGCGCCCGCGGCGTGCAGCCGGGCATCACGAACCCGTTCGTGACGGGCGCCGCGCAGCAGCTGGACGTGGCGGCCGACGGCTTCATCTTCCGCGACCAGTTCGCGACGGTGACCGAGCAGATCCTCGCCTTCGGCGAGAAGCTGGCGATCAACGGCGGCGTGCGCTTCGACCGCTCCAGCTCCTACGGCGAGCGCTCCAAGTGGTACGCGTTCCCGCGCGTCGCGGGATCGTACCTGCTCGAGACGCCGATGGTGACGCAGCTCGACAACATCAAGGTGCGCGCGAGCCTCGGCTTCACCGGCAACCGCCCGCGCTTCGCCGACCGCTTCCTCGTCCTCGGCTCGGGCACGGCCATCGGCGGGCAGACGAGCCTCACGCGCCCGGCCACGGTGAACAACCCGGACATCAAGCCGGAGCGCCTGCGCGAGACCGAGTTCGGCGCCGACCTGCAGGGCTTCGGTGGCCGCGCGGTGCTCGAGGCCACGGTCTACGACCGCACGATCACCGACCTGCTGTTCACGGCACCGGCCGCGCCGTCGAGCGGCTTCACGAACCTCGTCCTGAACACCGGCGAGCTGACCAACAAGGGCCTCGAGCTCGGCCTGCAGCTGCTGCCGATCCAGACGCGCACCACCACCTGGACGTCGCGCATCAACTTCCAGACGAACCGTCAGGAAGTGAACGACCTGCCGGCCAGCATCCCGCGCTTCACGGTGCCGGGGTCGTTCGGCGTCTCGTGGGGCCGCAACTCGCTCGCCTCGGGCTACCGCACGACCTACATCTGGGGCAACGCGCCGCTCAACCCGACGACGCTCCTGCCGCTCGAGGACGGGTACTTCGCCAAGAACCCGAACGCGAAGAGCGGGACGGACTACGTGGTCCGCGACACCGTCATCGGCGACGCGAACCCCGACTTCCTGATGAACTTCAACAACTCGGTGCAGTTCGGGCGCTTCACGGTGTCCGCGCTGGTCGATTGGCGGAAGGGCGGGATGGTCGCGAACATGACGCACACGCTCTATGACGAGGGCGGCACGTCGCGCGACTACGACGATCCGTCGCCGGTCGCCGGCATGCCGAAGGGCGAGTACAACTACGCGGCGTGGAACGGCGGCAACGACGCCCGCGCGTACCTCGAGGACGGCAGCAACGTGCGCCTCCGCGAGGTGCAGGTGGCGTTCGACGCGCCGCAGTCGTTCGCGCGCCGTGTGCGCGCCAACTCGCTCCGCGTCAGCCTGCAGGGCCGCAACCTGCTCATGGCGACCGACTACTGGGGCTACGACCCCGAGTTCAACAACTTCGCGAACACGAACCTGAACCGGTTCATCGACCTGGCGCCGTTCCCGGCGGTGCGCCAGTTCTCGATCCAGTTCGACCTCGGCTTCTAACCGATGCGCGCGACATACATGACCTCCAATCTCACGACGGGCGCCGTGCGCCCGCGCGCCTCGGCGTGGGCCCGCCGGGCCGGCGCGATGCTCGCCTGCGGCGTCCTCGCCGCGTGCAGCGACAAGCAGCTCGTCACGGCCAACCCGATCAGCGTGACGCCGGAGGCCGCCGGGTCCAACCCGCTCGGCGCCCTCCAGCTGCAGGCCACGGGCATCCTCGCGACGGACCGCGACAACACGGACGACTACGTCCGCGACGTCGCGATCTTCGGCCGCGAGGGGTACTTCTTCCAGCTGCAGGACTCGCGCTGGGTCACGGGCTACCTCCGTGACTACAACGACAACGCGAGCTTCGGCACCGGCAACTGGGCGGGCCGCTACAGCAACCTGCGCAACATCGCCAACTTCTACACGGCGGTGGACGCCTCCGCGGCGACGCTCGGCACGCAGCAGGCGGCGGCGGCGCGCGGGTTCGCGCAGACGATGGAGGCGCTCCAGCTCCTCTATCTCATCAACACGCGCCACGACCTCGGCATCGCCGTGCAGGTGCTGCCCGACCCGCAGGCGGTGGCGCCGTTCGTCTCGCGCGACTCGGCCTTCCGCTACATCACCAACACGCTCGACGCGGGCCTCACGAACCTGCGCGCCGGCGGGTCGGCGTTCCCGTTCACGCTGCCGACGGCGGGTGGCGGCTTCACGGGCTTCACGACGCCGACCACCTTCGCGCAGTTCAACCGCGCCCTCAAGGCGCGCGTCGAGGCCTACCGCGGCTCGCTCGGCTGCGGTCAGGCGTGCTACACGGCCGCGCTGGCGGCGCTCGGGCAGAGCTTCATCACCCCGACGCTCTCCAGCAGCAACCTGAACACGGGCGTGTTCAACACGTTCTCGTCGGCGGCTGGCGACCAGGTGAACCTCCTGTGGACGGAGCGCACGAACATCTACGCGCACATGTCCATCACGACCGACGCGTCGGTGCCGCAGAACGACACGCGCCTGTCGAAGATCACGACGGCGCCGTCCCGCTCGCAGGCGGGGTCGGACGCCAGCACTCGCGTCTTCGCGCAGTACCCGGCCAGCAGCACGCCCATCCCGATCATCGACAACGAGGAGCTGTGGCTCCTCAAGGCCGAGGCCCAGTGGTTCACGGGCGATCGCACGGGCGCGCTGACGACGCTGAACACGGTCGCGCAGGTCGCCGGCGGCGCCACGGGCAGCCGCTATGCGGCGCCGGCCAACGACGCGGCCTTCCTGGACGCGCTGCTCGTCGAGCGCCGCCTGTCCCTGCTGCTCGAGGGGCACCGGTGGATCGACGTGCGCCGCTTCGGCCGCCTGGCCTCGCTGCCCCTGGGCGGCACGGGCTTCACGGTCGCGCGCCAGCAGGTCGTCCCGCAGGCCGAGTGCATCTACCGCGACCGCACCGGTGACGCGGCGCTCAAGGGGCCGGGCTGCCCGTGAGTTGCCGCGGCGTCACGGCGACGTGACGACGCACTGACGTGGAGGTGACGGCCGGCCGGTCCCGCTCTGGGGCCGGCCGGCTGTCGTTCCGTCCCATCCGCGCGCATCTTCGCGACGTGTCGATCTCCCGCGCACTCCGCGTGGCGCGCGCCGTCCTGGCGATGGTCGCTCCCTGGGCCCCGCTCGGCGCCCAGTCGCCTCCGGCCGCTGTGCCGACCGGCCCAGGCACGCTCGGCGGCGTCGTGTACGACAGCCTGCTCACCGACGCCGCGCTGCCGGACGTCGAGGTCTGGCTCGACGGCACGACGCTGACGGCGCGGACCGACCGGGCGGGCCGCTTCCGCTTCGACTCGGTTCCGCCCGGGCGGCACCGCGTCGCGTTCCTGCATCCGGCGCTCGACGCACAGCGCATCGGGACGCCGGTCGCGACGGTCGACGTGACGCCCGGCGCGCACGCCGAGGTGCGGCTCGCGACGCCGGCCGCGTCGGCGGTGCACGCGGCCCTCTGTCCCGCGGCTGGCGAGACGCACACCGGCCTGCTGCTCGGCCTCGTCGCCCCACCGGGCGCCCCGGGCGCGGTCGCCGACGTCACGGCGAGCTGGGTCGTGTGGACGATCGGGCAGGGCGGCGTGCGCCAGGCGCCGCGCGAGGTCGCGGTCCGCACGGGCCACGACGGCGCGTTCCGCCTCTGCGGCGTGCCGACCGACGTGCCGTTGCAGCTGCGCGCGCAGGGAGCCGACGGCGCGGTGGCCGTCTCCGAGGTCGCCTTCGGCACGCGCGTCGTCGCGCTGGCGCTGGTGCCGCTTCCGGCCGCTGGAGCCCCGGGCGCGTCGCCGGAGACCGGCGCGCCGGAGGAGAGCGTGCCCGCGCCGACGCACGCCGTGCTGCGCGGCACCGTGCGCACCGCCGCCGGCCTGCCGGTCGCCGGGGCCGAGGTGCGCGTGGTCGACGCCAGCGCGGCCACCGTCACCGCGGTCACGCGCGAGGACGGTGGCTTCGTGCTGCGCGGGCTGCCGCCGGGCGTGCGCAACGTCGAGGCGCGTGCGATCGGCTTCCGCCCCGTGCGCACGCGCGTCGTGCTGGCCGGCGGCCGCGTCACGCCCGTGGCGCTGGCGCTCGGTGCCGACGCGACGGTGCTGGCGACGACGCGCGTGACCGCGCGCCGCGCCTCCGCGATGGCCGAGGGCTTCGAGCGGCGCCTGGCGTCGGGCGCGGGGCACTTCGTGACGCGCGCGGACCTGGAGAGGTGGCGGCCGACGTCGACGCTGGAAGCCGTGGCGATGGTGCCGGGCGTGCGGCTCGTCCCGAACGGCACCGGCACGCAGTTCGGCGCGACGCAGATCGCCATCCCACGCGCGCTCACCGGCCCGCTCACGAACGCCACCTGCCGCGCCGCGATCTACGTGGACGGCGTCCGCTGGATCGCCGACGCCGGGCAGCCGCTCGAGACGCTGGTCCGCCCGGCGGAGCTCTACGGCATCGAGGTGCACACCACGCTCGCGTCGATCCCGCTCGAGTACATGGCGCCCGACGCCGGCTGCGGGGTGGTCCTGCTCTGGACGCGCCGCTCGCGGGACCGCTGACGCCTCGCCCCACGCCTCGCCCCACGCCTCGCCCCACGCCTCGCCCCACGTCCCACCCCGCGCTGGACCGGATCCGGCGCGTGGCGAGCCGAGCGTTGCGCGGGATGAAACGGCCTTCATCTGTGGCGAGACGTGACGAACAGGTGACGATGCACTATTTAGCGGGGTCCAGCAGCGTTGAGCGCATTCCGTTCGCGCGTGTCGCCCCGTCGGGGCGCGCGCCGGCGAACGGGGTTCGCCCGTAGCAGCCCGCTGCGTTCGCCGTGGAGCCATGGTGCCGCGCCTCGCGCCCCGCCGATGTCGGCCGGGCGGACGTCGGGCCCCTCCCCGCGGCGACGCGCGATGCCGGTGTTCTGCCGGCCCCGCGCGGGTCGTTCGGTCCCCAGCACGTCGTCGGCCCGCCCTGGCCCGCGGCGCGCACGCAATTCCACGATGCAGCCACCCCATCTTCACATGCATCGCACTCTGGTCAGGTCGCTGGTCGCCAGCGCCGCTCTCGCCGGCGCGCCGGCGGCGGTGTACGCGCAGGCGCCGATCACCGTCACCGGCCGGGTGACCGTCGAGGGCGGAGAGCCCCTCACGGCCGCCCAGGTCTTCGTCCCCGCGTACAGCGTCGGTGCGTCGACGCGCGACGACGGCCGCTACACGCTGACGCTCCCCGCACGCGCCGTCGGCCAGACGGTCGTCGTCACGGCGCGCCGCATCGGCTTCCAGTCGCAGTCGCGGTCGATCGCCGTGACGGGCCCCAGCATCACCGCCAACTTCACGCTCACGCAGGCGGCCGCGCAGCTGACCGGCGTCGTCGTCTCCGCGCTCGGCATCGAGCGCGAGAAGAGCACGCTCGGCACCGCGCAGCAGCAGGTCACGAACACCGAGCTGACGCAGACCAAGGCGCAGAACCTGGTCAACCAGCTGCAGGGCAAGGTCTCGGGCGTGCAGATCACGGGCGCCGGCACCCCGGGCGGCTCGACCAACATCATCATCCGCGGCCAGAACTCGCTCGCCGGCAACAACCAGCCGCTGTTCGTCGTCGACGGCATCCCGGTGTCGAACGCCAGCCGCGGCGGCACGCTCGGCAACGGCTACGACTACGGCAACGCGATCAGCGATCTGAACCCGGACGACATCGAGAGCCTGACGATCCTGAAGGGCCCGAACGCGGCGGCCCTCTACGGCTCGCGCGCCTCGAACGGCGTCGTCGTCATCACGACGAAGAAGGGGCTCGCCAGCGACGGCCGCATGCGGACCGAGTTCAACTCGTTCCTGCAGTTCGACAAGCCGTCGATCCTCCCCGAGTGGCAGAACCAGTACGGCCAGGGCGCCGGCGGCGCGTTCCGCTACGTGAACGGCGCCGGCCGCGGCACCTGCGACGGCTGCGACCAGAGCTGGGGCCCGAAGCTCGACGGCCGCCTGATCGACCAGTTCACCGGCCCGCAGCAGCCGTGGGTCGCGCACCCGGACAACGTCGACCAGTTCTTCGAGACCGGCCGCACGTTCTCGTCGACGCTCGCCGTCAGCGGCGGCACCGAGCGCGCCAACGCGCGCCTCTCGCTCGGCACCGACCAGATCAAGGGCTTCGTCCCGAACAACGCGTTCCGCAAGGTCTCGTCGCTGCTGAGCGGCAACCTGCAGGTGAACCCGAGGATCGCGACGACGGCGACGCTGCAGTACATCCGCAACAGCGCCATCAACCGCGTCGGCACGGGCTACAGCAACTCGATCCTCGAGCAGTTCTTCTGGTTCGGCCGCCAGGTCGACATGAGCGCGCTCAAGGACTACGCGCAGACCGGCCGCGCCAACGGCGGCCCGACGTCGCGCGAGTACAACTGGAACTACAACTACCACAACAACCCGTACTGGATCCAGTACGAGAACCCGCGCCGCGACAACCGCGACCGCTTCCAGGGCTCCGTCAGCGCGACGTACCAGATCGCCGACGGCATCAGCCTCCTGGCGCGCACCGGCTCGGACATCTACCGGCTCGAGGGCAACCAGAACTTCTCGCCGGGCTACATCAACGGCACGTACGTCAACCAGTCGTACCAGGGCGGGTTCCTCTCGTTCGATGACTACCGCAACGAGAACAACTCGGACCTGATCCTGACGGCCGACCGCACGTTCCTCGACAAGCTGAACGTGCAGACGACGCTCGGCGGCAACCTGCGCCGCGAGCAGTTCAACCAGAAGTCGCAGCAGACGACCGGCCTGCTCGTCTCGGGCATCTACAACATCTCCAACACGGCCGTCGACCCGACGCTCGCGCAGGAGGTGACGCGCCGCCAGGTGAACGGCGTGTATGGCTCGGCCGCCTTCACGTGGGACGGCTGGTGGACCGTCGAGGGCACCGCCCGCAACGACTGGTCGTCGACGCTGCCGAAGGGCGAGAACTCGTACTTCTATCCCTCGGTGAACACGTCCGTCGTCCTCACGGACGCCGTGCCGGCGCTGAAGGACAACAAGTGGCTGTCGTTCGCGAAGATCCGCGGCGGCATCGCGCAGGTGGGCGCGGACGCGAACCCGTACCTGCTGGCGACGACCTTCACGGGCAACTCGGTGAAGTTCGGCACGCTGCCGCAGTACTCGCTCGGCAACACGCTGGCGAACGCGCAGCTGAAGCCCGAGATCACGCGCTCGAACGAGGTCGGTCTCGAGCTCGGCCTGCTCAACGGCCGCGTGACGCTCGACGGCACCGTGTACGACCGCTACACGAAGAACCAGATCTTCAACGTCACGATCTCGCCCGCGTCGGGCTTCACGAGCAAGGCGATCAACGCCGGCCGCCTGAGCAACAAGGGCGTCGAGGCGCTGCTCTCCGTGATCCCGATCCGCCAGCAGGGCGGGCTGACGTGGACCAGCACGTTCAACTACGGCCGCAACCGCAACCGCGTCGACGAGCTGACCGAGGGCGTCTCCTCGATCACGCTCAGCCAGGGCCTCTTCGGTGACATCGCCGTCGAGAACCGCCTCGGTGAGCCGGCCGGCGTGATCCGCACCTACGCGCTCGCGCGCGACGAGCAGGGCCGCCTCATCACGAGCGGCGGTCTGCCGGTGCACGACGACACGCTCTCGACGTTCGGGAACATCCAGGCCGACTGGATCGGCGGCTGGAACAACACCTTCCAGTGGAAGGGCTTCACCGTCAACGCGCTGCTCGACATCCGCCGCGGCGGCAAGATGGTGAGCTACACGAACTACATCGGCGACTACTCGGGCGTCCTCCAGAGCTCCCTCAAGGGCCGCGAGGTGGACTTCGACAACCCGGGCATCACGGTGCAGGGCGTCAACGAGAACGGCACGCCGAACACGACGAAGGTCACGGCGGAGGAGTACTACCAGTCGCTCTTCGGCTCGCTCGAGTACTACATCTACGACGCCAGCTACACGCGCCTGCGTGAGGTCCGCGTCGGCTTCGACCTGCCGAACCGCCTGGCCAGCCGCCTGAACGCGCAGAGCATCAGCGTCGCGCTCACCGGCCGCAACCTGGCGATCTGGAAGAACGTCCCGAACGTCGACCCGGAGTTCGCCTACAACACGGGCAACTTCCAGGGCGTCGAGTACGCGCTCCCGTCCAACCCGCGGAGCATCGGTTTCAGCCTCCGCGTCACGCCGTGATCCGCGGCCCAGGAGAACTCATGACGAAGCTCGCTTCCAAGCGGATCACCGCCGGCGTCGTCGCCGCCCTCGCCCTCGCGGCGACGGCGTGCGACCCCGACAAGCTGACGGAGATCAACACCAATCCGAACAGCCCGACCACCGCGCCGTCCGGCCCGGTGTTCACCAGCGCCGTGCGCAACGCGGCCGTGCGCTGGCTGGGCTCCGACTACAGCCTGCGCGCGACCGAGCTGGTCGCGCAGCACCTGGCCGAGGTGCAGTACCCGGAGAGCGACCAGTACCGCCGCCTCACGGCCAACAGCACGTCGGGCTTCTTCGACGGCGCGTACACGAACGAGCTCAAGGACTTCTCGGAGGTCGTGAAGGTCGGCCTCGAGCTCAAGGAGCCGGGCATCTACGGCCCCGCGATGGCGATGCGCGTGTGGAGCTTCGGCTACCTCACGGACACGTACGGCGACATCCCGTACAGCGCGGCCCTCGCCGGCGACTCCGCCGAGTCGGTCATCTCGCCCGCGTACGACACGCAGCAGGCGATCTACGCCGACTTCTTCAAGACGCTCGAGAAGGTCACGACGGACCTGGCCGCGGCGCCCACCGGCGGCCGTACGCTCGGCACGGCGGACCCGATCTACTCGGGCAACTCGACGCGGTGGCGCCAGTTCGCCAACTCGCTGCGGGCGCGTGCCGCCATGCGCCTGGCGAACGTCGACGCGGCGACCGCCCGCACGCAGTTCGCGGCCGCGATGGCCGCCTCGGGCGGGCTCCTGGCCTCGAACGCCGACAACGCGCGCATCGTCTGGCCGGGCGGCGTCAACGCCAACAGCAACCCGTGGTCGGTGAACTTCCAGAGCCGCGACGACCATCGCATCTCGGACAAGCTGATGACGGTGCTGCGCGACAACGCGGACCCGCGCATCGCGGTGTTCGCCCAGCGCGCCGACAAGGACACGACGTCGAACAAGATCGTGAAGTACTGCACGGCGTCCGCGCCGTGCTACGCGGGGCTGACGAACGCGCTGACGCACGCCGAGGCGGCGCCGCACGTGCCGTACACGTCGCGTCCGGGCCTCATCCTGTACCCGGCGTCGACGACGTACGGCGTCACGGGCGGCACGGGTTCCACGACCCCGTCCTACCTGCTCACCTACGCCGAGGTCTCGTTCCTGAAGGCCGAGGCGGCGGAGCGCGGCTGGATCACGGGCAGCGCGAAGACGTTCTACGAGGACGGCATCCGCGCCTCGATGAACCAGTGGGGCATCACCGACGCGGCGGCGATCAACGCCTTCATCGCGCAGCCGAGCGTGGCCTACACGCCGGGTGCCGCGGGTCTGCGCCAGATCGCGACGCAGAAGTGGGTGGCGCTGTTCACCGACGGCGGGCAGGCGTGGGCCGAGTGGCGCCGCACGTGCCAGCCGGCGACGATCAAGCCGGGTCCGGCCGCGATCATCGCGACGGTGCCGCGCCGCTTCCAGTACTCCACGACGGAGAACCTGACGAACAAGACGAACGTCGATCCGGCGATCGCGCGTCAGGGCGCCGACGACTTCGCGACGCGGATGTACTGGGACAAGAGCCCGACGACGGCTCCGACCTACGTGGCGGGCTGCGGCGCGCGCTGAGCGCCCGCGTCTCCATCGCACGAAACGAAGCGCCCCCCGGCCTCAGGCCGGGGGGCGCTTCGTTCGTACGCCGTGCGCGTCAGGTCAGCGCGTCCACACGATGACCGCGCCGCACGGCTGGCGCATGTCGCGGAACTGCGCGGGCACCGTGCCCGGTGCGATGTAGACCTCCATCGCCTCGACGTCGCCGAGCGCGATCGCGGCGTCCAGCTCGTCGCCGACGTTGCGCACCGCATCGACCCAGACCAGCGGCTGGCAGCCGCGGAAGCGCACCGCCGTCACCGAGCTGTTGGACGACGGCATGAGGCGCACGCCCGGCAGGTCGCGGATCACCTCGCTCAGCCGCTTGCCCGTGCTCGCGTCGAGCTGCTGCCGGTCGATGTAGTGCCCGCGCTTGGAGGCGCGCCGCTCGTAGAAGCCGCGGAGCTTGAGCGGCACCTCGGTCGGCTCGGTGGCCGCGATCGCGAGCGTGTCGCCGGTGGTGCCGGGCGCGGGCGCCGGTGCAGGGGCGGGCGCCGGCTGCTGCGCGCGCGCCTCGTGCGCGACGCCGACCGAGAGGAGGCCGCCGGCGAGGCAGGCGGCGAGGATGGGACGGGAGGTGCGGTTGGCGGTGCGGCTGGCGGTGCGCATGTCGTCTCCTGAGGGGCCGTCGAGAGAATGGACCCATGCAACACGGCCGTCAAGCGAATGCCTGACGGCCGTGTGACGGGCAACCCCCAAGGTCCCTCGCTGCGCTCGGGACTACAGCAGCATCAGCGGGTTCTCGATCAGCCGGCGCAGCGTCTGCAGGAACTTCGCGCCGAGCGCGCCGTCGATGATGCGGTGGTCGCAGCTCATCGTGACGCGCATGCGGCGGCGGATCTGCACCGCGCCGTCCACCACGACCGGCTTCTCCTCGATCCCGCCCACGGCCAGGATCGCGGCCTCGGGCGGGTTGATGATCGCGGTGAACTGGTCGATGCCGAACATGCCGAGGTTCGACACCGAGAACGTCGAGCCGGTGAACTCCTCGGGCTTGAGCTTGCGCTCGCGCGCCCGCCCGGCGAGCGACTTGGCCTCCTTGGAGATCTGGCCCAGGCGCTTCTTGTCGGCGTCGAAGATCACCGGCGTGATGAGCCCCTCGTCGATGGCCACGGCCATGCCGACGTGCACGCGGCTGAACGTGCGGATCCGGTCGCCGAGCCAGTGCGCGTTGACCTCCGGGTGCATCGAGAGCGCGACGGCGGTCGCCTTGATCACGATGTCGTTGAACGACGCCTTGAACTCGTCGCCCATGGCGGCGAGCTGCGTGCGCAGCTCGGCCGCCTTCTCCATGTCGAACTCCGCCGTCAGGTAGAACGTCGGGATCGGCCCGATGCTCTCCGACAGGCGCCGCGCGATCGTCTTGCGGATGTTGGTGAGCGGGACGTCGGTGAAGTCGCCCGGCGCGCCGGCCGGCGCGGGCGCCGCGGCTGGCGCCGGCGCGGCGGCCGCAGGCGTCGCTTCCGCGGCCGCGGCGGGGCGCGGCGCGCTGGCCGCGGCCTCCACGTCCTTGCGGATGATGCGGCCGTTCGGGCCCGAGCCGCGGATGCCGTCCAGCTCCAGCCCGCGCTCGCTCGCCATGCGGCGCGCCAGCGGCGACGACAGCACGCGCCCGCCGGTGTCCGCGGCGTGCGGCGCCTGCTCGCTCTCGTGCGCGTCCACGCTCGGCATCGCGGTGCGCGGGGCGTGCGCGCCGTCCACCTTCTCCTGCGGCGGCGTCGAGGCCTCGCCCTGCGCCTGCGCGGGCGTCTGCGGCACCGACGACGGGCCGCTGGCGGCCGCGCCGATGCTCTCGGGCGAGAGCTGCACCGCGCCGCCGGCCGGCGCGCCGGCCGGCGCGCTCGCAGGCGCGGCCGGGGCGGGCGCCTTGGCACCGCCGGTGAGCGACGAGATGTCCTCGTCGGCCGCGGCGATGACGCCGATCAGCTGGCCGATCGGCGCGCCGTCGCCCTCGTTCAGCAGGCGCGCGCGCAGCACGCCGTCGCCGCGCGCGACGAGCTCCATGATCGCCTTGTCGGTCTCGACCTCGGCGAGCGTGTCGCCCGACTTCACCGCGTCGCCCTCGTTCTTCAGCCACTTCACGAGGCGGCCCTCCTCCATCGTCGGGGAGAGCGCCTCCATCATCACCTTGGTCGCCATGGTCGTGTCGTGTGGAGGGCGCGTCAGTCGCGGTACATGACCTTCTTCACCGCCGCGATCGTCTTCGGCACGTCCGGCTTCGCGGCGCGCTCCAGCTGCTTCGCGTAGGGCATCGGGACGTCCTCCTGGTGCACGCGCAGCACCGGCGCGTCCAGGTGGTCGAAGCAGTCGCGCTGCACGTTGTCGACCACCTGCGCGCCGACGCCGGCCAGCTCCCAGCCCTCCTCGAGGACCACGCAGCGGTTCGTCTTGCGCACGCTGGCGTAGATCGCCTCGGTGTCCATCGGGCGCAGCGTCCGCAGGTCGACGACGTCGGCGCGGATCCCCTCCTTCGCCAGCTGGTCGGCGGCCTGCATCGCCACCAGCGCCATCTTCCCCCACGTGATGATCGACACGTGGTCCCCCTCGCGCTTCAGGTCCGCCTTGCCGAGCGGGATGACGTACTCCTCCTCGGGCACCTCGCCCTTGGTGTTGTACAGCATCTCGCCCTCGAGGAAGCACACCGGGTTGTCGTCGCGGATGGAGGCCTTGAGCAGCCCCTTCGCGTCGTACGGCGTGCCCGGCGCGACGACCTTGAGCCCCGGGATGTGGGCGAGCCAGCTCTCCCACGCGGTCGAGTGCTGCGCCGCGAGCTGCAGCGCGGCGCCGTTGGGCCCGCGGAACACCATCGGGCAGTTGAACTGCCCGCCGGACATGTAGAGCGACTTGGCGGCGACGTTCACCACCTGGTCGATCGCCAGCAGGGCGAAGTTCCAGGTCATGAACTCGATGACGGGGCGCAGCCCCACCATCGCGGCGCCGACGCCGACGCCCGCGAAGCCGAGCTCCGTGATGGGCGTGTCGACGACGCGCATCTCGCCGAACTCCTGCAGCAGGCCCTTCGAGACCTTGTACGCGCCGTTGTAGACGGCGACCTCCTCGCCCATCAGGAAGACGCGGTCGTCGCGCTGCAGCTCCTCGCGCAGCGCCTGGTTCAGCGCGTCGCGGTACGTGATGACTGGCATGAGTGCGTCCGGCGGGTCAGGAGGTGGTGTCGACGTACACGTCCTCGTACAGCGCCTCGAGCGGCGGCTCCGGGCTCGCGTCCGCGAAGTCCCACGAGTCCTGCACGATGGCCTTGATCTCGTCGTCGAGCGCGTGCACCTCGTCGTCCGTGATCTGCCCGGCGTCCTGCATGTGCGCGCGCAGCAGCGCGATCGGGTCGCGCTTCAGGTACTCGTCCAGCTCCGCCTTGGTGCGGTAGGTGCCGCTGACCGCGTCGGACATCGAGTGGCCCATGAAGCGGTACGTGCGCACGTCGATGAGCGTCGGCAGCTGCTCCTTGCGCGCGCGCTCGATCGCCTCGCCGACCGTCTTGCGCACGGCGAAGATGTCCTGCCCGTCGCAGAAGTCGCGGTGCATGTTGTACGCGGCGCCGCGCTCGTGGATGTCGTGGATCGCGCTCGCGCGCTCCAGCGCCGTGCCCATGCCGTAGCGGTTGTTCTCGATCAGGAACACGCACGGCAGCTTCCACAGCGACGCCATGTTCAGCGCCTCGTGGAAGGCGCCGGTGTTCACGACCGACTCGCCCATGAAGCAGACGATGACCTGGTCGCCGCCGCGGTACTTGATCGCGAAGCCGACGCCGGTCGCGATGGGCACGTGCCCGCCCACGATCCCGTGGCCGCCGAGGAAGTTCGTGTTGCGGTCGAAGATGTGCATCGACCCGCCCTTGCCGCGCGAGCACCCGTCGATGCGCCCGAACAGCTCGGCCATCACGCTGCGCGGCGTCATGCCGCGCGCCAGCGCCTGGCCGTGGTCGCGGTACGTCGTGATGACGTAGTCGTCGGGGCGCAGCAGCGAGAGGCTGCCGGTGCTGACCGCCTCCTGCCCGATGTAGAGGTGGCAGAAGCCACCGATCTTGCCGATGGCGTACGCCTCGGCGCACCGCTCCTCGAAGCGGCGCTGCAGCAGCATCGAGCGCAGGAGCTCGCGGTTCAGCGCCGTCTCGTCGTCGGCGGGCCCGTTGGCGACGGCGGTGGCGCCGTTCTGCCCGGGGGCCGCGGGCCGCGCGTCGGCCTTCTTCTTGGTGGCCATGGGGAAGGGAGAGAGGAGCGGGAGCAGCAGGTGGTCGGGAGGTCGCAGAGACCCCTCACGGGCGAATGCCCGCTCGGGGGGCAGGCGGCGGCGTCACACGCCCGCGGCCTGCACCTGCTCCCACGCGTGATAGCTGGAGCGCACGAGCGGGCCGCTCTCGACGTGCCGGAAGCCGAGCGCCATGCCGATCTCGTAGAACCAGCGGAACTCGGCGGGGGTGACGTAGCGGTCCAGCGCCACGTGCCCGTCGGACGGGCGCAGGTACTGGCCCAGGGTGAGGATGTCCACGTCCACCGCGCGCAGGTCCTTCATCACCTGCACGACCTCCTCGTTCGTCTCGCCCATGCCGAGGATGATCCCCGTCTTGGTCGGGATGTGCGGGGCGAGGCGCTTGGCGGTGCGGAAGATCTCCATCACGCGCGCGTACCGGCCGCCGGGGCGGCACTTCTTGTACAGGCGCGGGACGGTCTCGGTGTTGTGGTTGTAGATGTCCGGCTCCGCCTCCAGCACGGCGCGGATCGAGTCCTCCTTCCCCTGGAAGTCGGGGACGAGCACCTCGACCGACGCGTCCGGGAGCCGGCCCTTGATCTGCCGGATGGTCTCCGCGAACGCCCACGCCCCGTAGTCGGGGAGGTCGTCGCGGTCGACGGAGGTCAGCACGACGTGGCGCAGCTGCATCTGGGCGCACGCCTCGGCCACGCGCTCGGGCTCCGCGGGGTCGAACTTGGGCGGGCGGCCGTGGGCGACGGCGCAGTAGGCGCAGTTCCGCGTGCAGACGTCGCCGAGGATCATGAACGTCGCGGTGCCGTGCTCCCAGCACTCGCCGACGTTCGGGCAGTGGGCTTCCTCGCAGACCGTGTGCAGGTCCAGCTCGCGCATCATCTGCTTGAGCCGGAGGTAGTTCGGGCCGCCGGGCGCCTTCACCTTGAGCCACGACGGCTTCCGCTGGGGCAGCGGCTCCGCGCGGTGGCGACCCATGATCTGGTAGAGCGTCTCGGCCATCGGTGGGGCGGGGCAGGGGACGGCCGGTCACCCGCGACAGGAAACGCGAGAGGGGATCGGCGCGAGAAAGGTAGGCGGCGGGCTAGCAGGGGGGTAGCGGACGTAACCGTTCATCGCCAGATAACCGGAACGCGCAACGCCCCGGCCCGCCGCGCGTACTCCGCGCGTACGCGCGGCTGGAGACGCCGCACCTCGTCCGTTCCGGGCGAAACCCTCGCCCCGCCCGCGCCGTAGAGTCGCCAGCACCCCACCCGGCTCACTCGGAGACCCGCCCCATGCTGCGTACCGTCTTCACCATCGGCCTCTTCGCCGTCCTCGGCGTCATCGCCCTGAAGCTGGTCTTCGGCGCCTTCGGCACGCTCGTCGGCCTCTTCCTCTGGCTCGCCTGGCTCGCCCTCAAGGTCGCTCTCGTCGGCTTCGTGATCTACTTCATCGTCCGGCTCGTCAGCCCGGACACCGCGCGCCGCTGGCGCGAGCGCTTCGGGAACGACGTCTGAGCGCGGCGGGGGAGCGGCGCGCCGGTCGCGCCGCTCCCCCGCACGCGGGGTGCCCAGGACTCACGAAACGAACGCACGCGGGGGGCGGAAGCCAGATCGGCTTCCGCCCCCCGCGTGCGTTCTGGCCTGCGCTCGCCGCGCCCGTCCGTCAGCGGCCGGCCGCCTCGGCGCCCCCGGCGGCGTGCGACTTCAGGTACATGTTCAGCGACCCGAACGAGAGCGACGACTTCATCTGCAGCACCACGCGCCGCTCGTCGTCCGACAGCCACACCTCGGCCTTCCCGTTCTCCGAGAAGATCCCCTTCGTCTTGAACGACGGCTGCACGACGATCGCGTCGAACGTCCCCGCCGGCACCTTCACCTTCTCGCGGCGCAGCACGCGGATCCGCACGGGGTTCCGGTCCGGCTTGAAGTAGCGGTGCAGCTCGTACACGTCGCCGACCTTCAGCGGCAGCGTGCGCACGAAGAAGAGGAAGGAGCCGTCGTCCAGCGGCTGCGCCACGGAGGGCTGCTCCTCGCCGTCGGCCTCGCGGTAGACCGTGCGCTCGGGGAAGATCTCGTAGCGCACCTCGCGGTCGCTGCGCCCCTCCTCCTGGTCCTTCACGAAGCGCAGCGACGCCAGGGTCCGCGCGTCGAACCAGCTCTCGAGGACGTCGTTCACCTTGTAGAAGAAGGTGCCGCCGGTCACCCGGAAGCGGGTGTGCCACGCCTCGCGGCCACGGACGTTGTCGAGCTGCACGACCTCGATCGAGCCGTTGCCGACCTTCAGCTTCCCGAAGCGCACCTCGTACTGCGAGCGCTCGCCCACGCGCCACGGCACCTCGGCCCGCTCACCCGCCTCCGCCGGCTGCTGCCCGCCGGCCGCGCGCGTCGCCACGGCCGGCACCGGCGCCGCCGGCGTCTGCACGGCCGCCGCGGGGACGGCAATCAGCGCCGCGCCGACCAGCACGCCCCGCGCGAGGGCGAGCGGGGGCGAGAGCAACCGGGACGGACGCGGGGACACGCGAGGGGCACTCCTCAGTCGGCGGCACGGTCGGGCTCCGGCGCACGCGGGGCCGCCACGCCCACGCCCGTCGCGGCTTGTGCTACCCCGCTCGACGGCTCCGTTCCGCCCTCGGAACCGCCCGGCCCCTCGCCAGCGCCGTCGCCGGCCCCCTCACCACCCGCGCGCTCGCCCCGGCCGCGCCCCCGGCGCCGGCGCCGACTGCGCTTCCGCGCGCGCCCCTCGGTCGCGCCCTCGGCGCCCTCGAGCTCGCCGTCGCCGCCCTCGTCGCTCCCCCCGTCGCCGCCAGCTTCGCCCGCGTCGTCGCGCTCGCTGCCCGGCGCCTCGCTCTCCGGCTCCGCGCCGTTCGCATCGAACGCCTCGGTCTCGCCCGCCGCCGCGGCGGCGCCGCCACCAGCCTTCTTCCGCCGGCGCCGGCGCGACCGCTTCCGTGTCCCCGCCGCCAGCGCCTCGTCGGCCGCATCTTCGGCCGCCTCGATGGCCGCCACGACGGGCGACACGCGCGGCTCCTCGACCTCCGACGCCATGTCCGCCCCCACCGACGTCTCCTCCGCGGCGGGGGCCGCCTCGCGCGGCGGCCGCTCCGGGCGCGCCGGACGCTCCCGACGCGGACGGGGCGGCTTCTCTGCCGCCGGCGCGGCAGCGGCGGCCTCCCCGGTCGCGGCCACCGCGGGCTCCGCCGGCCGCGCACTCTCGTCCCGCTTCGGCTTCGTGCGCTTGCGGGGCTCCGTCTCCGGCGCCCCCGCCGTCTCCCGCTTCGGGCGCTCGGGCCGCTCGGCACGCGCCGGCCGTTCGCCGCGCTCGGCGCGCTCCGGACGCTCGGGCCGCTCGGGCCGACGCTTGTCACGCGCCGGTCGCCCGCCGCGCTCCTCGTCCCCGCGCGCGCCGCGCCCCGGCTCGGCGAGCGTCAGCGCGGAGACCGACCCGATCACGGCGACCTCGCGGTCGGGCATCCGCTCCGGCCCACGCTCGGCCGGCCGCTCGGGCCCCTTCTCGCCCACCCGCTCGCCCGCCGTCACCCGGCGCCCGCGCCGCCGCCACGCGTACCCCGCCAGCTCGCGCAGCTCGCGCCACAGGTCGAGGCGTGAGGCGCGGGGGCGCAGGTCGTAGCGGCCGGGGAGATCGACGACGTCCACGCGGCGCGCGTACGGCGTCACCGCCAGCGTGAAGTCCACGGTGGCGGACCACCCGGCGCCCTCGGCCAGCAGCGCGTCGCCGCGTGCCCGCGCCAGGTCGCGCAGCACCGACACGCGCACCAGGCGGAAGCCGGTCACGAGGTCCTCGACCTCCGCCACCTTCACGAACGGCCGCAGCACCCACGGCGCCATCTGCCGCAGCCGGCGCTCGACCGCGGGCTGCTCCGCGCTCGCGGGGCGGCGCCCCACGACGAGGTCCGCGCCGCCCTCGAAGCGCTTCGCCAGCTCCGGCAGGTCCTCGGGCCGGTCGGTGAAGTCGCCCTGCATCAGCACCACCGCGTCGCGCCTCGGATAGCGCGTGTGGGACACCACGTGGCGGCACAGCGCATCGACGGCGGCCGCGGTGCCACGCCGCCGCGGCGCGCGCAGCACGGTCAGCGGCAGCACGCGCCGGTAGGGCTCGAGCACCTCGGCCGTCTCGTCGTCGCTCCCGTCGTCGTACACGACCACCTCGTACTCGCGCGTGTACTCCTGCAGCACCGTGCGGATGCGCCAGAGGAGCACGCCGATCGTGGTCGCTTCGTTGTGGACGGGAATGCAGACGTAGAGCACGACTCTCCGGGGGTTCGCGCGCGTTCGCGCGTCCGGAAAGGGCCGGCGCGCGCGCGAAAGCTAGGGCGCGTCGGGTGGCCGCCGCCACCCGCGCCGACACCCCTCGTGCCGCCTTGTTGGCACTCGAGCCCGGTGAGTGCCAGCAACGCGTTGGGGCGCAAGCACTTGGCGCTTTCGTTGCGTTGGGATGCGGTCGATACTGGAAGTGGAGAGCACCGCGCCCGGCGCGCATGCCGCGCCGGAGCCGGAGGACCAGTCGCGATTTGCGGAGGCCTGCATGATCGTCGCGAACGTTCGGAGTCGGCTCGACCGGAAGGACGCCCAGCTCGCGGTGCGCCTGATCGCCCGCGACGACCGGGCCGCGCACGAGGAGGCCGAGCGGACGCTCGGCGACCGCGGGCTCGATCCGCTGCTCGACGACCCGCGCCTGCTGCGCGCCCTCATCGGGACCCGCTACGGCGTCTGCGCCTCGCTCCCCCTCTTCTGCTACGTCGTCGTGCGGCAGGCGCTGCGCGAGGTGGGCGAGGACGACCGCGCGCTGGCCGACTACGTCGCCGCGATCGTGCTGCACTTCGGGATGCGCGACCGCGCGATGCGCGTCGGCGAGGTGGACGACGAGCGCTACGACACCCTCGCGGCGCTGCTCGGCGCGGTCGACACGGTGGACGCGCGGCGCAGCTTCCTGGTGCGCGCGCACCTCGGCAACTACGCGCTCTGGCTCAGCGGGCTGTTCCCCGATCGCGTGGAGCACCTGCGCTGGCGGCGCGGCGGCCCGGACCTCGAGTACTACGAGGCGATGGGACGGCGCGGCTTCCAGCTGGCGGCAGACCATCGCCTCGCGGCGGAGCACGGGCTGCGCGGATTGTATGCCGCAGTCGGCGAGCGCTTCGGCGTGGTGCGATGCGCGCTCAACCGCGTGAGCGACCGGCTGCTCTTCCCCCATCACCACACGCCCGAGCGGCTGATGCGGCAGGTGCGCGACGACGTGCGCTACCGGCTCGCGAGCTGACGGCGCGCGACACGCGCGGCGGGCTTGCGGTGCGCGTGGCGGCGGGGTCGATTCCGTGAGCGGGTCAACCGTTGTGGAACGGCTCTTGTCATACGGGAGCCGTCACCTCAGCCGTTGCCCGCGTGCCCGCCGCCGCCCTAACGTACGTCGCCCGCCCCATCCCGCCTCACGCTCCGCGCGCTCGCGCCGCGGATCGCTCCGGGCCCCGCGCGCCCTCCCGCCGCCCGCCGATGTTCGAACAGCTCCGCGCCTCGTTCCGCGCGATGCTCGATGCCGCCCGCTCGCCCGACGACCGGCGCGCCGTGCTCGCCGACATGAAGGACTCCGTCGTGCGCGCGCGCATGGGCATCGACGACCTGAAGCAGGGCGTCGCGCTCGCGCAGCGCCGCCTGGACGAGGGCCGCGCGGAGCTGGAGACGATCCGCCGCCGGCGCACGCTGGCCGCGAACGTCGGCGACACCGAGACGGTGAGCGTCGCGGACCGCTTCGAGGCGCTGCAGGCCGAGCGGGTGGGGGTGCTGGAGCGAAAGCTCGAGACGCAGCAGGCGGAGCTCGCCCTCGTCGAGCGCGAGGTGGCGGAGATGACGACGGACCTGCGGCGCGCGATGGACGGCGTGCCGCTGCGCGCGCCGGGCGAGCCGTCCGCGCGTGCGACCGAGGCGGCCGCGGCGGCGGAGGTGGACGACCTGCTCGACCCCCATGCCGGGCTGCGCGACGAGATCGACGCGCTGGGACGGCAGCAGACGCGCGTCTCCCGCGAGGCCGACGCCGACGCGCGGCTGGCGGAGCTCAAGCGCCGGCTGGGGAAGTAGGGATGCAGGGCACGCGACGCCGCGGCGCCCTCGCGACTCGGGTGGGACTGGGCGCCGCGTGCGCGTGCCTCTGCACGCGCGGGCTCGCGGCGCAGGCCGACTCGAACACGACGGGCCGCGGCATGGCGCTGCGCGACAGCGCCTCGCGCATCACCAGCGACAGCACGCTGCGCGAGTGGGCGGCGCGCCTGCGCGTCGACACGACCCAGCGCAGCGGCGCGCCGCGGGCGCCCGTGCGCTGCGCCGGCCAGCCGATCAGCGACATCGTGGTCGTCACGCAGCCGCCGTACGCGAACGGGCTGCTGGGCCGCTTCCAGTTCGTCGCGCGCGCGGTGCGCCAGCTGCACTCGACGACGCGCTCGGAGGTCGTGCGGCGCTTCATGATCCTCAATCCCGGCGACCGCTGCGACGAGCTGCGGCGCGCCGAGAGCGAGCGCATCCTGCGCGCGCAGCCGTACCTCGTGGACGCGCGCGTGGTGCCCTACGACAACGGCGAGGGCGGCGTGCGCCTCGAGGTCGAGACGCGCGACGAGTTCTCGGGGATCCTCGCGGTCGCCGCGCAGACGGCCGCGCCGCCGGTGACGCGGCTGCGCATCGGGGAGGCGAACCTCGCGGGCGCCGGCATGCACGCGGTCGCGGACTGGTACGACGGCGGCATCGGCTACCGCGACGGCATCGGCGGTCGGTTCACGCACTACCAGTTCCTGGGGCGTCCGTACCAGCTGAACTTCCAGGGGCTGCGCCGCGACGTCGGCAGCCACTGGGACATGGACGTCAGCCACCCGTTCTACACGGACCTGCAGCGCGTCGCGTGGCGCACCTCCGCCGGCGGCGCGGACGAGTACCTCGAACTGCTGCGGCCGCACGCGACGCCCAACACGCTGTTCTACCGGCGCCGCTACGCCGACGTGGGCGGCATCCTCCGCATCGGCGTGCCGGGCCGCCTGAGCCTCTTCGGCGCGTCGATCTCGTCGGAGCTGGCGTCCACGAGCGACCGCGTCGCGGTGCTGAGCGACACGGGGCTGGTGAGGGACGAGGGCCCCGAGCTGGGCTTCGTGCCGAGCGAGCGGTTCCGCGGCCAGCGGACGGCGCGCGTGAACGCGCTGTGGGGCGTGCGCAGCGTGCGCTTCATGCGCGTGACGGGCTTCGACGCGCTCACGGGCGCGCAGGACGTGCGGCGCGGCATCCAGCTCGGCACGATGATCGGTCGCACGATGGGCCTCCTCGGCTCGCACGACGACGACGTGTTCGTCGGCGCGGACGCGTACCTGGGCGTCGGCAGCGCGCGGTCGTTCGCCGCGCTGGAGGTGAAGGGCGAGGGGCGCCAGGACAACGACCGCAACGAGTGGAACGGCATCGTCGGCAGCGGGCGCGCCGCGTGGTACATGGTGCCCGACGACCGCCACCGGGTCGTCGTCGATCTGGAGTACAGCGGCGCGTGGCGCCCGCGCGTGCCGATCCAGCTCGCGCTCGGTGCCAAGGAGGGCGGCGCGCGCGGCTTCGCCGACGCGGAGGTGGCGGGCGCGCGCCGCCTGGTCGCGCGCCTGGAGCACCGATTCGTCGTCGGCCGCCCGTTCAACCTCGGCGACATCGGCCTGGCGACGTTCGCCGACGCGGGCCGCGTGTGGGCGGGCGACGCGCCCTACGGCGTGACGACGCCGATGCGCGCCTCGCTCGGCCTCGGCCTGCTGGCCGCCGTGCCGCCCAACTCGCGGCGCCTGTGGCGCGTGGACGTCGCGTATCCGCTGACCCGCGAGCGCGGCGCCGGCTTCCAGCTGATCCTCAGCAACCGCGACCTGACGCGCACGTTCTGGCGGGAGCCGCGGGACGTGAAGATGGCGCGGGAGAGAGCCGTTCCTGCCTCCGTGTTCTCCTGGCCGTAAAGCGGAACGGCGGAGGACGGAACGGCGGAGAGCGAAGAGGCGGAAGACGATGGAGCGTGAAACGAAGAGGCGGACCCTTCGAGCTTGAAGCATCAAGCCGGGAGGTCCGCCCTATCGTTTCACGCCGTATCGGTTTCCGCCGTTCCGTTCTGCGCCGTATCGTCCTACGCAGTCTTGCTGGTAGTCGCCATCATCTTCCGGATCGGGATCACCATCAGCAGCAGCACGCCCGCCGCCACGAACAGGTAGATCGTCGTCGCGGTGAAGAGCTGCGGCATCTGGTCCAGCTTCTCCGGGTCGACGTGGCCGCCCACCAGGCCGCCGATCAGGTTCCCGAGCGCGGAGGCCGTGAACCAGATGCCCATCATCTGGCCGACGTACTTCCGCGGCGAGAGCTTCGTCATCGACGACAGGCCGACGGGTGAGAGGCAGAGCTCACCGACCGTCTGGAAGAAGTAGCTGCCGACCAGCCACCACGGCGAGACGAGCGCGGTGCCGCCGCTGGCGACGACCCTGTTGGCAGCGACGATCATCAGCGCGAAGCCGACGCCCGCGAGCGCCAGGCCGACCGCGAACTTGCCCGGGCTGGAGAGCTCGCGCCCCGACCGCGCCATCGACACCCAGAGCGCCGCGAACACCGGTGCGAGCGCGATCACGAAGAACGAGTTCACCGACTGGAACCACGTCGCCGGGATCTCGAAGCCGCCGAGGTTGCGGTCCGTGAAGTCGCGCGCGAACAGGTTGAGCGACGTCGGGGCCTGCTCGAACGCGCCCCAGAAGACGATCGCGAACAGGAAGAGCACGAAGATCACGCCGACGCGCTTCTTCTCGTCGGAGCTCAGCTTCCCGGCGACGAACACGAAGGCGAAGAAGGCGACCACCATCGCCAGCGTGATGTTCACCATCGACCGGCCGACCACCTGTGCGTCGATCGTCAGCGCGCCCGACGCCGCGAGCGCGAACACCAGCGCCACGAGCCCGAGGCCGCCGAACACGGCCAGCTTGCCGATGCGCTCCTGCTTCGCCTGGACGGCGGGGTCGGGATTGCGCGTGGGCTCGGTGCCGATGCCGCGCAGCGTCTTGCCGCGCGTCAGCCAGAACACGACGAGGCCGAAGAACATGCCGATGCCGGCGGCGCCGAAGCCCCAGTGCCAGCCCACCTTCTCGCCCAGGATGCCGGTGATCAGCTGGCCGAAGAAGGCGCCGAAGTTGATCCCCATGTAGAAGATCGAGAAGCCGGCGTCGCGGCGCGCGCCGCCCTCGGGGTACAGGTCGCCGACGATGGCCGAGATGTTCGGCTTCAGCAGGCCGGTGCCGAGGACGATCAGGACGAGGCCGAGGAAGAACGGGATCTTGCCCGCGCCCGGGCCGGCCAGCCCCGAGAGGCCGATCGCCAGGTGCCCCGACGTGATGAGGCAGGCGCCGAGGAAGATCGCGCGCTGCAGGCCGAGCAGGCGGTCGGCGACCCAACCGCCCGGCAGCGACGCCAGGTAGACGCTGAAGCCGTAGATGCCGACGATCGCCGACGCCTGGTCGCGGCTGAAGCCGAAGCCGCCCTCCGACAGCGCGGCCGCCATGAACAGCACGAGCAGGGGGCGCAACCCGTAGTACGAGAAGCGCTCCCACATCTCCGTGAAGAACAGCGTCGCGAGGCCGCGCGGGTGGCCGAAGAAGCCGCGGTCGCTGGACGGCGCCTGGCCCGGCCCGGTGCCGGCGGAGCCCCTGGCAGGCGCGGGAGCGATGGTGGATGACAAGGGCGGTCCTCGCGTGAGGGGAGGGGAGGGAACGGCGGGCGAGCCGGGCGGCTCGGGAGGATCAGACCGTCGTGGCGCCGAGGACGGGCAGGTAGCGCGTCGGCGGGTTGGTACCCCCCGCCGCCTGCTGCTGTGCCCAGTCGACGGCCGTCGGCGCCTGCTTGATGCACGCCGCCCAGTGCCCGGGCGCCTTCTCCTCCAGCGGCGGGACGAGGCGCGTGCACGCCGCGTCCCGGGCCGGATGGTGGCACCGCGGATGGAAGACGCACCCGCTGGGCGGGTTGGCCGGCGAGGGGACGTCGCCGGCGAGTACGATGCGCTGCCGCGCGGCGCCCGGCGAGGGGACCGGGATGGCCGACAGCAGCGCCTGCGTGTACGGCATCAGCGGCTCGCGGTACAGCGCCTCGCTCGCCGCCAGCTCGACGATGCGGCCCAGATACATCACGGCCACGCGGTCGGCCATGTGCTCGACCACGCTCAGGTCGTGCGCGATGAACAGGTAGGCGAGGCCGCGCTGCTTCTGGAGGTCCTGCAGCAGGTTGACGACCTGCGCCTGCACCGACACGTCGAGCGCGGACACCGGCTCGTCGCAGACGATCAGCTTCGGCTCCACCGCGAGCGCGCGCGCGATGCCGATGCGCTGCCGCTGTCCGCCGGAGAACTCGTGCGGGTAGCGCGACGCGTACTCGGGGCGCAGCCCGACCTCGTCCAGCAGCGCCCGCACGCGTGCGTCGGCCGCCGCACCTTCCGCCAGGCGATGGATCGTCAGCCCCTCGCGGATCGTCGCGCCGACGGTCATGCGCGGGTTGAGCGACGAGAACGGATCCTGGAAGACGATCTGCAGGTGGCGGCGCAGCGCGCGCAGCTCGCGCGGGCTCTGCGCGCGCACGTCCACGCCGTCGAACGTCACCTCGCCCGCCGTCGGCTCGACGAGGCGCAGGATGGCGCGCCCGGTGGTCGTCTTGCCGCAGCCGCTCTCGCCCACGAGGCCGAGCGTCTCGCCGGGCGCGACGTCGAAGGAGACGCCGTCGACCGCGCGCACGGCGCCGACCTGGCGGCCGAAGAGGCCCTTCGTGATCGGGTAGTGCTTCTTGAGATCACGAACGGCGAGCAATGGTGCGGCGGCAGCGTGAGCGCCGAGCGCCGAGCGCCGAGCGGAGGTCGTCTCGGTCACGGGATCACCTCGGGTCGCACGTTGCCGGCCGCATCGCCTTCTTCCGCGTCGCGAAGCGGAGACTCGCTCGGCGCTCGGCGCTCGGCGCTCGCCACGCCGCCGGGCCCGAAAGCCGCCTCGCTCGCCGGCACGTGCGCCACGCGGCGCTCCGGCTCCTCCGCCAGATGGCATCGGCTCACCCGTCCCTCGCCGATCCGGTAGAGCGGGGGATGCTCCCTCGCGCAGCGCTCCCACGCGTACGGGCAGCGGTCGCGGAAGCGGCAGCCCGTCGGCCACGCGGTCGCGGGCGGGACGGAGCCGGGGATCGTCGTCAGCCGCTCGCGTCGCTCGCCGAGGCGGGGCACCGCCGACAGCAGCCCTTCGGCGTAGGGATGGTGCGGCGCGGCGAACAGCGCCTCGACCGGCGACTCCTCGACCACCTCGCCGGCGTACATCACCACGACGCGGCGCGCGACCTCCGCGATCACGCCCAGGTCGTGCGTGATCAGCACGATCGCGGTGCCCAGGCGGCGCTGCATCTCGGCCAGCAGCTCGAGGATCTGCGCCTGGATCGTGACGTCGAGCGCGGTCGTCGGCTCGTCGGCGATGACGACGGCGGGATTGAGCACGAGCGCCATCGCGATCATCACGCGCTGCCGCATCCCGCCCGAGAGCTGGTGCGGATACTCCTTCGCGCGGCGCTCCGGGTCGGGGATGCCGACCGCCTCCAGCATCGCGACCGCGCGCACCCATGCCTGCTTCGCGCTCGTGCTCTCGTGCACCCGCACCACCTCGGCGATCTGGTCGCCGACCGTGAAGACCGGGTTGAGCGCGGTCATCGGCTCCTGGAAGATCATCGCGATCCGGTTGCCGCGGATCGCGCGCAGCTCGCGGTCGGGGAGCGCCAGCAGGTCGCGGCCCTCGAACAGGACCTGGCTGCCCGCCTCGATGCGGCCGGGCGGGCGGATGAGGCGCAGCACCGACAGCGCGGTGACCGACTTGCCGCAGCCGCTCTCGCCGACGACGCCCAGCGTCTCGCCCGGGTGGACGTCGAGCGACACGCCGTCCACGGAGCGGGCGGTCCCCTGCTCGGTGTGGAACCAGGTGCGCAGGTCGCGGATCGAGAGGATGGGATCGGTCACGCCGCGCAACTTAGGACCGGGGAGCGGGGCGCAGAAGCGGCGGACGCCCACCCGGCGCCCCCCTGCGTGTCAGAAGGGCGCCAGAGGGAGGTCCGACGTCGGTGGACGCCATTCCCGCGACGGTCGCCGCGTCCGAGGTTGCGCCGTCCCTGCCAGCGACCGCCCCTTCCCGACGCGCCGATGACCGCCACCCTCTCGCCGCGCGCGATCAGCACGGTGCCCCGCGCCGCCGCGACCGCCCGTCGGCTGGCAGCCGTGGACGCGCTGCGCGGCGTGGCGATGGTCCTCATGACGCTGGACCACGTGCGCGACTACTTCGGCGACGCGTCCGTGAACCCGACGACCGCCGCGACGACGAGCGTCGCGCTGTTCCTCACGCGCTGGGTCACCCACCTCTGCGCGCCGACCTTCTTCCTGCTCACCGGCACCGGGGCGTACCTGTCGGCGAGGCGGCGCGACCCGGCGGCGCTGTCGCGCTTCCTCGCGTCGCGGGGACTCTGGCTGCTGGTCCTCGACACGGTGGTGCTGCGCTGCCTCGGGTGGCAGTTCAACGTCGACTTCCAGGTGACGCTGCTGCTCGTGCTCTGGGCGCTCGGATGGGCGATGCTCGTGCTCGCGGTGCTGGTGCGCTGGCCGGCGCGCGTGGCGGGCGCGTTCGGCGTCGCGATGATCGTCGGCCACAACCTGCTCGACGGCGTGCGCGCGGAGTCGCTCGGCGCCCTCGGGCCGCTGTGGATGGTGCTGCACCAGCCCGGGCTCCTGTTGCCGCCGCCGCATGCGGTGCTCGTCGCGTACCCGCTCGTGCCCTGGGTGGGCGTGGCGGCGGCGGGCTACGCGCTCGGGGCGGTGTTCGCGTGGGAGCCGGCGCGGCGGCGCGCCTTCCTCGCGCGGCTCGGCGCGGCGTGCGCGCTCGCGTTCCTCGTGCTCCGCGCGGCGAACGTCTACGGCGACCCGCGCCCGTGGAGCGTGCAGGCGGCGCCCTGGCGCACCGTGCTCTCGTTCCTCGACACCACCAAGTATCCGCCGTCGCTGCTCTTCCTGCTCATGACGCTGGGGCCCGCGCTGCTGCTGCTCGCCGCGCTCGACCGCCGCGTGCCGCGATGGCTCCGCCCGGTCGAGGTGCTGGGGCGCGTACCGCTCTTCTACTTCGCGATGCACGTCGTCCTGATCCACCTGCTCGCGGTGGCGGCGTGCTGGTGGCGCTACGGCGCCGTGCACTGGATGTTCGAGTCGCCCACGCCGGATCGCTATCCGTTCACGCAGCCGCCCGGCTGGCCGTCGCCGCTGCCGGTCGTGTACGCGGTATGGGCGCTCGTGGTGGTCGCCCTCTGGCCGCTCTGCCGCTGGTTCGCCGCGGTGAAGGCGCGGCGCCGCGACTGGTGGCTCGGCTACCTCTAGCGGCCGGCGTCGCCGCGCGGGTCGAAGCGGTCGCGGAGCGCGTCGCCCAGCGTGCTGGCCGCGAGCACCGTCGCCACCACGCACGCGATCGCCACCGCAGCGGTCCAGGGCGCGTCGAGCAGGACGGGCGCGCCGTCCATGATCATGCTCCCCCAGCTGGCGCGCGGCGGCCGCACGCCCAGCCCGAGATACGAGAGCCCGGCCTCGAGCGCGATCACGTCGCCGAAGATCATCGAGCCGGCGATGGCGAGCGTGCCGAAGGCGTGCGGCGCGACGTGGCGCAGCAGCACGCGCGTGCGCGACGCGCCCAGCGCGGTGGCGGCGAGCGCGAAGTCGCGGCCGTGCATCGCGCGCACCTGCGTGCGCACCAGGCGGCTGGTGCCGAACCAGCTCACCGCGCCCACGACGGCGGCGAGCATCGGCGGCGAGAGGTTGCCCCACAGCGCGACGATGACGAGCAGCAGGAGCAGGCGCGGGACGCCGAGCGCGACGTCCACGAGGCGCATCATGAGCGCGTCGACGCGCCGGCCCGCCGAGCCGGCGAGCCCGCCCCACGCGGCGCCGAGCGTCACCGCGACCAGCGCCGCGAGCCCGCCGACCGAGAGCGAGACGCGCGCGGCGTGGAGCGTGCGACTGAGCACGTCGCGCGAGAAGGCGTCGGTGCCCAGCGGGTGCGCGGTCGAGGGCCCCTGGTTCTGCAGCGCGACGAGGTCGAACTGCCGCGACGGGTCATGGGGCGCGAGCACCGGCGCGAGCAGCGCGATCACGACCAGCACGAGCAGCGCGGCGAGCGGCACCGCGATCGCCGAGCGCGCGGCGCGCGTCCGTGCCGTCGTCGTCATGCGCGCTCCCGCTGCCGCGGGTCCACGAGCGCGACCAGCACGTCGGCGAGCAGCGAGCCGAGGGCGACCGCCGCGCTGCCGACGATCACCGCGCCGGTCACGAGCGCGTAGTCGCGCGCGGCGACGGCGCGCGTGGCGACGAGCCCCATGCCCGGCCACGCGAACACGGACTCGGTGACGACCGCGCCGCCCACCAGCGCCGGCAGCGCGAGGCCGAGCAGCGTGACGGTGGGCGCGAGCGACGCGCGCAGCGCGTGGCGGAAGAGGACGCGCCGCTCGGAGGCGCCCTTCGCGCGCGCGGTGCGCACGAAGTCGTCGTCGGCGACGTCGCGCAGCGCGCCGCGCTGGTGGCGCGCGACGATGGCGGTCCAGCCGAGCGCCAGCGCGACCGCGGGCAGCACGAGATGGCGCGCGCGGTCCACCACGCGCTCCCACGGCCCCGCGAACGAGTCGAGCACCGGGTCCGCGATGCCGCCCGACGGCAGCAGCGCGAGCTTGAGCGCGAACAGGGTCACGAGCGCGAGCCCGAGCGCGAACTCCGGCGCGGCGTGCAGCGCGACCGCCAGCCCGCCGAGCGAGCGCGCGACGCGTGCGCGCGGCCGCCAGGCCTGCCAGGCGCCGAGCGCGATCCCCGCCACGAGCGAGAGCAGCAGCGCGGTGCCCACGAGCAGCACGGAGCGCGGCAGCGCGTCGCCCAGGACCTCGCGCACGGGGCGCTGCTCGGTGAACGACCATCCGAGGTCGCCGCGCACGGCGGCGCCCACGTAGCGCACGAACTGCTCGGAGGCCGGGCGATCGAGGCCGTACTTCGCGCGCCACGCCGCG
The DNA here is from genome assembly GCF_030159095.1 of Roseisolibacter agri. Taxonomy (NCBI): domain Bacteria; kingdom Pseudomonadati; phylum Gemmatimonadota; class Gemmatimonadia; order Gemmatimonadales; family Gemmatimonadaceae; genus Roseisolibacter; species Roseisolibacter agri. The sequence continues at coordinate 132,792 of NZ_BRXS01000004.1, forward strand.
CGCACCGACTCGCTGACCGTCGGGTGGTCGAGCGTCGCGGCGATCGGATCGCCGGGCGCGGCGTGCAGCAGCGCGAAGGTCACCGTCGCCGCGAGGGCGACGACGGCCAGCGCGTGGAGCAGGCGTCGGAAGACGAGGGCGAGCACGCGGATCGACGGTCGGTCAGCGCACGCCGATCCGGTCGCGCCCGATCCGCTCGCCGAGCGGGATGGACCACCGGTCGAGCTCCGCCCACCAGCCGTCGGCGCGCAGCCCCTGCAGCCGGATGCGGCGGTGCGCGCCGGCGACCAGCCGCGGCTCGAACAGCCAGATCGCCGGTGCGTCGTCGACGATCGTCTGGTAGGCGCGCAGCCAGTGCGCGCGGCTCCTGGCGGGCGCGCTCGCGTTCAGCGCGCTGTCCACCGCGGCGTCGAAGACGGTGCTCTCGTAGCTGCCGTAGTTCGAGCCGCCCGTCGTGCGGGCGCCGATCATCCCCCACGTCTGGCGGATGTTCGCCGGGCTCGGGTCGGTCTTCCAGCCGCCCATCGCGGCGTCGAAGCGGCGGTCGTTCAGGCGCTCGACGAACACGCCGATGTCGAGCGGCTCGACGGTCACGCGCGCGCCGAGGGCGCGCAGCTGGTCCTGCACCTGGCTCGCGAGGCGCTGGCGGATCTGGCTCGACGTCGGCACCACGACCGAGAACGCCAGCGGCACCCCGCCGCGCTCGCGCACGCCGTCGCCGTCCGCGTCGCTCCAGCCGAGCGAGTCGAGCAGCGTGCGCGCGCGCCCGACGTCGTAGGGGATCTGCTTCAGCTGCTTCCAGTCGGGGAAGATCGCGCGGGGCACCGGGCCGACCGCCGCGTACGCGAGCGAGTCGAAGACGTTGCGCACCACGCGCTCGCGGTCCACGCCCATGGTCAGCGCGCGGCGCAGCTCGCGGTCGGCGAACAGCGGATGCGCCGCGCCCGAGCCGTCGGCCGCGCGCAGGTTGAACTGGAGGAAGCCGTAGTCGAGCGACGGATACGGCACGAGGCGCAGCGCGCGGTTGCGCGACATCTCGCCCAGCGTCTCGGGGCGCAGGTTCTCGAGGAAGTCGGCGTCGCCGCCGAGCAGGCGGATCGTCGCCGTGCCGAAGTCGGGCGCGAACGCCCACACCAGGCGGTCGAGCGACGGACGCCCGCGCCAGTGGTCGGACACCGCCTCCAGCTCGACGCGCTGCGCGCGCTCCCAGCGCCCGAAGCGGAAGCGGCCGCTCCCCACCGGCTGGCGCGCGAACGCGCTGGTCGCGAGCTGGCCCGGCGCCACGCCGCGCAGCAGGTGCTCGGGCAGCACGTACAGGTGGTAGACCGCGTCGAAGAACTGCTGCGGGCTGCGGCGCGCGAACCAGAGCACCGCGGTCGCGCTGTCGGGCGCCGAGATCGAGTCGACGTTGGCGAGCAGCGGCGCGACGGGGCTGTCGAGCCGTGGGTCGGTCGTGAGCCGGAAGCTGAACGCGACGTCGCGCGCGGTGACGGGCTTCCCGTCGTGCCAGCGCGCGCGCGGGTCGAGCGCGAAGCGCACCGAGAGCGAGTCGCGCGCCCACTCCCAGCTCTTCGCGAGCCGCGGCTGGAAGCCTGCGTCGCCGACCGTGTTGAGCGTGCTGTCCAGCTCCGCCAGCCGGTCGAACAGCTGCGTGTAGATCGCGGCGGCCTGCGGCAGCGTCGAGAGCACCGGGAGCAGGCTGCTGGGCTCCGCGGCGGCCGCGATGACGACCGTGCCGCCGGTCGCGGCGTCGCCGCCGGACGGGGCCGCGCGCTCGCAGCCGGCGAGCGGCAGGAGGGCGAGACACGCCGCGCCGGCGGCGCGTGCGAGACGGAACGACCGGGAGGGCCGGGAGGAGAGCGGCGACACGACGGGGCGACGGGCGGCGAGCGGTGGCGGGGCGCGGCGCGCCCTCGCAGGCAGGACGACTGACGGGCCGAACGGCACCGCGCGCAAGCTGCGCGGGCCGCCGGCCCGCCGGTAGTGTGCCGGAGGCGTGCCGTCCAGGTGGGCGTGCGCGGCGATTATCTGCGCCAGGTCCAGCGGCCGTCGCGGTAGTGCGCCGCCCGCGCGCCCGCCGCGGCGTCGAGGGCCGCCAGTTCGCGATCGTCCAGCAGCGTCGCGTCCGGGTCGAGCAGTGCGCGGGCGGCATCGAAGAGGGCGGCCGTCACCTCGTCCAGCGGCGGCATGCGGCCCAGCGCCTCGCCGAGCGTCGCGGGCGGTGGGACCGGAGGCAGCGGGCGCGTCGCCAGCGTGCCCACCGTCGTCTGGTCGTCGGCCAGCAGGATGGAGCCGTGCTGCAGCAGCGCCCCTTCCTCCCGCCACTGGGCGCTGCCGACCAGCTTCCGCGCCCCGTCGGGACCGTCGAGCACCAGCTCGCCGCCGGTCGGGACCTCGAAGCAGGGCGCGCCGTCCGGAAGCGGGGCGCGGCCCGCGGGCACCGCCTCGCGCGCCGGCACGCCCATCGCCCGGAGCGCCGCCAGCAGCACGGCATTGATGCGCGCGTAGGCGGCCTTGAGCGGCGCGTCGGCCGGCGCCAGCACGCCCAGCGGCGCGGTCACGGCGTACGTCACCTCGCGCCAGTGGAGGATCGCGCGGCCGCCCGTGGGCCGGCGCACGACGTCGATCCCGCGCTCGGCCAGCCGGTCGGGATCGTAGAGCCCCGCGGCGCGCTGATTCCGCCCGAGCGAGAGCGTCGGCCGCGCCCACGCGTAGGCGCGCACGTGGACCTCGCCCGTCTCGCGCGCGCGGGCGAGCAGCGCGTCGTCGAGCGCCATGTTCAGCGCGCCCGGCAGGGGTGGGGAGGGGAGGAGGCGGACGCGCACGGACGGGAATCAAGGCGGCGCAGTCGCTTCGCGGAACCTTCGGGCGCCCGTTAGCTTTCCATGCTGTCGCGCCCGACGCCTCGGTCCCCTCGGTCCGCCGAACGGTCTGCCGCTGGCGCGGCGCGCGCTTCCGCGCGATCCCGTCCACCCGGGGCCCAGCGCCCTCGAGCCTTCGCATGACGTCGACCCGCCCCCTGGCCGCCGCACTCGAGCCCGACACGTTCGTCAGCCGCCACGTCGGCCCGAGCGCGGCCGAGCAGCAGGCCATGCTCGCCGCCCTCGGCTACGACTCGCTCGACGCGTTCATCGACGCCGTCGTCCCCGCGAACATCCGCTTCCGCCGCACGCTCGACATCGGGCCCGCGCGCACCGAGCACGACGTGCTCGCCGAGCTGCGCACGATCGCCGACCGCAACATGGTCTGGCGCTCGTACCTCGGCATGGGCTACCACGGCACGCTCACGCCGCCCGTCATCCAGCGCAACGTGCTGGAGAACCCGGGCTGGTACACCGCCTACACGCCCTACCAGGCCGAGATCGCGCAGGGGCGCCTGGAGGCGCTGCTGAACTTCCAGACCATGGTCATGGACCTGACCGGGCTGGAGATCGCGAACGCGTCGCTGCTGGACGAGGGCACCGCGGCCGCCGAGGCGATGGCGATGAGCTACGCCGCGAAGGGGAAGCCGGGGAAGGAGACGTACTTCGTCGCGAAGGACTGCCACCCGCAGACGATCGAGGTCGTGCGCACGCGCGCCGCGGCGCGCGGCGTGACGGTGGTGGTGGGCGACGCGGCGACCTTCACGTTCGGGCCCGAGGTGTTCGGCGCGCTGGTGCAGTATCCGGCGACCGACGGCGCGGTGCGCGACTACCGCGCGTTCTGCGAGCAGGCGCACGCGGCCGGCGCGGTCGTCACCGCCGCCTGCGACCTGCTGTCGCTGACGCTGCTGGTGCCGCCCGGCGAGTGGGGCGCGGACGTGGCGGTCGGCAACTCGCAGCGCTTCGGCGTGCCGATGGGCTACGGCGGCCCGCACGCCGCGTTCCTGGCGACGAAGGACGAGTACAAGCGCATGCTGCCGGGCCGCATCATCGGCGTCAGCCGCGACGCGGACGGCAAGCCGGCGCTGCGCATGGCGCTGCAGACGCGCGAGCAGCACATCCGCCGCGAGAAGGCGACCAGCAACGTCTGCACGGCGCAGGTGCTGCTGGCGGTGATGGCGGGCATGTACGCGGTCTGGCACGGCCCCGAGGGGCTGACGCGGATCGCGCGCCGCGTGCACGGCTACGCCAAGGCGCTGCAGGCGGGGCTCGAGCGGCTCGGCTTCCACGTCACGCACGAGGAGTACTTCGACACCGTCTGCGTCGAGGTCGGGACGCACGGGCAGCAGGACATCCTCGACGCCGCCGCGGCGCGCCGCATCAACCTGCGCGTCGTCGAGCCGGGCGTGCTGGCCATCGCGCTGGACGAGACGGTGGGCGCGCAGGACGTGCTCGACGTGCTGTCGGCGTTCAACGGCGGCGCCGACGTGGACGCGACGGTCGACGCGCTGCTGGAGGAGGCCGACCCGCGCTTCGACGAGCGGTTCGCGCGCACGAGCGCGTTCCTCACGCACCCGGTGTTCTCGACGCACCACAGCGAGACCGAGATGCTGCGCTACCTCCGCAAGCTGGAGGGCCGCGACCTGTCGCTCGCGCACTCGATGATCCCGCTCGGCAGCTGCACGATGAAGCTCAACGCCACCGCGGAGATGATCCCGGTGACGTGGCCGCAGTTCGGCCAGCTGCACCCATTCGTGCCGCCCGCGCAGGCCGCGGGCTACCGCGAGATGTTCACGCAGCTGGAGCACGACCTGGCCGAGATCACCGGCTTCGCGGCCGTGTCGCTGCAGCCCAACGCCGGCTCGCAGGGCGAGTACGCCGGGCTGCTGGTGATCCGCGAGTACCACCGCGCGCGCGGCGAGGCGCACCGCGACGTGTGCCTGATCCCGCAGAGCGCGCACGGCACCAACCCGGCGAGCGCCGTGATGGCCGGGATGAAGGTCGTGGTGGTGGGCACCGACCAGCACGGGAACGTGGACGTCGCCGACCTGCGCAAGAAGGCGGCGGAGCACTCGTCGCAGCTGGCGGCGCTCATGATCACGTATCCGTCCACGCACGGCGTGTTCGAGGAGGCCGTGAAGGACATCTGCGCCATCGTGCACGAGCACGGCGGGCAGGTGTACATGGACGGCGCGAACATGAACGCGATGGTCGGGCTGGCGCGCCCGGGCGACATCGGCGCCGACGTCTGCCACCTGAACCTGCACAAGACGTTCTGCATCCCGCACGGCGGCGGCGGCCCGGGCATGGGCCCGATCGGCGTCGCGCCGCAGCTGGTGCCCTTCCTGCCGGGCCACCCGGTGGTGGACGTCGGCCACGCGCAGGCGATCGGCCCGATCTCGGCCGCGCCGTGGGGGAGCGCGAGCATCCTCCCGATCAGCTGGGTCTACGTCAAGCTGATGGGCGGCGAGGGGCTGGCGACGGCGACGAAGGTCGCGATCCTCAACGCGAACTACACGGCGCACCGCCTGCGCGACGCGTTCCCGGTGCTCTACCGCGCGCAGAACGGCACGGTGGCGCACGAGTGCATCGTCGACACGCGCGTGGTGAAGGCGGCCAGCGGCGTCGAGGTCGAGGACATCGCGAAGCGCCTGATGGACTACGGCTTCCACGCGCCGACGGTCAGCTTCCCGGTGGCGGGCACGCTGATGATCGAGCCGACGGAGAGCGAGTCGAAGGAGGAGATCGACCGCTTCTGCGACGCGCTGATCCAGATCCGCGAGGAGATCCGCGAGATCGAGGCGGGGACGCTGGACCGCGCCGACAACCCGCTGAAGAACGCGCCGCACCCGATGACGCGCGTGATCTCGGACGCGTGGGCGCACGGCTACTCGCGCGAGCGCGCGGCGTTCCCGAGCGAGTTCACGCGCGAGCGGAAGTTCTGGCCGTTCGTCGGCCGCGTGGAGAGCGCGTACGGCGACCGGAACCTCGTGTGCAGCTGCCTGCCGATCGAGACCTACCAGCTGGAAGGCGCGGCGGCGTCGCTGGCGCAGGACACGAACTGACGCGGCGGTTCCGCGAACGGCGAAGGGGGGCTCCGCGCGATGCGGAGCCCCCCTTCGCGTATCCGGTCACCCGCTCTGCTCAGCCGATCAGCGACGAGTACGCGCCGGCGTCCATGAGCGCCGAGCGGTCGGCGTCGGCGGCGACGCGCACCTTGATCATCCACCCGTCGCCGTACGGGTCCGTGTTCACGAGCGCGGGCTCGCCGTCGAGGCGCGGGTTGACCTCGACGACCTCGCCGGCGACGGGCGCGTAGAGCTCGGACACCGCCTTCACCGCCTCGATCGTCCCGAAGACGTCGTGCGCGCCGAAGCTGGTGCCGGGCTTGGGCAGGTCGACGTAGACGATGTCGCCGAGCTCTCCCTGGGCGTAGTCCGTGATGCCGATGACGACGACGTTCGGGTCGTCGGTCGCCTTCACGTACTCGTGCTCCTTGGTGAACTGCAGCTCCTGCGGGATGTTGGCCACGGCGTGCTCCTGGCGGGGATGGCGGGGGGACGATCGCGCGTCAGTCTAGGCGGGACGCGCGGGCGGCGTCAAGGAAGCGCGCGCCTGCTGCGCTCCTGCAGCGCCTCCCACACGGCGTCCACGCGCGCGGCCAGCTCGGCCCGCGTGCCGTCGTTGTCGATGACGTAGTCGGCGCGCGCGCGCTTGAGCTCCGCGGGCATCTGCGCGGCGAGCATCGCCATCGCCTCGGGCTCGCGCAGGCCGCGGTCGTGCACCAGCCGCTCCAGGCGCACCGTGCGCGGCGCGTCCACGAGCACGATGGCGTCGAACTCGCCGGCGAGGTCCTTCTCGAACAGCAGCGGGATGTCGCAGACGACGATGGCGTCGCCGCGCGCGCGCGCGGCCGCGACCGCGGCGTCGCGCAGGCGCCCGACCTCGGGGTGCACGATCCCGTTCAGCGCCTCGAGCTCCCGCGGGTCGCCGAAGACTCGGGCGCGCAGGACGCCGCGGTCCAGGACGCCGTCGGGGGCGAGGACGTCCGCGCCCCACCGCGCGACGATGCGGGCGAGGCCGGGCGTGCCGGGCCGGACGGCCTGCCGGGCGAGGACGTCGGCGTCGACCAGCGTCGCGCCGTGCGCCGCGAGCTGGCGCGCGACGGTAGACTTGCCGCTGGCGATGTTGCCGGTCAGCCCGACGAGCAGCATGCGATCAACATGGTCGTGCACGGAGCGGGAGAGCGCGGGCGGCGGCGCGCGCGAGAAGCTACCGAGCGCCCCCGGGACGTCAACGGCCGAGCGGGCCCGGCGACGTCCGGAGCGTCCCTTGCAGCCCGTGGTGGTACACCGCCGTCCACGAGACCGTCATCCCTCATGTCCGACGACTCCGCATCCGACGCCAGCACCCTCCCGTCCGACCGCACGGCCGAGCTGGAGCGGACCACACGGCGCATGCTCGCGCTGCTGGGGGAGGACCCCGACCGCGACGGGCTGCTCCGCACGCCCCACCGGGTGGCCGAGTCGCTGCAGTGGCTCACGCGCGGGGCGCACTTCGAGGTCGCGGACGCGGTGGGCGACGCGCAGTTCGACGTCGCGCACGACCAGATGGTGCTCGTGCGCGACGTCGAGTTCTACTCGCTGTGCGAGCACCACATGCTGCCGTTCTACGGCCGGGCGCACGTGGCCTACGTGCCCGACGGCCGCATCGTGGGGCTGTCGAAGATCGCGCGCGTCGTCGAGCTGTACGCGCGGCGCCTGCAGGTGCAGGAGCGACTCGGCGAGCAGGTTGCGGACGCGTTGGAGGAGGCGCTGCGGCCGCGCGGCGTGGGCGTGGTGCTGGACGCCGTGCACCTGTGCATGATGATGCGCGGCGTCGAGAAGCAGAACTCGCGCACCGTCACGAGCGCGCTGCGCGGCGAGTTCCGCGACGACGCGCGCACGCGCGACGAGTTCCTGCGGCTGGCGCACGGCGCGCGCTGAGCACGCTCAGCGCGCTCAGCGCGCGCGCCGCGCATGCAGGGTCAGCTCGCGAAGGTCAGCGGCTCGTCGTCCGGCGCCGGCCACGCGCTCGCGGCGAGCGCATCGTCGGGGCGGTGGTCGGACGCCAGCGTCAGCTCGTCGTCCGCGCCCTCCTCGCCGCCGTCGTCGGCACCGTCGTCCGGCCCGTCGTCGATGCCCTCCTCGCCCGTGACCTCGCTCGCGATGCCCGACGCGTCGCGGCGCGCGAACAGCTGCTCGATGACGTACGACGCGCCGCCGCGGGCGCGGATCTCGAGCGGCGTCGCGCCGACGTAGCGGCGGCAGACGTTGCGGAAGGCGCTGCCCGAGGGGAAGTCGAGCGCCAGCGCGACGCCGTCGGCGCTGCGGCCGCCGTCCTCCAGCAGGTGCGCGGCCACGACGAGACGGCCCCACGTCAGCAGCTGGTGCGGCGGCGGCAGCTCCGCCTCCGAGAGGCGGCGGGTGAGCGCGCGGCGCGAGACGGCGATGAGGCGCGCGAGGCGCTCGGGCGTCAGCCGCTCGTGCGCGCGCGTGACGGCCAGCAGCACCGCGTCGCGCACGGCGCGTCGCAGGCCGTTGACGCGCGGGCGCACGAGCGCCGCGGCGCCGCGCGCGGTGGCGCGCGCGATCAGGCCGGCCAGCGCCTCGGGGGCGTCGTTCTCGTCGAGGACGACGAGCGCCTCGAGCCCGCAGCGGCCGGCGTCGAACATGTCGCGCGGCTTCGCGCGCGACGGGTCCACGTAGGCGACGAGGGCGGCGCGCGGCGCGACGCTGCGGAGCTGGCGGATGCGCTCGAAGTCCGGCGCGCCGTCGGCATACAGGTCGAAGATGACGAGCAGCGCGGCGCCCCGGGCGCACTCACGCGCCAGGTCGCTCCAGCCGTCGCACACGACGAGCGCCCGCGCCGCGGGGAGCGCGGAGCGCACGCGCTGCAGGCGTACGTCGGAGGGGAGAAGGGCGGCGATCATGTCGGCAGGGTTGGGGCTGGCTGCATGATGGACGCGCGACCGGCAGAGTGTGTCACGGGCTGGACCAGCAGCTCCGTCCCTGTGACGATCGGGGCCGGGACCGAAACCCGAGATCGGAGGACGAAACGGCGGAGGACGATAGAGCGGAGGACGGAGAAGCGGAGGACGAAAGGGCGTGAAACGAAGAGGCGGACCTTCCAGGCTTGATGCTTCAAGCTCGAAGGGTCCGCCCCATCGTTTCACGCCGTTCCGTCCTCCGCCTCTCCGTCCTCCGCCGTTCCGTCTTCCGCCTTTTCGGTCAGAGTAACCGGGTTTGCGCTGCGTCCCGCGCCGGCACTTCGTGACAAGCCCGGCACCGCGCCTCGTACGCCTCCGTCGCGCCCACCATGATCGTCGGCGAGTCGTAGGGCGCCGGGCGGCCCTGCAGCAGCCGCTGGTTGCGGCTCGCCGGCGCGCCGCACAGCACGCAGATCGCGTGCAGCTTGTCCACCACCTCCGCCACCGCCATCAGGTGCGGCATCGGGCCGAACGGCTCGCCGCGGAAGTCGGTGTCGAGCCCCGCGAGGATCACGCGACGCCCGCGCTCCGCCAGCATCGTCGCCGCCGCGATCACGCCGTCGTCGAGGAACTGCGCCTCGTCCACCGCCACCACCTGCGCCGTCGGGTCGAGCCGCGAGACCAGCTGCGCGGACGAGTCCACCGGCACCGCCTGCACCGTGCGCTGGTCGTGGCTGGAGACCGCGAACAGGCCCGCGTACCGCGCGTCCAGGTGCGACTTGAAGACCTGGACGCGCTTCTTGGCGATCATCGCGCGGCGCACGCGCCGCATCAGCTCCTCGCTCTTCCCGCTGAACATCACGCCGGCGATCACCTCGATCCAACCGCCGGCGGTCTGGAAGCCGTCGGGCATCTCGCCTCAGGTCTCGAGGTCCGCGCCGCCCGCGTCGGGCGCGCCCGCATCCGACGCGCCCGTGTCGGGCGCACCCGGCGCGCGGCGCTTCGCGCGCTGCAGCCGCTCCGCGCGCTCCGCCCACTCGCCGCGCTGCTCGGCGCGCTCGCGCACCGGGCGGTCGTCGGCCGCGCCGAAGCCGCGCGGACCGTCGCGCTGCGCGTCGAACGTGCGGCCACGCGGCCCGCCGCTGCCGCCGGCGCCACCCGGACGCGGCCCGCGCTCCGGACGGTCGCCGAAGGTGCGACGCTCGGGCCCACGGCGCTCGCCGCCGTCGCGCCGCTCGCGCGGGCCGCCACGGTCGCCGCCGCGCTCCGGGCGCGTCTCGCGCTCCGCGCGCACCGCCGCCTTGCGGCCGCGGATCATGATCCCGTTCACCTTCTCGATCACGCGCTCCGCGTCGGCGCTCGCGACCTCCACCAGCGCGAACGACTCGCGCAGCTCGATCTTGCCGATGCGCTCCGAGGTGATGCCCGCCTCGTTGCTGATCGCGCCTACCAGGTCGCCGGGGCGCACGTTGTCGCGCGTGCCCACGGTGATGAAGAGCTTCGTCATCCCGCTCGCCGGCGCGCCCGCGGCCGGCGCCGCGGCGCCCGCCGCCTGCGTCGGCGCGGCCGTCGCGCTCAGCCGGCGCGCGCGCTCGCGCTCCAGCAGCCGCAGCGCGGCCGCGGCCAGCTCGACGCCGTCGTGCGTCTCCAGCAGCTCCTCCAGCACGCGCAGCTCGCGCGCGGGCAGCCCGCGCTGCACCTCGGCGCGCAGCTCGGCGCGCAGCGCGGTGTCGCGCGCCTCCTCGCGCCGGCCCAGGTCGCGCAGCACGAGCGGACGCACCGCGCCGCCGGCCAGCGCGCGCAGCGCCGGCAGCTGCCGCGGCTGCAGCAGCGCGACCAGCTGGACCGCGCGCGCGGCGGCGACGCGATCGCGCTCCTCGCGGCTCGTCGGCAGGTCGTACAGCACCACGAGCGCCTGCTGCGTCGGCAGCGGCGCGGCGTCGTCGGCGCGCACGATGCGCACCTGCGGACCCGTGTTCGCCGTCGGCGTGCCGAGCGCGCGCTGCGCCGCGGCGATCGCGTCGTCGTCGGTCGCGTCGTCGATCGCGTCGGCCGTCGGCACCGCGTAGCCGAGCGCGCGCACCGCGCGCCGCGCCTCGGCCTCCGAGGTGCCGGAGGCGACGATCACCGTCGCCGTGGCGGGATCCAGCTCGTCGAGCACGCGGCGCAGCGTCGCGGGGCGCGCCGACGGCGCCGTGGCGACGTACGAGACGGCGAACGGCGCCGGCGTCGCGGCGGCTGGCGGCGCGATGCGGCGCGGGCGGCGCAGCGCGCGCTCGATCAGCGCCTCGACGTCGTCCGTCATCGTCGCGGCGACGAGCGTGCGCGCGGCCTCCTTCGGCACCTCGGTCAGGACGGCGTCCAGCTCCTCGGCGTCGGGCGAGTCGAGGATGTCGTCGGCCCACGCCAGCACCAGCGTGCGCACCGTGTCCAGCTTGAGGGCCGAGGCGCGGATCAACGCGGTGAGCGCGGCGGGATCGGCGGCGATGGCGGCGGCCGGGCGCGCCTTCAGCTGGCGCACGGCGCGGTCCACGCGCGTCACGGCGAGCACCGGGGAGGCCTCACCCGAGCGGGCGGTACCGCGGCCGGCGTCGCGCAGGGCGAGGGCGGCGTCGGCGACGGCGAGCGCCGTCTCGGCGTCGGGCGTCACGATCACGAGCTGCGTCTCGGGCGCGTCGGCCTCAAGGCGCTCCAGGGCGGAGCCGAGGAACTGGGGGATCGTGCCCCAGTCGTGCGGCAGCGTGTAGACCACGTGCTGGCTGCGCGTGGTCGCGGCCTGCGCCTCGCCGGCCGGCGTGGTGCCCGTCGTGCCGGGCGCGCCGGCGGCGCCACCCGTCTGACCGGCCCCGAGGCCGGCGTCCCGTTCGTCCTGATCCACTGCGCTCTCCGCCGGCCCGGCCGGCTCCATGTGCTCGCGCGGCCGCCGGCGCGCTCGCCGGCGGGCGCCGAGCGCCCTGTCGTTCGTGATGATCAAATAGTTCGCGCGGACATGCGGGCCGCCGGTGCCAGCGCCGTGCCGTGGGCGGACGCGCCGCGCGAGGCGGGAAGTATAGCCGGCCCGCCCCCGGCGCGCGTGATGCGGCCGGGGCCGCGTGTCGGGAGAACCCTTATGTCGCGTGCGCATCCCCGAGCGAATGATTTGGCGCGTCCCTCCCACCCGGAGCGCCCCGGTGCGTGATCCCGACCCGCTCGCCCCGCGCGGGCAGAGCGTCGACGCCGCGCGCGGCCCGTCTCTCGGACCGTCCCTCGACCCGTCGCCGGTCGCCCGCGGCCGGCGCCGCTGGACGCGCGTCGGCGTCGCCGTCGAGCCGCCGGGCGACGGCCCGCCGTCCCGCGTGCGCTACCAGTGGGACGCCGACACGGAGCTCCTGGTGGCGAGCATCGGCGACCGCCGGAACGGCGGCGCAGCCGCGGCCTCGCTGGAGCTGGAGGGGGCAGACGGCTCGTGGCTCACGATCGAGCTGCGCGCGGGGCGCTTCTGCGGGCTGGAGGTGGCGGTGTGGCCGCCCGTGCGCCTGCGTACCGCGGTCGAGCCGCCGCTCGCCACGGAGCCGGGCCACGTCAGCGTCCCCGAGCTGCTGGCGCTGGGCGCGACGACGGACGTGGAGGTGGACACGCAGCTGGTGGTGGAGGCGGACCGGCAGCGGCGGACCTACCACTTCCGTCTCGGGCGGTCGCGGCCGACGCGCGCGGTGCGCGTGGGACGTGATATCTTGCTCGACGTCGACGAGGACGGCGACCTGGCCGGCCTCTGGCTGCTGAACGTCCCCGCGCAGCCCCTCCCGCACTGACGTCGCCGTGATCACCACCATCGTCCTCATCAAGGCGGAACCGAAGTCGATCACGCAGGCCGCCACGCGCATCGCGGGCGTCGAGGGCGTGCACGAGGTGTACTCCGTGTCGGGCGAGTGGGACCTGGTGGCGATCGTGCGCGTGGCGGAGTACGAGCAGATCGCGCAGGTGGTGACCGAGCAGATCGCGGGCGTGCCGGGGATCAACCGGACGCAGACGCTGACGGCCTTCCGCTCGTACTCGAAGCAGGACCTCGAGCAGGCCTGGGACATCGGCGTCGAGTGAGCGAGGCGCGGCACGGCGAGACCGCGCCCGCGCCGCCGGCAGCGCAGCCGGCAGCGCCACCGGCCGCGTCGCTGCACGTCGTCCGCCGCCGGCTGCGCGAGCTGCTGCAGGGCGGGCTGGGTGACGAGGCGGGCGCGCCGCTGGAAGCGCAGTCCCTCGGCACGCCCGAGGCGCCGCGGCTCGTCTCGGCCCAGCCGATCGAGGGTCACGCGCTGCGCGCGGTGCGCACGGACACGGCGCCCGACGCGGCGCCCGCGGTGCTCGTGGCGTTCCTCGACGGCACGCAGGCGAGCCACGTCGCGCACTACGACGACGGCCTGCCGATCGTCCTCGGGCGCGTCGCCGCAGTGGTGCGTGCGCGACGCGGGCGGACGCTGCACACGTGGGCGCGTCCGATCGTCGAGCACCGCCTGTACGCGCCGTGCGCGCACCTGTCGCCGGCAACGCGTGCCGTGCTCGCGTCGGCCGGCGTGCCGGTCGTCGACACGACGGAGCCAGGGCCCGACGGCACGGTGCCCGCGCCGCATCCGCTCGCGCTCCTCGAGCGCGCCGTGCACTTCGTGCAGGCGGACCGCGAGCGGGCCGAGCGCGATCTCGCCGAGCGCTGGTGCCGGCGCGACGGTGACGGGCTGCGCGCCGCGCTGTGCGTCGACGGCAGCATCCAGGGGAGCGAGCAGCTCGCGGCCGCGCCGTGCGTCATCGGCATCGTCAAGAGCCACCGGACGATGTACGCCGAGGGCGCGGCGCTGCGCACCGTGCTGGCGCTCGCGCGCGGGGAGCGGTCGACGGTGTTTCGCGTCAGCGTCGGTCGCCGGCAGCCGGTCGCGAGTTGGTACCTGCGGCTGCGCGATCCCGCGGGCCGCGATCCGATGTGGGGCCTCGTGCGTCTCGAGGCGGCGCTGCCCGACCGCGGCGACGCGCCCGCGGCGCTGACGCAGCGCGCCGACGCGATCTCACGCGCGGTGCTGGCCGAAGTGTCGCCGCTGTCGCTGCCCGACGCGCGGTGGGACAAGCTCGTGTACCCAATCCGCGACTGCGAGCAGTTCCTGCGCGCCGTCTGCTAGCCGCATTCATGATTGCATCGTCGCCCGCTCCGTTCGGCCGCGTCGTCGCCACCGAGCGGCGCCCCAACACGGCGTTCGAGTTCCACTTCTGGACGTCGCTCGACACGCCCATCGGCATCGGCACCATCGTGCGCGTGGTGGGCGACGTGCCGGTCGGCGGCGCACGTCCGACAGTGTATGGCGTGGTGACGGAGGGCTTCGCGTACACGGACCTCCAGACGCCGCTGCACGACGTGCTGGGACACGACGGCTCGCCGGAGAACCCGGGCTACGCCGCCACCGCGCGCGCCGAGATCCGCCTCTACACCGCGGCCGTGCTGCGCCAGATCCCAGAGGAGCCGCTGCAGCCCGTCCCCATGGGCGAGGTCTTCCTGGCCGACGATGCCGACGTCGCCGTCGCGCTGCGCATGGACGGCTACCTCAAGGAGGGCGCGCGCACCGGCGTCCCGGTCGGCGTCTACCGCGCGGGCGGGATGGAGTCGCCCATCTACCTCGACGCCGACTTCCTCGTCGGGCCCGAGGCCGCGCACCTGAACATCAGCGGCGTGTCGGGACTCGCCACCAAGACCAGCGCCGTCGAGTGGCTGCTGGCGTCGCTGTTCGCGCACTTCCCGGCGGAGAAGGGCTCGGTGGCGGCGATCTGCTTCAACGTGAAGGGGCCGGATCTCCTCTTCCTCGACCAGCCCGGGAAGCTCGACGAGGCCGACCTCGCGCTGTACGAGCGGCTGGAGGTTCCGGCGCGGCCGTTCGACCGCGTGCACTACTACGCGCCGTACAGCGCCAAGGGCTACTCGCTGGCCACGCTGCGCACGCACGACGCGCTGCAGCACAACGTGCGGCCGCTGCAGTGGGGGCTCAACGAGGTGCTGCAGTACGCCGAGGTGCTGCTGAACAAGGACGACGTGGACGCGAAGGCGGACGCGCTCATCGACTTCATCGTGGAGCGCGTCGTCAACAAGTCGTTCAGCGACCCGCTGCTGAAGCGCGCCTATCAGGTGAGGACGTTCGCGGAGCTCGAGGAGTGGTTCCGCGACCTGCTGATGGCGGTCGAGGGGAAGGGAAGCGGCGACACCTGGCGGACACACCACGTGGCGACCATCCGCAAGGTGCGGAACCGGCTCACCAACATCGCCCTCCGCTGCCAGGGGCTGGTGACCGACGGCACCAGCACCAGCGACCTCCCGTGGGGCACCTTCGAGGACCGGGCGGTGTACGTGGTGGACGTCGCCAACCTCGAGGAGGACGCGCAGGACCTGATCTTCGCCCGCGTGGTCTCCAAGCTCCGCGAGCACCTCGAGCGCCGCGACCTGGGCGTCAAGCACGTCGTCGTCTTCGTGGACGAGCTGAACAAGTATGCGCCCGGCGACGGCCAGGAGACGTACGTCCGCAAGATGCTGCTCGACATCGCGGAGCGCGGCCGGTACCTGGGGCTCGTGCTCTTCGGGGCCCAGCAGTTCCGCAGCCAGGTGCACCGCCGCGTCGTCGGCAACTCGGGGACGGCGCTCTACGGCCGCATGGACGCCGACGAGCTGGCGACGCCCGGGTACGCGGTGCTCAGCCCGGCCGTGAAGACCAAGCTCGCCACGCTCGCCAAGGGACAGCTGATGGTCCGCCACCCGCACTTCACCCAGCCCGTCTTCGTGCGCTTCCCGCGCCCCGCCGTGATGACGGGCCGCGAGGGCGTCGAGCGCTTCCCGCAGGCGGCCGAGCCGACGCTGGAGGCGGCGGTGACGCGCGCGCTGCGGACGCTCGATCCGGCGGTGACGCTGGCGTGGGTGCAGCAGACGATCGCGCTGCAGGACGAGCGCGCGGTGCTGGCGGCGCGCGACCGCACGCTGCTGACGCGCCCCGACGACGTGCGCGCGTACTTCGCGGCGCAGTTCCGCGGCATCGTCACGCCGCGGGTGGTGCCCACCGCGCCCGCCGCGCCGCCGCTGCGCGCGGTGCCGGCCGACGACCCGTACGGCTTCTGAGCCGCGGCCCGCGCCCGACGCACCGATGATCCGCCGCGTGTCCCGCCCGCTCCGGGGATGGCCGTGATCGCGCGCCACGCGCTCGCCGGGCTGTCCGGTCTGGCCGCGCTGGTGGCGCCCGCCGGCGTGCTGCGCGCGCAGACGGCGACCGCGCCCGGGAGCGCGATGGTGACGCTGCGCCTGCGCCCGCGCGCCGGCGATACGCTGCACCTGCGCTTCGAGCAGACCGTCTCGGGCGCCGCCAAGGCGTCGAAGCCGACGCGGCTGCTCAGCAGCATGATGGTGATCTCGCGCTCGATCGTCGAGTCGAGCGACGCGGCGGGGAGCGTAGTGGTCGCGCACACCGACTCGGTCGAGCTGCGGATGCCCGGCGCGCCGCCCGAGGCGCTGGCGCGCGCGCGGAAGGGCATGCAGGGGCGTGCGACCCGCATGCGCGTGGCGCCCGACGGCGCGATGCGCTGGCTCCCCGAGGGCGGGACCGGCGGCCGCGCGGACGCCGCCAGTGGCGCCTCCACGGGCACCGCGCTCGGGCTCCCCGGTGCGCTGCCCGCGATGCCCGTGGCCATCGGTGCCACCTGGACGCGCACGATGCCGCTGCCCTGGGCCGAAGGGACGCCCGCGCGCGCCGAGGGGGAGGCGCCGCGGCTGGAGGTCGTCTTCCGCCTCGACTCGGTGGGGCGGGGCGGCACGCTCGCGTTCGTGTCGATGCGCGGGCGCCTGCTGGCGGCCCGCGGCGCACCCGTCCGCGTGGGCGGCGCCGCCGTCGACGGCGGAACGGCCGCCGGCCAGCTCCGCCTCGACCTCGGCCGCGGCTGGATCGTCGACTCGCGCGTCGACTTCGCGCTCGACCTCGTGCCGCCGTCGGCCGCGAGCGCCGCGCCGGGCACGCCGCCCGCGCCGCCGATGCGTGTCGTCGTCTCGCAGCGGCTGGTCGCGCGCTGAGCGTTTGCTGCTGAGCGCTCGCGGGGCGCATTGCCGCGTGCCCCGGTCGGGTCTGGCGCTTACCTTCCCCGCATGCGCCTCGTCCACCTGTCCGACCTCCACCTCGGATTCCGCCAGTACCAGCGGCTGACGCCCGCGGGCGCCAACCAGCGGGAGGTGGACGTCGCGCGCACGTTCGAGCGCACGATCGAGCGGGTGATCGCGCGGCGCCCCGACCTGGTGCTGATCGCGGGCGACGTGTTCCACGCGGTGCGCCCGTCGAACCCGGCGATCCTGCACGCCTTCCGCCAGTTCACGCGGCTGCGCGTCGCGCTCCCGGACACGTTGGTGGTGATGGTCGCCGGCAACCACGACGCGCCCAAGACGAGCGAGACGGGGTGCATCCTGCGCCTCTTCACCGAGCTCGGGGTCCACGTCGTCGACGCCGTCGCCGACCGGCTGCACTTCCCCGAGCGCGACCTCTCGATCCTCGCGGTGCCCGACGCGCCCACGGCGACGCGGCCGGTGTTCGCGCCCGACGGGACGGCGCGCTGGAACGTGCTGCTCGTGCACGGGGAGGTGGAGGGCATCCTCCCCAAGGAGGCCGTCGCCACCGACCGCGCGTCGATCGAGATCACGCGCGAGGAGCTGCGCGCGCCCGAGTGGTCGTACGTCGCGCTGGGCCACTACCACGTCTATCGCGCCGTCGCGCCCAACGCGTTCTACTCGGGCTCCATCGACTACACGAGCGCGAACGCGTGGGGCGAGGTGCACGAGGAGCGTGCGGCCGGCATCTCGGGCAAGGGCTTCATCGAGCGCGACCTGGTCACGGGCGAGCACACCTTCCACCCGATCGAGCCCTCGCGCCCGCTGCTGGAGCTGCCCGAGATCGTGGCGAAGGGGATGTCGTCGGCGGAGCTGGACGCGGCCATCCGCGCGACGGTCGAGCAGGCGCCGGGAGGCATCGACGACAAGATCGTGCGGCTCGTGGTGCGCGACGTCCCGCGGCACATCGCGCGCGAGCTCGATCACAAGGCGCTGCGCGAGTTCAAGCGGCGCGCGCTGCACTTCCACCTGCTGACGTACAAGCCCGACGTGCAGCGCGAGGGCGTCGGCGGCGCGCCCGGCCGGCGGCCGTCGCTGCCCGACATCGTGCGCGAGAAGCTGCGCACGCGCCTCCTGCCGAGCGACGTCGACCGCGACGCGCTCGTCGCCCTGGGCCTCCGCTACCTCGAGGAGGCCGACGCGCTGGTCGCCACCGAGCCCGCGCTGGTGACGACGGCGGAGGAGGTCGAGTGAGGCTCGTCGGGCTGCGCATGGTCAACTTCCGTCAGCACGCCGACAGCGCGCTGACGTTCGGCTCGGGGCTCACCGGGATCATCGGCGCCAACGGGTCCGGCAAGACGACCGTGCTGGAGGCGATCGCGTGGGCGCTGTACGGCAACGCGGCCGCGCGCGGCACGCGCGACTCCATCCGCTTCGTGCGCGCGCAGCCGCGCGCCGCGGTGCGCGTCGAGCTGGAGTTCGACCTCGCGGGGCACCGCTACCGCGTGGTGCGCGGGCTCACGAGCGCGGAGCTCTACCTCGACGGCGCGGCGGCGCCGATCGCGAACTCGATCACCGGCGTCGGCGAGCTGCTGCAGCGCCGGCTCGGGATGACGCGGTCGGAGTTCTTCAACACGTACTTCACCGGGCAGAAGGAGCTGAACGTGATGGCGGCCATGGGGCCGTCGGAGCGGGCGCAGTTCCTCTCGCGCGTGCTGGGGTACGAGCGGCTGCGCGCCGCGCAGAACCTCGCCCGGGAGCGCCGCAAGCTGGTCGTCGCCGAGCAGGCGGGGCTGCGCGCGGGCATGCCGGACGCCGACGCGGTCTGGCGCCAGCTCTCCGAGGCCGAGTCGCGCCTCGCCGCCGCGCGCACGCTGGCCGAGGCGACCGAGCGACGCCGCGACGAGTCGTCGGCGCGGCTGGCGCGCGTCGCGCCCGAGTGGGAGCGCGCCCAGGGGGAGCGCGAGCGCCTGCAGGAGATCCTCGGCGAGCTGCGCGTGGCGGAGGGCGAGGAGCAGGCGCTGCTGCGCGAGATGGATCGCGCGGGGCGCGAGCTGGCCGACGTCGCGGGCGCGCGCGCGGACCTCGAGCGGCTGGCGCAGCGTCTCGCGCCGCTCCCCACGCTGCGCGAGACGCTGGCGCGGCTGGACGAGCTGGCGACGGCGGAGGGCCGACGCGAAGCGCTGCGCGACTCGGAGCGCGCGCTCGTCGAGGACCTGTCGCGCCTCGACGAGCGCCGCACGCGGCTGGCGTCGGCCGCCGACTTCGAGCGCGAGACGCTCGCGCAGCTGGAGGTGCGCCGCACCGAGTCGGAGGCCGCGCAGGCAGAGCACGATCGCGAGCGCACGGCGTGGGTGCGCGACCAGCAGGAAGCGCAGACCAAGCGCGAGGCGCTGCGCGCGCAGTTCGCCGACGTGCAGCAGCAGCGCGACCAGCTCGAGAAGCTCGGGCCCGAGAGCCCGTGCCCGACCTGCACGCGCCCGCTCGGCGCGAGCTTCCAGACGGTGCTCGATTCGCTCGACGAGCAGCTCGCGACGCTGTTCAGCACCGGGAAGTACTTTCGCAGCCGCGTCGAGGAGCTGGAGGCGGAGCCCGCGGCCGTGACGCAGCTCGGCCAGCGCCGCCGCGCGCTCGCGACCGAGGTGCAGCAGCTGGAGCGTCGGCTGGCGAAGTGCCAGGCGGCCGTGCAGGAGCTGGCGCAGATCGACCGGGAGCTGGGCCAGCGACGCGAGCGGCTGGACGCCGTGCGCGCCGACCTCGCGGAGCTGCCCACCGGCTACGACGCCGCGCGCCACGCGCTGGTGCGCGACGAGGTGGCGGAGCTGGCGCCGCTGGAGCAGCAGAAGGCGCGCGCGGAGGCGCTGGTGTCGCGCGAGGCGCAGACGCAGGCCGTGCGCGATCGCGTCACCGCCGCGCTGGCGCAGGTGCGCGACCGCATCGCCGCGCTCGGCGAGCGCCGGCTCGGCGTCGCGATCACGGAGGAGCAGTACGCGGAGCTGCGCGGCGCGCACGAGCGTGCGGAGGCGGAGGCGCGCGCGGCGGAGCTGGCGGCGGTGCAGGCGCACGGCGAGGCGCGCGGCGCGCGCGAGGCGCTGGAGACGGCGGAGACCGCGCGCCGCGAGCTGGCCAAGGTGCAGGCGCGGCTCGATGCGCTGCAGGCCGAGAAGCGCCTGCACGACGAGCTGGATCGCGCGTACTCGGACCTGCGCACGGACCTCAACTTCCAGCTGCGCCCCGAGCTGTCCGAGCTCGCCAGCCAGTTCCTCGACGACCTCACCGACGCGCGCTACTCCGCGATGGAGCTCGACGACCAGTACAACGTCGTCGTGCAGGAGGACGGCGTGCCGAAGCCGGTGATCTCGGGCGGCGAGGAGGACCTCGCGAATCTCGTGCTGCGCCTCGCGATCTCGCAGATGATCGCCGACCGCGCGGGGCAGAGCTTCTCGCTGCTGATCCTCGACGAGGTGTTCGGGTCGCTCGACGAGACGCGCCGCGCGAACGTCGTGGAGCTGCTGCGGCGCCTGCACGACCGCTTCGAGCAGGTCATCGTCATCACGCACATCGAGGACGTGCGCGAGGGGCTCGACCAGGTGATCCGCGTGCGCTACGACGAGGCGCGCGGCGCGTCGGTGGTGGAGCAGGACGACGGCGACGAGTCGGACGCGCTGCTCGACTCGGATGCGCCGCTGCTGCTGGAGGCGTCATGACCAACCACACACGCATCATCGAGTTCGGCGCTCCGCGCTCGGCGCTCGCTCCGTCGGACCTCGGAGCGAGCGCCCGGGTGCCCGCCGAAGGTGGGCAGGTCGGAGCGCCGACTACCGCGGAGGCCTGGTAGGGTGGCCGGGCTGCGCACCTGGCGCGCGCCGCGCAGTGCCGAGGGGCCGTTCCCGGCGTCGGTGGACGACATCCCGGCGCTGAACGACGTCTTCAGCGACGCGTTCACGGAGCGGTACCGCCGTGACGGGATGGTGGGCGTGCGCGTGCCCGCGCTCAACCCGCAGATCTGGCGCTACGCGATCGAGGACGCGCAGGACGGCGCGATGCTCTGGCGCGGCGACCGCGGCGAGGTGGCGGCGTTCAACATCGCGCACCGCTCGGGGCGCGAGGGGTGGATGGGTCCCCTGGCCGTGCGTCCGGAGATGCAGGGGCACGGGCTGGGGAAGGAGGTCGTGCGCGCGGGGATCGACTGGCTGCGGCGGCAGGACTCGCGGACCATCGGCCTCGAGACGATGCCGCGCACGATGGACAACATCGGCTTCTACTCGCACCTCGGCTTCGTGCCGGGGCGGCTGACGCTGACGCTGACGCTCGACGCCGCGCCCGCCGACCAGCCGGCGGTGCTCATGGGCCGGCTGCCGAACCGCGACCGCGACGACGCGCTGGCGGAGTGCCGCGCGCTGACGGAGGCGCTGCAGCCGGGCCTCGACTTCACGCGCGAGCTCGCGCTCACCGAGCAGCTCGCGCTCGGCGACACGGTGCTGGTGCGCGGCGCGGACGGCGCGCTGGCGGGCTTCGCGCTCTGCCACTCGGTGCCGCTGGTGGAGGGGCGCGTGCGCGAGGAACTGCGCGTGCTGAAGCTCGCGCTCACGGACCTGTCGGTGCTGCCGGCGCTGGCGCGCGCCGTGACCGACTTCGCGCGGCGGAGCGGGACGCGGCGCGCGGCGTTCCGCGTGCAGGGGACGTACGAGGCGATGTACGGCGCGCTGGTGGCGATGCGCGCGCGCGTGCGCTGGTCGGACCTGCGGATGACGCTCGACGGCTATCCGGAGCCGCCGGTGCGCGCGGGCGCGGTGGTGCTGTCGAACTGGGAGATCTAGGGGCGCCGCCGCATCACCGGCACGCCGGGATCACCGGGCGATTGCCGAGGCAGAAGCCGAACGGGTGCTCGAGCCGCTGCGAGACCTTCCGTCCCTGCCGCTCCGCCGGCATGACGCGCGCGTGTCACGGCCGCTCGAACTCCAGCCGCGCGACCGGCATGCGCACCGTGATCCGCCGCTGCGTGATCGTGCCGGTGAGCACCTGTCGGTCGGGCTCTGTCGTCAGCGTCAGCGTCGTGTCGCTCGCCGTCAGCGCGTAGCGCCCGTTCAGGAACTCGAACTGCGGCCCCGTGACGGAGCCGACGTACGTCTTCTCGAGGCCGAGCGCGAAGCGGCCGTCCGC
Source organism: Roseisolibacter agri (assembly GCF_030159095.1). Classification (NCBI taxonomy): domain Bacteria; kingdom Pseudomonadati; phylum Gemmatimonadota; class Gemmatimonadia; order Gemmatimonadales; family Gemmatimonadaceae; genus Roseisolibacter; species Roseisolibacter agri. The sequence goes on from NZ_BRXS01000004.1 coordinate 154,864, forward strand.
GTGCAGCTGCATCGTGCCGCGCTGGAGGAAGACCCCGCCGCCGGGCACGGTCTGGACGCCGGCCGGGATCTCGCGGCCGTCCACCGTCGCCAGCGTGTAGAAGCCGGCGGCGCGGTCGTACGCGCTCTTCTCGTCGCCGCACGCGGCGAGCAGGGGGGCCGCGAGCGTGGCGGCGAGCAGCGTGGGAAGCGGTCGGAGGACGCGCATGGACGGGAGCACACGGGTTCGGCGGAGTGACCCTCGCGAGCGCGGCCAAGATGCGCCGGCGCCGGCCGGCTCGACAGGGGAGACCGGAGGCCGCGGCGTGGTACCGCTCGCCGTGCCCGCGGGTACCTTCCCCTGCACGCCCGCCGACGTGGGCGAGCCCATCCCGACCGTCTCACCCCGACACCGATGCGCCGCTCCGTGAAGCCCCTCACGACCCGCGCGACGCCGCTGCTGCGCGCGCTGCCGCTCCTCGCCGCCGCCGCGTGCGCCTCGGGCGGAGCGTCCACCGCCGCCCCACCGGTGGAGGCGACGCGTACCGTGGTCACGTCTACCACGCCCACCATCCCCGACATCGAGCTCAATCGGGACACGCGGCTCGCCGTACACCGCACGACCTCGACGCCGGACCGGGTGTGGGCGGCGCTGCCCGCCGCGCTCGCGGACGTCGGGCTCTCGGGCGGCCCGATGGCGGGCCAGGCGCGCACGTACATCGCGTTGATGCCCAGCGTGCGCCGCCAGCTCAACAAGGTCGCGCTCTCGCGCTACCTGGACTGCGGCACGACCGCGTCCGGCGAGCGCGGGGCGGACACGCACCTGATCCGCCTGCAGGTGACCAACATCGTCGAGCCGGATCCCCAGGGCGCGCGCGTGCGCTTCCAGGTGCTGGCGCGCGCGACGTCCACCGAGGGCTCGGGCGGCACCACCGACTGCGCGACGACGGGCGTGCTCGAGTCGCGCATCGGCGAGGCGCTGGAGGCGCGCCTGCGGAACCCCTGACGCGCCCGCGCCGTCAGCGGCGGTCGGGGTCGCGCGGGTCGGGCGTCGCGCGCACCACGGTGCGCCAGATGAGAATGAAGACTCCCGCCGTCAGCAGCAGGTGGACCCAGCCGGGCGCCGGGAAGGCGAAGGTGCCCGCCGCCCACACGGCGAGCAGCAGCAGGGCGGCGATGGTCCAGAGATCCATGGCGAGGGTGGAGGGAGGCGAGGTCGGTCGGCGCGTGCTCGGGTGCGCGGCGCGGCCGGCGGCGTGAATCTAGCCGGACGACCCCCTGTCCCGCGCGGCGTGCGCGCCGCGGTGGGAACGGGGCGCCGGATCGTGCGTTGACCCCGGGCGAGCGCCGCGGTGCGGCCCTTCTTTCATGGTGACATGCCCCACGTGACCGTCACGCGACGGCTCCGCTTCAACGCGGCGCATCGCGTGCACAACCCCGAGCTGTCGGACGAGGAGAACCGCCGGCTGTTCGGGAAGTGCAACAACCCCAACTGGCACGGGCACAACTACGTGCTCGAGGTGTCGGTGGCGGGCGAGATCGATCCGCGCACCGGCTACGTCGTCGACCTCGGCGAGCTGGCGCGGCTGGTGGAGCGCGAGTTCGTGGATCGCGTCGACCACAAGAACCTGAACCTCGACGTGGCGTTCATGCAGGGCGTGAACCCCACGTCGGAGAACATCGTCGTCCAGGCCTGGCGCGTGATCGAGCCGCACGTCGCGCCCGCCCGCCTGACGCGCCTCCGGCTCTGGGAGACCGAGAACAACTATGTCGAATACGAGGGGGCGTGAGGCCGCGGCGCGCCGCGGCGCGCACGAGACGGACGACGACGAGCCGGTGGTGAAGCTCTTCCCGTGCGACCGGTCGGGCTTCGCGACGCGCGGCGACGGCGACGGCGCCGCGGCCGGCGTCCTGGGCAGCGCCGAGGAGCGCCAGCGCGAGTTCGAGACGCTCGTGCGGCGCCAGCTGGAGCTGCTCGGCGAGGACCCGGAGCGCGACGGCCTGCTGAAGACGCCGAGCCGCGTGGCGAAGTCGATGGCGTGGCTGACGCGCGGCTACGACCTCGACGCGCGCGACGTCATCGGCGACGCGCTGTTCGAGGTGGACAGCGAGGGGATGGTGATGGTGCGCGACATCGAGCTGTACTCGCTGTGCGAGCACCACCTGCTGCCGTTCTACGGCAAGGCGCACATCGCCTACATCCCGGACGGCCGCGTGGTGGGGCTCTCGAAGCTGGCGCGCGTGGTGGAGGTGTTCGCGCGGCGGCTGCAGGTGCAGGAGCGGCTCACCGAGCAGATCGCGCTCGCGCTGGAGGAGGCGCTACGCCCCAAGGGCGTCGGCGTCGTCGTCGAGGCCGCACACCTGTGCATGATGATGCGCGGCGTCGAGAAGCAGAACTCGATGACCGTCACGAGCGCGCTGCGCGGCGCGTTCAAGGACGACGCGCGCACCCGCGACGAGTTCCTGCGGCTCGCGCACGGCAACGCCGCCTGGAGCCGGTGAGCGCGCTCACGAGCGCGCTCGCCGGCCGCACGGCGCTCGTCACCGGGGCGTCGCGCGGGATCGGGCTGGCGGCGGCGCGCGCGCTGGCCGCGGCCGGCGCGCGCGTGGCGCTCCTCGCGCGCACCGCCGACGTGCTGGAGCGCGCGGCCGCCGACATCGCGCGCGACACGGGCGGCGACGCGCTCGCGGTGCCGTGCGACGTGCGCGACGCGGCGGGCGTGGACGCGGCGCTGGCGCGGGTGCGCGCGGCGTTCGGCGGTGCGCCCGACGTCCTGGTGAACAATGCCGGCGCCTTCACGCTCGCGCCGGTCGCCGCGACGTCGCCCGCGGACTTCGCCGCCGCGCTCGATGCCAACCTCGTGGCGCCGTTCCGCCTGGTGCGCGCGCTGCTGCCGGAGATGCTCGCGCGCGGCCACGGGCACGTGGTCACCGTCGGCTCCATCGCCGACCGCTTCGCCTTCCCCGAGAACGGCGCCTACGCGGCGAGCAAGTTCGGGCTGCGCGGCCTGCACGAGGTGCTGCGCGCGGAGCTGCGCGGCAGCGGCGTGCGCGCGTCGCTCGTGTCGCCGGGCCCCGTGGACACGCCGATCTGGGATCCCATCGGCCCCGACGACCGACCGGGCTTCACGCCGCGGGCGCAGATGCTGAGCGCCGACGCGGTGGCGGGCGCGATCGTGTTCGTGGTGGGGGCGCCGGGGGAGCTGAACGTGGACGAACTCCGGCTGTCGCGCGCATAGAATGCGGAGGACGGAACGGCGGAGGACGATGGAGCGGAGGACGGAAGGGCGTGAAACGGGAGGGCGGACCTTCGGCTGACGGGCTTGAAGCGCGATGGTGCCGCCGTATCGTTTCACGCTTCTTCGTCTTCCGCCGTTCCGTTCTCCGCCGTTCCGTCTTCCGCACCATCGCGTGTTCATCGATCTCGTCGACGCCCTCCGCTGTCCCCGCCCGCACGACGCCACCTGGCTCGTCGCCGCGGCGCTCGAGACGCGCGGCCGCTGCCTCGTCCGCGGAACGCTCGGGTGCCCGGTGTGCGAGGCGGAGTTCGCGATCGCGGGTGGGGTCGCGCTGTTCGACGGGGCGGGCGATGCACCGCGCGCGGCGGACGCGACGTCGCCGGCGGGCGACCCCGCCGAGCTGGCGATGCGCCTCGCCGCGCTGCTCGACCTCACCACGCCGGGCGGGATCGTCGCCGTGGGCGGCGCCTGGGAGCCCGCGCTCGATCCGCTGCTCGACGTCACGGACCTGCACGCGCTCGTCGTCGAGCCGGTGGGGCAGTGGGTCCCGCGCGAGCCGTTCGGGGCGATGCGCGGCGACGGGCTGCCGGTGGCCGCCGGCGCCCTGCGCGGCGTGGCGCTCGACGCGCGCACCGCGAGCGCCGACCGCGTCGCGGCGGCGGTGCGCGCCCTGCGCCCGCGCGGCCGCCTCGTCGCGCCCGCCGCGACGCCCGTGCCCGACGGCGTGCGCGAGCTCGCGCGCGACGAGCGGCACTGGGTGGGGGAGCGCGGCGCGGGTGTCATCAGCGAGACGATCCCGCTACGGCGACGCCGATGAAGCGGAGAACGATGAAGCGGAGGACGGTGGGGCGTGAAACGGTGAGGCGGACCCTTCGAGCTTGAAGCATCAAGCCGGAAGGTCCGCCTTCTCGTTGCACGCCGTATCGTCTTCCGCCCTTCCGTTCTCCGCCGTTCCGTTCTCCGTGATCCCTCGCCTATTCGGCGTACAGCTCGTCGATCACGCTCTTGTACGCCGTATCGATCACCTTCCGCTTCACGGACAGCTTCGGCGTCAGCTCGCCGCGCTCGATCGAGAAGTCGTGCTCCAGCAGCGCGATCTTCTTCGGCGCCTCGAACGACGCCAGCCCGGTCAGCTTCCCGCGGACCTCCGCCTCCATCTTCGCGCGCACCTCGGCGCGCGCCAGGAGGTCGCGGCGCTCGATCCACGTCAGCTTCTGCTCGCGCGCCCATTTCTCCAGCGAGTCCCAGTTCGGCACCACCAGCAGCGCCGGGAACTTGCGCTTGTCCCCGATCATCACCGCCTGCGACACGAACTTGTTCGTCTTCACCGCGTTCTCGATCGGCTGCGGCGCGATGTTCTTGCCGCCCGCGGTGACGATGATGTCCTTCTTGCGGTCGGTGATGCGGAGGAAGCCGTCCTCCAGCATGCCGATGTCGCCCGTGTGGAACCAGCCGTCGGCGTCGATCGCCTCCTGCGTCGCCTCGGGCTTGTTGTAGTAGCCCTTCATGATGTTCGGCCCGCGCGCCAGGATCTCGCCGTCGGGCGCGATCTTCACCTCGACGCCCGGGATCGGGCGGCCCACCGTGCCGATGCGGAACGCCTCCGGCGTGTTCACCGCGATCACCGGCGACGTCTCGGTGAGGCCGTAGCCCTCGAGGATCACGATGCCGGCCGCGTAGAAGAACTTGTTGATCTCCGGCGCCAGCGGCGCGCCGCCCGACACGAAGTAGCGCAGGCGGCCGCCCGTGCGCTCCTTCAGCTTCGAGAACACGAGCTTCTGCGCCAGCCCGTACTGCCACGCCAGCGCGCCGCCCGGCGTGCGCCCCGCCAGCTTCTCGTCCGCCCACCGGTTCGCGACGCCGAGGGCCCAGAAGAAGATGCGCTTCTTCAGGCCGCCGCCGGAGACGGCGTTCTCGAACACGCGCGCGTACATCTTCTCGTACAGGCGCGGCACGCCCATCGCGAAGGTGGGCTTCACCTCCTGCAGCGACACCGGCACGTCGTCGATCGAGGCCACGTACGCGATCGTGGTGCCGCACGCCCAGTACATGTAGTCGCCCTCGCGCTCGAACACGTGCGAGAGCGGGAGGAAGCTGAGCGCGACGTCCGTGTCGGTGAACGGCACGCCGCGGCGCGCGGCCGCGACGTTCGAGAAGAAGTTGTCGTGCGTCAGCATCACGCCCTTCGGCGTGCCCGTCGTGCCCGACGTGTAGATCAGCGTCGCCAGGTCGTCCGGCTGCACGGCCAGCGCCTCGCGCTCCCAGCGCGCGTTGCGCTCCGCGCTCTCCACCGCCGCGCCCCTCGCCTCCAGCTCGGCCAGCGTCAGGTCGCAGCCGTCGGCCGCGCCCGCGTCCATGCCGATGACGTGCTGCACGCCCGGGCACTCGGCGCGGATCGACCGCAGCTTGGCCGCCTGCGTGGGCGTCGAGACGAACACCGCCACCGCGCCCGAGTCGTTCAGCAGGTGCGGGATCTGCTCGGCCGGCAGCGTGGGGTAGATCGGCACGCTCGCGACGCCGATCGTGAGGCAGCCGTAGTCGGCCATCGCCCACTCGGGGCGGTTCTCCGACAGGATGGCGACGCGCGCGCCGCGCGGCACGCCCAGCTCCTGCAGGCCGAGCGCGATGCGGCGCACCCGCTCGAGCACCGTCTTGTGCGCGATCGGGCGCCATTCACCGTTCGCCTTGTACAGCATGGCGTTCGGCTTGTCGTACGCGCGCACCGCGTCGAGGAAGAGCCGCGTCAGCGTGCCGGGCTCGGGCCGCGGGCCGCCATGCGCGAACTGCGTGGTCGAGCCGGTCGGCGCCGCGGACGCGGTCCGGCCCTGCGGGTCCTGCACGAGCATCGACGCCTCCGATGCTGGAGTGGATCGTTGGGCCGCGGCGAGGGCGGCGGTGGCGGGGCGCTCGCCGACCGCGACGCGCAGCGGCGGCGTCTCGCGCGGCCCACGCTGCGCGCGCCGGAAGGGGCGCACGCGGGCAAGGTAGGAGCCGGACCGCGAGCCCGACAGGGCGCCGACGGCGCCGTCGTCAGCTCAGGGGCAGCTGCCGGTGCTCGGCGCGCGGCGGGTCAGGAAGACGCGGAAGGGCACGGAATCGCCGACCTGCCTGCCCGCCACGAAGACCCGCGCCTCCACGCGCACGACCGACGGTGCGTTCTGGCTCGTGAGCAGCGTCGGCACCACCCGGAGGGCCGTCGCCGTCTGCCCCGACGCATTGGTCGTATCGTGGCCGATGGGCCGGTCCACGCGGCCGTTCGTCAGGTACAGCGCGGGCCGCACGTCGCCGTACGGTGACTGGCCGCTCGGCACCGTCGCGGGTGCCACGATGCGGTAGCGCACCAGGTAGCTCGGCACTGCCACCGCGCCCCCCGCGCTGTCGCCCGTGAGCCTGACCGCGAGAGCGGAGGACGCGGTCACGAGCGTCGAGTCGGTGCCGCTGCGCAACTCGGCGGAGGCGTCGTTGCACAGGTACGTCATGCGCAGCGAGTCGGTCGTCGCGACGCGCTCCAGCCGCGTCGGACGCCGGACGATCGCGAGCGTGTCCAGGATCTGCAGCCGGTTGCCGAAGCGCGCGCTCACGCGCGCCTGCGCCACGCCCGGCAGCGAGTCCGCGCGCACCAGCCCCGTCGTCGGATCGACCACGAGCGCGGGCCGCGCGTTGGTCGCCGTGTCGCGCCCCAGCGCGAGATAGCCGTACTCGAATGCCGCGCCCGCGATGCTGTCGCCCGACTCGCCGAACGCCACGCCGCGCAGCCGCTGCACGCGGCCCAGCGAGTCGCGCAGCGTGTCGCCCGCGATGATCGACGGCAGGATCGGGTCGAGGCGGATCGCCTGCACGCCGTTCTCGGCGCTCGCGATCTCGACGCACGCGGCGGCCGTGAGCCCCATCGCCGCCAGCGCGCCCAGTCGGAGCGCGGCGGCCCGGCGCGCGCTCACCGGAACCGCTCCGCGAGCTGCGTCGCCAGGTTCACGTACGCCTGGCTCGCCGGGTCGGCCGGGTCGCGCAGCACGACCGGCTGGCCCGCCGCGAACGCGTCCGCCGTCGCCGGCGTGCGCGGCACGACGATGTCGAACACCATGTGCGCCGGCAGGTGGCGTCGCACGTACTGCGACGTGCGCTCGGCGGCGGGGTTGCCCGACTCGAACATCGTCAGCAGGATGCCGTCGAGCGTCAGCTCCTCGTTCACGCGCACGACGTCCTGGATGCCGCGCAGGATCTGCGGCGTCGTCTGCAGCGCCAGCGGCTCCGCCTGCAGCGGCACGATGACGTGCTGGCTCGCCTCCAGCGCGCGCCGCGTGATGGAGCCGAGCCCCGGCGGCGTGTCGACGATGACGACGTGGCACCGCTCGCGCGCCGTCTGCAGCAGGTCCTTCAGGATCGCCGTCTCGGCCACCAGCTGCTGGTAGTGCGCGTGCTCGGCCTCGTCGCTCACCGTGCCGGCGAGGATCACGCGCAGCCAGGGCAGGGCGGTCGGGAGGATGACCTCGCGCAGCGCGCGCTCGCCGTTCAGGTAGTCGGCGAAGCCCCACGACTCGTGGCCACGGCGCAGCCCGACGCCGTAGCGGACGGAGCCCTGCGGGTCGGTGTCGACGAGCAGGGTCTTCAGGCCGCGGCGGGCGAAGGCGGCGGCGAGGTTGACCGCCGTCGTCGTCTTGCCGACTCCGCCCTTCTGGCTGACGATGGAGAGGACGTGTCCCACGCGCGGGGCCCGGTCGCTCAGCCGCGCCCGCCCGGCGCGGTCGGACCGGAGGCGCCGGGCGGCACGTCGGTGCCGACGGACGCGTCCGCGCCGCCGTCCAGGCCACCCGGCGAGCGCATCGCCTCCAGCGTCTGCTGCGCGTGGCGCACCCAGCGCTCGGCGTCGGGGGAGTGGGGCGGCCGCGCGAGGAAGGCCTGCAGGTGCTCCGCCGCGCCCTCGTGGTCGCCCCGCTTCAGCAGCAGGAAGGCGAGCCCGTAGTGCGCGCCGCCGAGGCCGGGATCCAGCTCGAGCGCGCGCCGGTAGCAGCGGATGGCCTCCTCCAGCTGGCCGAGCCGGCTGAAGGCGATCGCCATGTTCTGGAGGACGCGCTGGTCGTTCGGGCGGTCGCGGAGCGCCAGCCGGTACGACGTCAGCGCCGCGTCGTAGTCGCCCTGCCGTTCGAGGGCGAGCGCCTCGCTCAGGTAGTCGACGCGACCGGCCTTGGACTCGCTCTCGGACTTGCCGCCCGTGAGGCGGCTCCACCAGGACATGCGATCGGGGCGGGCTGGATGCGGGCCAACCGGCGCGAGGCGCGGGTCGCGGGACGCGGGCTGGGAGGGGCAAGCTATCCGGGCGGCGGAACGCCTACAAGCCGCGCACGGCCGCACGGGGTGACGGCGCGCACCCGCACGCGTACGCACGCTGTGGGCGTGCTGGCGGCCTCCGTCGCCGCGGCTAGCTTCCTGCGCTGGCGTCCGGCGCCGCAGCGGGACGTCCGCCGCGCAGGTTTCTGACGGTCCTCGACGGTCCTCGACCCCTCGCCGACACCGCCCATGTCCCCGCGTCAGTACGCCCTCGACCCGGCCAAGGGGCTGCTCGTCGTCGAGTGGCCGCTCTTCGGTGAGCTCTCGCGCGCGCTCGCGCTGAAGGTGGCGCGCGCCTACGACCCGGAGATCGTCGTCGGCGTCGCGACGGCCGGCGTCGTGCCCGGCGCGGTGATCGCCGCGATCCTCGACCGCCCGTTCGCCGCGATCACGGTGAGCCGCCGCTTCCGCGCCGAGACGGTGCGCGAGACGCCCGCGGTCATCGGGGCGGCGCCGCAGGACGTGCGCGGCCGGCGCGTGCTGGTGGTGGACGAGACGTGCGACTCCGGCGACACGCTGCGCCTCGCGCGGAGCGCGATCGTCAACGCCGGCGCGCACACGGTGCGCACGGCGGTCGGCTTCAAGACGGGCAGCTACGAGCCCGACTTCCACGCCCTCGCCACCGAGAGCGGCATCGTGCTGCCGTGGGACCGCGAGGTGCTGGTGGGCGGCGAGCTGCTGCCGAATCCGACGTACGCGGGGCGTATCTGAACGCTGCGTGTTTCGTGCTGCGTGCTGCGTGTGGCTCCGTGCCCCCGGCGGCCGACGTCGCACCGAGCCTACACCAACTTCTCGGGGAGGATACGGATCCTTCGGATGAGCCGGATCACGCGGATCGCTCCGCGTGGCGGCGACGTCCGATGCGCCGGTGCGGAGCGATCCGGGGCATCCGTCTCATCCGGAGCATCCGTATCCTCACCAACAGGCGAAAGGATCCGGCGCACCGGCGCGTGCCGAGCGGCCGGACACGCAGCACGCAGCACGCAGCACGCAGCGGCTATCGTCCGAACCGCTCCGCGAACAAGCGCGTCAGCGCCGCCTCGCCGCCCACGACGAACCGGCACGCCGCGTCGCCCGTCGACGCGCACTCGAGCTCCAGCACCGCCAGCGGCTGGCCCGCGAGGCGGCTCAGGAAGCCGGCGAGCAGGCCGGTCGTGAACAGGCAGCTCGGGTAGGGCGCACGCGCGCCGTCCGCGCCGCGCTCGACCTCGAACCAGCCGATCGCGCGCAGCGTCGGCAGGCCGTCGGTGTCGGCGCCGTCGCCCGCCTCCAGCGCCAGCGTCCCCCAGCCGTGCGCGGCGGCGTACGCGCCCAGCGCCTCGCCGAACGCGCCGAGCGAGGCGATCGCGGGATCGGCGACACCCGCGCGCGCGGCCATCCACGCCGCGAAGTCATCGTACAGCGCGCGCCCCGCGTCGAAGCCCGCGTCGCGCAGGCGCGTCTCGCCGTCGTCGGTGGCCAGCACCGCGGCGCGCAGCGCGTGCACGATCGACGGCGGGAGCGAGACCGGCCCCGGCGCCGTGCGCCCCGGGCCCGTCATGCGCCGCCCTCCGCACGCCGCACCAGCTCCGCCTCGTCGATCACGGTGATGCCCAGCTCGCGCGCCTTCGCGAGCTTGCTCCCCGCGTCCTCGCCCGCGACGACGACGCTCGTCTTCTTGGACACGCTGCTCGTCACGCGGCCGCCGTGCTGCTCCACCAGCGCCGTCGCCTGGTCGCGCGACAGGTTGGGGAAGGTGCCGGTGAGCACGAACGTCTGCCCCGCGAACGCCGTCCCCGAGGCGGCGTTCGGCTCGGTCAGGTTGACGCCGCGGTCGCGCAGCCGCTGCACCAGCGCGCGCGCGTCCTCGTTCGCGAACCAGCGCGCCACCGAGTGCGCGATCACGTCGCCGACGCCGCGCACCGCGCCGATCTCCTCCTCGGTCGCGTCCAGCAGGCGGTCCATCGTGCCGAAGTGCCGCGCCAGCAGCCGCGCGGCGATCTCGCCCACGTGGTCGATGCCGAGCCCGAACAGCAGGCGCGAGAGCGGCTGCGCCTTCGACGCCTCGATGGCCTGCACGAGGTTCTCCGCGCTCTTGTCGGCGAACCGCTCCAGCCGCAGCAGGTCCTCCACCGTCAGCGTGTAGAGGTCCGACGCGTCGCGCACCAGCGGATGCAGCTCGTCCTCGCGGTGCTCCGACGTCAGCTGCTCGATGCGCGCGTACGAGAGCCCGCGGATGTCCATCGCGCCGCGCGACGCGAAGTGCACCAGCCCTTCCAGCTGCCGCGCCGGGCACTGGAAGTTGGGGCAGTAGAGCATCCCGCGGTCCTCGCCCGCCTCCAGCGGCGACCGGCACGCGTAGCAGTTCGTCGGCGGCACGTACGGCGCCGGCGGATGCTCGGTGTCGCGCCGCTCGGGGATCGGGCCGATGACCTGCGGGATCACCTCGCCGGCGCGCTTCACCTGCACGCGGTCGCCCACGCGCAGGTCCTTGTCGGCGATCAGCGCGAAGTTGTGCAGCGTCGCCAGCTTCACCGTCGCGCCGCCGATCTCCACCGGCTCCAGCATCGCGAACGGATTCACGGAGCCGGTGCGCCCGATGTTGACCTCGATCGCCGTCAGCGTCGTCTCGGCGATGTCCGGCGCGAACTTGCGCGCCACGGCCCACCGCGGCTCGCGGCCCACGTCGCCCAGCTCCGCCTGCAGGCGCAGCGGGTCCACCTTCACCACCGCGCCGTCGATGGCGAAGTCGAGCTGCGCGCGCACGTTGCGCTCGATCTCGCTCGCCCACGCGTGCACCTCGTCCAGCGTGTCGCACCGCTTCCGGCTCGGCGCCACCGGGATGCCCCACGCCGCCAGCGTCTCCAGCAGCTCCCACTGCGTGCGGAAGGGCAGCGGCGCGAGGTGCGCCGGGCGCACGACGCTGTAGCCGAAGAAGCGCAGCGGGCGCGACGCCGTGATGCGCGGATCGAGCTGGCGCAGCGCGCCGGCGGCGGCGTTGCGCGGGTTCGCGAACACCGGCTCGCCCGCCTGCACGCGCGCCTCGTTCATCTGCTCGAAGCGCGAGAAGGGCATGTACACCTCGCCGCGGATCTCCAGCACGCCCGTCGGCGCCGGGACTCCGTTGGTCGCGTGCAGCCGCAGCGGGATGTCGCGGATCGTGCGCAGGTTCGGCGTCACCACCTCGCCGATCGTGCCGTTGCCGCGCGTCGCGCCGGTCACCAGCACGCCGTCCTCGTACGTCAGGCTCACCGCGGCGCCGTCGATCTTCAGCTCCGCCGTGTAGCCCGCGCGGCGCACGTCCTCGCCCGCCAGCCGCACCGCGCGCTCCTCCCACGCGGTCAGCTCCTCGTCCGAGAACGCGTTGCCCAGCGACAGCATCGGCACCAGGTGCTGGTGCTTGGGCAGCGCGGACTGCGGCTCGGCGCCCACGCGCTGCGTCGGCGAGTCCGGCGTGCGCAGCGACGGATGCTCGGCCTCCAGCGTCTGCAGCTCGCGGAACAGCCGGTCGTACTCCGCGTCGGCGAGCGACGGCCGGTCGAGCACGTAGTACTCGTGCGAGGCGCGCTCGAGCTGCTCGCGCAGGGTGGCCGCCCGTGCGGCCAGGGCCGCGGGCGGGGCGGTCGGGCTGGAGGCGGGGGCGTTCATGCCCGCAAAGCTAACGCGGCGACGCGGACGCGCGACGGTGCAGGCGGTCGCCGGCGCGTCTTTGGCGCGCGGCGTTACGGCGTGGGCACGGCGGCCGTTGCCGCCGTCGCGCGCGCGGCGCCGTCCGGCCGCTCGTGCGCGACGAACTCCGGCGAGCCGTACGCGACCACGCGGTTGCGGCCCGACTCCTTGGCCACGTACAGCGCGTCGTCGGCCGCCTTCACGAGCGCCTCCTGGTGGCGCACGTCGGAGTGCGGCCACGCGGCCACGCCCGCGCTCAGCGTGCGCCGCACGGTGCCGCCGTCGTAGGCGAACTCGCGCGCGTCGATCGCCTGCCGCACCCGCTCGGCGAAGGCCACGGCATCGTGCACGTTGGCGCCCGGCAGGATGACGAGGAACTCCTCGCCGCCGTAGCGGCCCACGCGGTCGATCTCGCGCGCCGTGTCGCGCAGCACGTCGGCCACCTGGCGGAGCACCGCGTCGCCGGCCTGGTGGCCGTGCGTGTCGTTGACGCTCTTGAAGTGGTCCACGTCGCACATCACGACCGCCAGCGGCTCGTTGAGGCGGGCCGAGTGGTCGAACATCTCGGTCAGCCGCTCCTCGATGTGGCGGCGGTTGTCGACGCCCGTGAGGCCGTCGATCTGCGACATGCGCAGCAGCGACTCGTTGGCCTTCGCCAGCTCCTCCTGCAGCGCCTTGATGCGCAGCAGCGACCGCACGCGCGCCTCGAGCTCCGCGAAGTCGATGGGCTTCGTGATGTAGTCGTCGGCGCCCGCGTCGAGCCCCTCGACCTTGTCCTCGGTCAGCTCGAGCGCGGTCTGCATGATGATGGGGATGAAGGGCAGCTTCGGGTTGCCCTTGATCCGCCGCACCACCTCGAAGCCGTCGAGCTTCGGCATCATCACGTCGAGCAGGATGAGGTCGGGCGGCCGCGCGTCGACGCGCTCGAGCGCCTCGAGCCCGTCGCGCGCGGCCTCCACCTGGTAGCCTCGCGCCTCGAGCCGCGCGCGGAGCAGCTCGACGTTGTCCTCGTGGTCGTCGACGACGAGGATGCGCGTCATTGCCGGCGACGGAATCGCGGTCAAGCGCGGCTCGACGCCGCGGACCCCGCGCTCGCGGTGGCGCCCGCGGCGCTCGGCTCGCCCTTGCCGAGGAAGCGCTGCACCTCGGCCACGACGGCGCGCGGCTCGCACGGCTTCGCGAGGTAGCCGTCGCACCCGACCTCCATCGCCTTCTCACGGTCGCTCGCCAGGGCGTGCGCCGTCAGCGCGATGATCGGGATCGCGCGCGTCTCGGGATCGTGCTTGAGGACCTGCGTCGCCTCCCAGCCGTCGATGATCGGGATGGAGATGTCCATCAGGATCAGGTCGGGCTTCTCGCTCTTGGCCTTCGCGATCCCCTCCTCGCCGTTCAGCGCCTCGGTGACCTGATAGCCGAAGTGGCGCAGGATGGTGGAATAGACGATGCGGTTGTCCTCGTTGTCTTCCACGAGGAGGACGGTCTTGCCTGTCGCGCTCATGAGTCCCTCGACGGGGCGGGCGGGCGGTGAAATCGGGGCGGGTGGAAACGGGCCGGAAAGATGCACGATCGAACGCCCGGGGGCGCGCCTCGTCGGACGGGCCGCCTGGACGACGCAGCACCCCCCGCGCCAGCCGAGCCCTCCCGCGACGACTGCCCGAGCCGACGGTACGCGTCGACCGGGCACAGCGCTGACGCATGAGCACGGCAATTTCCTTACCACGACCGATCCAGGAGTCCTTCCCGATGGCCAACCGCTCCAGCTCCTCCGGCGCCCGCGCGCCCGGGGCGACCTCCCGATCCGCCGTCCGCCCCACGCCGCGCACCACGGGGGCCTCCGCCGGCACGTCCGGGCCCCGCGCGGCCGGCGGGAGCCCGCGCTTCGAGTCCGCGACCGCGCGCGCCGCCGTCGTCGCCGGCCGGCTGAGCGCCCTGCCGCGCCTCGCCGCCGCCCGGGCGCGCGACGTCGGCGAGGGCGTCCGCGGCGGGGTGCAGGGCGTGCGCGACGGCGTGCGGGACGGGGTGCACAGCGTCCGCGAGCGCCTCGCCGCCCGCCGGAGCACCAACCGTGAGGAGGGCGAGGGCGGCAGCGGCACCGACTGGCGCCGCGTCGGGGCGTTCGGCGCCGGCCTGGCGATCGGCGCCCTCCTCGGCGCCGGCACCGCGCTGCTGATGGCGCCCACCAGCGGCTTCGAGACGCGCGTCCGCCTCGCGCGCGGCGCCCGCCGCGCCGGCACGCGCGTCGCCGACCGCTTCGACGACTGGAGCGACGCGATGCGCCAGACGGCCCATGCCGGCCGCACGACGATCGAGCGCAAGCTCACGCGAGGGCGCTGGGCGGCCGAGGACGCGTGGGAGGCCCGGCGCCGCGAGGCGCGGGAGCGCGCGCGGGCCCGGATGTACGGGTGAGCCGATTCAGACTCCAGAAATGCCAACTGCTCTGCAAGGATAAGATCTGACAAGGTCGGATAACGACGGATGGCTCCGTGGGGCGGCGAGGGATCTCGCACTCCACCGGAGCCATCCGTCGTTATCAGATCTGTTCAGATTTCATCCTTGCCGCTGTTGGTCCTTCGGGCCCGGCACGATCAGAGCCGCTTCTGCAGCGCCTCCGCCAGCCGCTTGTACCGCGCGTCGTTCAGCTCCGTCGCCGGCGCCTTCAGGATGAACTCCACCTGCTCGCGCGCCTTCGCGGTGTTCTTGCGGTCCGCGTAGACCTCCGCCAGGTCGATGCGGTGCACGAGGCGGTTCGGCTCCGCCGCGACCGCCTGCTCCAGGTAGCGCTGCGCGTCGTTCCAGTTCGCGGAGTCGAAGACCTTCCCGCCCAGGAAGTTCTTCGCCATGAAGCGCGTCACGCCGCTGAGGCGCATGATCTCCGCGTTCCACATCCCCATCACGTGCAGCGCGCCGGGGTGCTTCGGGTCGAGCTTCAGCGCCTCCATGGCGTGCGTGCGCACGTCGCCCGCGTACTTCACCCGCTCGCGCGAGCCGAGCGTCTGCGCGGTGCGCCCCAGCGCGCGCGCGAGCGCGAAGTGGCCCTCGGCGTCGCCGGGCCGCGCCTCGACGGCGCGGCGCGCGTACTGCTCGCCGCTCTTGTACAGCGCCGTGCGGCGCGCGGCATCCGGGCTCGCCTCGCCGGCGTCGATCGCCGTCCCCGACGCCTTCACCAGCGCGTCGTAGCTGCGCGCCTCGGCCGCGAGGGCGGCCTCGTAGTGCTTCAGCGCCGACGCCGGATTGCTGGCGCGCTCGCGGTCGCCCATCGCCACGTGCTCCGCGGCGGGTGCCTGCGAAGCGGGCAGCTGGGCACGCGCGGAGGGGGCGGCCACGGCGAGACCCGCGACGGCCAGCGTCGCGGCGGCGGCCAGAGAACGAAACGTCATGATGCTGCTGCTCCAGTCAGGCGGTGGTAACTTGCGGCCGGTCTCATCAACGGTACCCCGCAACCCGAGCAATGATCGTACTCCCCCTCATCGAGCGGAAGCGCGACGGCGGCCGCATCACGCCCGACGAGTGGCGCGCGCTCGCCGACGCGTACGCCGCCGGCGCGGTGCCCGACTACCAGATGGCCGCGCTGCTGATGGCCATCTATTTCCGCGGGCTCGATCGCGCGGAGACGGGCGCGCTGACGGACGCGATGCTGCGCAGCGGCGCCACGCTGCGCCTCGACCACCTGCGCGTCGGCCGCGTCGACAAGCACTCCACGGGCGGCGTCGGCGACAAGGTCTCGCTGATCCTCGCGCCGCTCGTCGCGTCGCTCGGCGTCGCGGTGCCGATGATGTCGGGGCGCGGGCTCGGACACACCGGCGGCACGCTCGACAAGCTGGAGGCGATCCCCGGCTTCCGCACCGACCTCTCGCTCGCCGACGCGGCGCGGCAGGTCGAGGCGCTGGGCTGCGCGCTGATCGGGCAGACGGGCGAGATCGCGCCGGCGGATCGCAAGATGTACGCGCTGCGCGACGTCACCGGCACCGTCGAGGCGATCCCGCTCATCTCCGCCAGCATCATGAGCAAGAAGCTCGCGGAGGGGCTCACGGGCCTCGTGCTCGACGTGAAGCGCGGCTCGGGCGCGTTCCTCCCGGAGCTGGAGCGCGGCCTCGAGCTCGCGCGCACGATGATCGCGCTCGGCGCGGACCACGGCTGTCCCACCGTCGCGCTCATCACCGCGATGGACCGGCCGCTCGGCCGCGCGTGCGGCAACGCGCTGGAGGTCGAGGAGTCGGTGCTCGCGCTGCGCGGCGAGGGCCCGGACGACCTCATGGCCGTGACGTACGCGCTCGGCGCGGAGATGCTGCTGCTGGGCGGCGCGAGCGCGACGCGCGCGGAGGCGCACGCCGCGATGCGTGCCGCCATCGCCGACGGACGCGCGGCGCGCAAGCTCGAGGAGATCATCGAGGCGCAGGGCGGGAACCCCGGCGTGGTCGCGGACCCCGCGGTGCTGCCGCAGGCCCCGCACACGGCGGTGTGGCGCGCGCCGCGCGGCGGCGTCGTCGCGCAGGTCGAGCCGCGCGCGATCGGGAAGGGGATCATCGCGCTCGGCGGTGGGCGCCGCACGGTCGCGGATCGCGTGGACCCGGCCGTCGGCTTCGTGATCACCGCGCGCCCGGGCCACGCGGTGGCCGCGGGCGAGCCGCTGGCCACGATCCACGCGCGCGACGCCGCGGGGCTGGAGGCGGGGCGTCAGGCGCTGGAGGCGGCCGTCCGCATCGCCGACGAGGCGCCGGCGCCGCTCCCGCTCGTGTCGCACCGCGTCTCCGCGGCGGGAGTCGAGGAGCTCGCCGGCGGCGCGGCGGCCTGACCGCGCGAAGGCGGCGGCGCCGGTTCGCTCCTTGCCATCCGCGCGGGCGGTGCCGGCGCGTCCCGGTTCGGCGCGCTGATCCGGACGTCCCTTCTCCCGCTCCGCTCCAATGGCCGACAAGATCACGAAGGACCAGCTCATCGCGCTGCTCAACGAGGACCTCGCGCGCGAGTACCAGGCGGTCATCACCTACCGCACCTACGCGAGCGCCGTCCCGGGCCGCTTCCGTCAGGAGCTGCGCGAGTTCTTCACGGCCGAGATCACCGACGAGCTGGGACACGCGCAGATCCTCGCCGACAAGATCGTGCACATGGGCGGCAGGCCCGAGACGGTGCCGGCGAAGGTGAAGTACACGGAGGACCCGAAGGAGATGCTGCAGAACGCGCTCGCGGACGAGACGGAGACGGTCGAGCGCTACGTGCAGCGGCGCGAGCAGGCCGAGGCGTGCGGCGAGTACGGGCTGGCGGTGGACTTCGACGACCTGATCGCCGACGAGACCCGCCACCGCGACGAGCTGCGGATGATGCTCAAGCGCTGGGACTGATCGGCGCGTCCCACCGCGTGACGGCCGCACCCGTGGCGCGGCGGCGGCGGCCCGGTCAGATTTCGCGCGCCGCGCCACGCGCTCTCCTGGCCGCCGGGTCGTCCGGCGGCCGCGTCGCCCACTCGCACTTCCGCATCGAGGTCCGTCGTCGCATGCCGTCTCCGCGTCTCGCTCCGAAGGTGGCCCGCCTGCTCTCCCTCCAGATGCTGGTGGTGATCGCGGGGCTCATCGCCGTCTACGCCCTCGTGCTGTGGGGCACGCGGCCGCAGCATCCGGGGCAGACCGGCGGGATCGACACGATCCACTCGCTCATCACGCGCATCGCGTTCACGGGCGTGTTCGTCGCGCTGGGCTACATCCACTTCAACTTCGGGCGGCAGCTGCGCAGCGAGGCGAAGGGCGTGCGCCGCGGCGTGGAGTCGTGGTGAGCTGACGCGCACGGCGCGACGTGGCGACTCCGTGACGGGTCGCTGACACGGGGCGGACGTTCTTCGGGACGTTCGCCCCGTAGTGTGTGCATCGAGGCGTGCTTCGAGGTGTGCTTCGAGGTCGGGCGGGCAAACCATCCGGAGGGATGCCGTGTCAGACCTGGTGCGGGCGCTCCGGCCCCGCCTCGCCGTCCGCCGCCGTCCGTCGTGAGAGGGAGCCATGTTGTACGCCGCCAGCGACATCGCCGACACCACCACCTTCGTGAGCGCCGCCTCGCCCGTGCTGGCGTCGCGCGTCTCCGGTGGCGCGCGCGTCGACGTCGCGCAGCGCCTGCGCGCCTCGCGCGAGCGGCTGCGTGAGGTCGTGCGTGGCGTCGCGCCGGCCGCGTGGGCCGCGCGCCCCGATGCCGGCCGGTGGACCGCGTGCGAGATCCTCGAGCACCTCGCGCTGACCGAGTGGTCGGTCGTCGAGTTCGTGCGCGGCACGCTGCTCACCTGGCCGCGCGCCGGCACGCCGCCCACGCGCACGCCCGACGCCGAGGTGCTGCGCGCGGCCGCCGACCGCACGGTGCGCCTCGAGGCGCCCGAGCGCCTGCAGCCCCTCGGTCGCTCGATCCGGCCGGGCGTGGTGTGCGCCAGCATCGAGGCGGCGCGCGACGAGGCGATCGCGCTCGCGACGACGTCCGCCGAGGCGCTGCGCGGCCGCTTCGCGCCGCACCCGCACTTCGGCATGCTGGACGGGGCCCAGTGGCTGCTCTTCCTGGCCGGCCACACCGAGCGGCACGCGGCGCAGCTCCAGGCGATGGTCGCGGGGCGCCGGGGGGCGTCGATCGCGGCCTGAGCGCGGGTCCCGAAGGGGGAGGGAAGGAGGGGCCGTTCCGCACCGCGGGACGGCCCCTCTCGCATGCGCCCACCGGCCGACGCCGCCTGCCCGGGCACGACGGCGGGCACGGTTCGCGCAACCGTCCGCGCCGTCGCGCCACTCGCCGCCATCGGCCGGGCGCCCCGCCAGAGGAGGAGCCACCGGGTGCAGCATCGCGGATCCACGTCTGCCAGCGCCGCCACGGCGGCCACCCCGACCGACCTTCCCCACCTGCTCGCGCACGCCACCGAGGAGTTCGCGACGCTCGTCGAGCGCGCGCTCCAGCTGCCGGAGCCGGCGGACAGCTGGTGGCACCGCCCCGGCGTCTCGCCGCGCGCCGAGCGCTGGTTGGAGGTCGTGTCGTCGCTCGTCATGGGCACCCTCGCCATCGCCTGGATCTGGAGCCTGGCGGCCGAGCGCGGCGGCCGCTTCTCCCAGGGCGGCGAGGTGGAGCCCGGCCTCACCCCGACCACGCGCGCCGTGAGCGCCGCGCTGACCCGCGCCGACGCGCCGAGCACCGCGTTCCTGACCGACGCGGCGCTGGAGGCCTTCGTGCCGCTGCGGGGCGCGAGCGGCAAGGTGCGGCTGGTGCAGCAGGCGCCGGGCGACTCGCTCCCCGCCGCGCTGCCGGAGGGGGCCACCGTCAGCGTCACCGCCGCCGACACGGTGAGCGGGCTGGCGCGCCTCGCGGTGCGCGTGGGCAACGCGCTGCGCCCGGTGGCCGACCTCGACGTCGTCACGCTGACCCCGCTCTCCGAGCGCAAGGGCGGGCGGATCGGCGGCTACTTCATCGGCCGCTGGCCCACCGAGGGACGCGCCGCCTCGGGCGCCGCCGCGCGCGGCAACTACGCACCGCCGAAGGGGCTGATCGAGGTGACGCCGCAGAACCAGGACACGCGCATCTCGGAGCACTTCCGCCTGCGCGACTTCCTGACGCACGACCAGCAGAACGTGTGGCCGAAGTATCTCGTCGTGCAGACGAAGCTGGTGGACAAGCTGGAGCTGGTGCTGGCGGAGCTCGCGTCCCGCGGCGTGGGCACGCGCGGCGTGCACGTGATGAGCGGCTTCCGCACGCCGCAGTACAACACGGGTGGCGGCGATCCGCGCGGGCGTGCGGGGCTCAGCCGCCACATGTTCGGCGACGCGGCCGACATCTGGATCGACAACGACGGCGACGGGCGCATGGACGACCTGAACGGCGACCGCCGCATCGACATCCGCGACTCGGAGGCGCTGCGCGCGATCGTCGATCGCGTCGAGCAGGCGCATCCCGAGCTGGTGGGCGGCGTCGGCATCTACCCGGGAAACGCGGCGCACGGCCCGTTCACCCACATCGACACCCGCGGATACCGCGCCCGCTGGACGGGCACAGGAGACGGTGGATGACCGAACGAGACGCGACCACGCCCGCCGACCGCGCGGTGACGACCGCGCGCCGCGCCACCCCCTCGGGGACCGACGACGGCGGCGCGCACCGCCGCGCGGGGGCCGATCCGCTCTTCCAGGTGCGCGACGCGGACCTCGAGCCGTACGTCGGGCTGCGCTACCTCTCCAAGCTGTTTCGCCTGATCGCGATCATCCTGGTGCTGTTGCTGGTCGCCGAGGTGGTGACGGGGCTGCTGCAGCAGGGGCTGGACGCGGTGCCGACGCTCGTCGGCGAGAGCAGCCGCCTGATCGTGCTCGCGGGCCTGCTGTGGGGCATCGGCGACCTCGCGCTGGTGCTGATCGACGTCGGCCACGACGTGCGGGCCTCGCGCATCCTCCTCGGGCGGCAGGTCGCGCACCTCGTGCAGCGCGCGCCCGACGCGACGACGGCGACGACGGCGACGGCGGCGACGCCGGCGACCGGGGGCGACTGAGCTGCCACCGGCCCGGACGGCCGAGCCCGGCTAGCTTTCGAGGCTCCGGACCGCGCGACGCGGTCCCGCCTCCCGGTCCCGCCGCTCGCCATGTCGTTCCCACCGTTCCGTGCCGCGCGCCGTCTCGCGCGCGCGGCGCGCCTGCCGTTCTGCGCGCTCGTCCTCGCGCTGCCGCTGCGCGCGCAGCCGGCCGCACCGCCGTCGACGCTCACCTGGGCGCAGCTCGCTGCGGCGCCGGGCGCGTCGTCGCAGGAGGTGGCATGGCTGAAGGCGCACCTCTCGGACGCCGAGCGTGCGGAGGTGTCGGCGCTCGTGGGCGCGCTGTCGGCGCCGGCGGCCGCGCAGGTCATGGGCTCGTACCTGTTCGCGGATGGCAGCGTCCACGTCCCGTTCACGGGTGCGCGCGCGCTCGCGGACAGTCTCTACCTGCGGCCGGCGGACGGCCTCGCGGGGCGCGTCCGCGTCGCGTACCTCGCCGCACGGCTGCGCGTCGCGACGCGCGAGGGCTGGGAACGGCTCGGCGTGTTCGCGACCGAGTTCCGCGGGGCACCGGGCGACGCGCTCGCGAAGGCTCCGACGCTCGACGCGCGCGTGCGCCCGGCGCGTGGCGTCACGCTCGACCTGCGCCTCGACTTCGCGCCGGCCGAGTCGCTGCTCGCGGTCGTGGGGACGCCCGACGTCGCGCCCACGGTCGCGGCGGCGCGGCTGCGCGGCCCCGCGTTCGACGCGCTCGTGGCGCACCGCAACCAGCGCTTCTACTCGCTGCCGTGGACGCGCGAGCTGATGGCGCTCAACGTCGCGCGCGCGGCGAGCACGCTGCCGGTCGATCGCCTGTACGCGTGGGCGAATCCCAAGGGCTTCCTCGACTATGCCGACGTCGCGCGCCATGGCGCGCGGTACCGCGCGCTGCTCGACACGCTGCACGTGCGGGGGCCCGCGCTGCTCGACGGCGTGGTCGCGCGCATCGCGCCCTACCTCCCGGCGGGCACGCGGCTCGATCGCACGGTCTCGCTTTTCTTCGCCGACGGCGCGGACGGCTGGGCGAGCAGCGGCGTCGCCGCCGTCGACCTGGAGTGGTTCAAGGACGACTGGCCGCGGCTGCGCGGGACGCTGACGCACGAGACCTTCCACGCGGCGCAGGCTGCGGTGCGGCGGCCCTCCGCCGTCGCGGTGACGGCGCGCGACTCGGTGCTGCGCCGCGCGGCGGAGGCGCTGTTCAGCGAGGGGACGGCGAACTGGATCGCGCCTGCGCGCGACATGCCCGCCGAGGAGCGCGCGGCCGCCGTGCGGCTCGGCAGCGCGAGAGTCGACTCGGTCGTCGCCGCCGTGGCGCGTGGCGACGTGGCGGGCGCGCACGCGCTGGTCGATCGCGGCATCTCGGGCGCGGGTCCGTTCTACGCGCTCGGCGAGGCGATGACGGCGACGATCGTCGAGGCGCTCGGCCCGTCGGCGCTGGCGGACGTGCTGCCGCGCGGAGGCGTGGCGTTCGTGAAGCGTTATTCACGTGCCGTATCGCAGCGCGGCGGGACGGCGGCGCTGCTGACCACGCGCTCGGTCTCGGCGATCGCGGCGCTGCGCGACTGAGCGGCGTGCTCTGGCGTACGGGGCGCCAACGCGTGCTTGCCAGAGCGTCCTGAGAGCCACAATGTGAGCCACGGCTCTCCGGAGCCACCGAGCGGAACGGCCGCGACGTCGTCACGGCGGCCGTGCGCGCATGATGCGCGTCTGCCAGGCAGGGGACTCCGTCGCTGGCGAGGCAGCTCCAGAGCTGGATGCACCGCAGGACGCTTGCATCGCTCGCGCCGTCGCCGTGCGCGCTGCGCACAACTCCCGAACGCCAGGAGCCGCCATGCGTCGTGGTCTCGCGTTGGTCGCCGCACTCGTGTTCGTCGCGGAGCCGGGCTCCGCGCAGACCCTGAGCCAGCGGGTGCAGGATCTCTTCCGCTTCGGCAGCTGCGGCCAGCCGCTCTGCCTGACGCTTACCGGGAGCCTCGCCATCCACGGCAGCCACTTCACCGGCGCGGCCGTGCAGGCGAACGAGAACCTGCTCGGCTTCCTCACGGGCGCGATCGGCGCGACGCTCGGCAGCATCCCGATCAGCTCCACGACCAGCGGCGCGACCTTCCGCTTCGTCGAGGGCGCGCCCGTCAGCACCGCGACGTCGGCCGGCCCGATCTTCGCCGAGCGCGCGCAGACGCTGGGGCGCGGCCGCATGCTGCTCGGCGTGAACACGACGCGTCTCGCGTTCGACCGCGTGCGCGGCACCGATCTCGAGGACCTGAGCTTCAACTTCTCGCATCAGGACGTGCAGCAGCCAGGCCTGGGCGACGTCGCGGGCGAGTACGACTACATCAACGTGCAGCCGTCGCTGAAGCTCACGCTGCTTTCCAGCGCGGTGTTCGCCACGTACGGCCTCACCGACCGCGTCGACGTCGGCGTGGCGATCCCCGTGGTGCACGCGTCGCTCGACGGATCGAGCACCGCCACCATCCGCAACGTGAACGGCACGCTGAGCGGCTCGCACTCGTTCGGCGCCGAGGTGGGCGGCGGGAACACGGCGACGGCACGCGCGGACGGCAGCAAGACGGGGATCGGCGACGTGGCGATCCGCGCGAAGGCCAACCTGAGTCAGACCGATCGCATGGGGCTCGCGATCCTCGGCGACGCGCGCCTCCCCACGGGCGACGCGGACAACTTCACCGGCACCGGCGAGTTCGCGCTGCGCGCGCTCGGCATCGTGTCGGGGCGCTTCGGCGCGTTCTCGCCGCACGCGAACGGCGGCTTCGCGCTGCGCAGCGGCGACCAGCAGACCAACGCGGTGCTGTTCACCGCGGGCTTCGACCAGCTGCTCTCGCCGCGCGCGACGCTCGCCATCGATGCCATCACCGAGTGGCAGATGGGGGACAGCAAGCTGACGCTGCCGCGGACGATCCAGTTCGCCGGCGCGAACGCGAGCACGCTGCCGGCGACCGACATCCCCGACAGGAAGGACAACATCATCAACCTGTCCGCGGGCGCGAAGTTCACCTTCTCGGGAGCGACCATCATCATCAACGGCATCCTGCCGCTCGGCGACGGCGGCATGCAGTCCAAGACCGGGATGTACACGCTCGGCGTCGAGCGGACGTTCCGCTGAAGCCGCGCTGACCGACGCACGCGACGCGGGCGCCCCGAAGAGTCGGGGCGCCCGCGTCGTCACGTCGAAGGTCAGCCCTGACAGCCGGAGCTGCTGGAGCTGCTCAGCTGCTGGATGGAATTGATCTGCCAGGTCGCGCCGCTGCGCACGAGGCGCATGCGCACGCGCGTGACCTGCGTGCACGGCCGCTTGTTCGCGGGATTGTTGTAGCTCACGGAGAGCGACATCTCGCCGCTGCCCGTCTCGCCGTCGATGGGCGTCACCTGCACGTCGCTCGCCTGCGCGTTCAGGTTGCCGACGGCGCCGAACATCGCCTCCCATCCGCGGCGCACGTTGGTCGGCATCGACGGGAACGCGCGCTGCAGCTCGCCGATGCTCCGCGCGCCGATGGCGCTCACGTACGCGGACATCGCGCGCTGCATCCCGGCACGGGACTCGTTCGCGGCAGCGGCGTTGACGAGCGGCGAGTCCGTGGTGGGCACGCGCGGCGGCGCGGCGGGTGTCGGCGTGGGCGCCGGAAGCGTGGCGGTGGGCGCCGGGCGTGCCGCGGCCGCGGCGAGCGCCGCGCGCCGCGTCGAGTCGGCCACACGTCGGGCTTCGGCCTCGCGCCGTGCGTCCTCCTCGCGGCGTGCCTCGGCTTCACGCTGCGCCTCCGCCCGGCGACGCTCCTGCTCCTCGCGGCGCGTCTCGGCCGCCGACTTGGCCGGCGGCTCCTCCTTCGCCTTCGGTGGGGCCGCGGGCGTGGGCGCCGTGGCGACCGGCGCCGGCGCTGGCGGCGGTGTGGGTGCCGGCGACGCGGCCGGCGCCACGATCGAGTCCGCGGTTGGCGGCGACGCGCTGTCCGCCGTCGCGACCATTCCCGACTGACCTTGCGGCGCCGAGGCGTTCACGGGCGCCTCCGGCTCGCCGCTCGCGAGCCACCAGGCGATGATGGCGACGAGCGCCGCGGCGACCCCGGCGCCGATCAGCCGCGGCGACAGCGGACGCGCGGGCACCGGCGCCTCCACCGTGGTCGGCGGGAGCGACGCGGCGACCGGCTCCGCGACGGGCGCGGGCGGTGTCGGTGCCGGCTCTCGCGGCGCGACCGGCGCCGGCGGCGCGACGGGCATCGACTCGCGCGGCGTCAGGCGCGGCATCACCTGGAACTGCGTGACGTCGAGCTTGTGCGTCGGGCGCGGCGGCGGCTCGTCGGGCACGACGGGCGCCGGCGCGGGCGACGCGGCGACCGGCTCCTCCACGGCCGGCGTCTCGAGGACGGGCGCGGGCGCGACCGGCTCCGGCTCCGGCGTCAGCGCCGCGACCTCCACCGGCACCGTCGGCGGCTCGGGCGTGCGGACGGGCGGGGCGGCGGGTGGCGCGGGCGGTGGCGGCGGGGGCGGGAACAGCTCCGTCACCGACGAGACCATCACGCCCACCTCGGCCGTCGCCTGCTGGCCCTCGCACTCCACCGTGACGACGCCGACGCCGAGCCCGCGCGCCTCGACCTCGCCGTCGGGCGTCACGGTGAGGACCTTCGGGTCGAGCGTCGTCCAGCGCAGCGGGCGGTCGAGCGTCGCACCGCGCCGGTCGCGCACGATCGCCGACAGGCGCGCGCGCTCGCCGACGTGCAGCGCGCCGATCGGCGACGAGAGCGTGAGCGACGCGACCGCGGCCGGGCGCACCTGCAGCGCGACGGTCGCGTCATGGCCCGAGGACTCCGCGCGGATGGTCGCGCTGCCGGCGGCGAGCGCGCTCACCACGCCCTCACGGTTCACGGTCGCGACGTCGGGCGCGCTGGACCGCCAGCCAACCATCGCGTCGTGCAGCACGCGTCCGCGCCCGTCGAGCGCGCGCGCCGTGAGGTGCGAGCGCTCGCCCACCTCCAGCGACGCGTCCGGCGCGGTCACCTCGACCGACGCAACGGCGGCCGGTGCGACGCGCAGCGGCACCTCGTGCGTCAGCGCATCCACCGTGACGCGCAGCGTCGTCGTGCCCGGGTTGACCGCGTCCACGGCGCCGTCCGCGACGACGGCGACGTCGGCATCGTCCACGCTCAGCGTCACGGGCACGTCCATCGCCGCGCCGCGCCGGTCGCGCACGGTCACCACCGGGCGCCACGACTCGCACGCGCGCAGCCGTGCCGGCGGTGCGTCGATCTCGATGCGGTCGGGGCGCGGCGCCTCGACGTCGAGCGCCGTCTCGCCCGTCGCGTCGCCGGCCGTCGCGCGCACCATCGCGCGCCCCGG
The DNA here is from genome assembly GCF_030159095.1 of Roseisolibacter agri. Lineage (NCBI taxonomy): Bacteria > Pseudomonadati > Gemmatimonadota > Gemmatimonadia > Gemmatimonadales > Gemmatimonadaceae > Roseisolibacter > Roseisolibacter agri. The sequence continues at coordinate 180,900 of NZ_BRXS01000004.1, forward strand.
CGCGAGCAGCGTCACGCTGCCCGTCTCCGCATCCACGCGCAGCACACCGGTGTCGTCCGTCGCCCACTGCACCGCGACGTCGGGCATCGGCTGCTCGTCGCTTCCGATCACGATCGCGGACGCCTGCAGCGCGTCGCCCGCCTCCCAGCGGCCATCGGGCAGCGTCACCTGCACGCTGGCCGGGACCGGAGCCGGCGGCTTGGGCGGCACCGCGCCCGCCATCACCGCGAGCGTCGCACGCAGCGGATCGTCCTCGCCCAGCGGGCCGCCGCCGAGCGCGGCGACCGCCTGCGCGATGCTCGGGAAGCGGTCGACGGGGTCCTTCGCGAGCATGCGCATCACCGCCGCCGCGACTTCCGGCGGACAGTCCGGCGCGAGCTCCTCGAGCGGCGTCGGCGTCTGGCTGATCTGCGCCTGCAGCACGACGAGGCTCGGCCCCGTGAACGGCAGCTGGCCCGCGAGCAGCTCGTACGCCACGAGGCCGAGCGCGTACTGGTCCGCCGACGCCGTCACCTTGACGCCGAGGCACTGCTCGGGGCTCATGTACGACGGCGTGCCGATGAGCACACCCGTCTGCGTGTGCCCCGTCGCCTCCGCGACCTTGGCGATGCCGAAGTCGGTGACGATCGCGTCGCCGTTCGTGTCGATGAGGATGTTCGCCGGCTTGATGTCGCGGTGGATCACGCCGCGGCGGTGCGCGTACGACAGCGCGCTCCCCACCTGGAAGAGCGCCGACTGCACCGCGGCGAGCGGCAGGCGGCGCACCTCGTGGAGGATGCGGTCGAGCGCGCGCCCCTCGACGTACTGCATCACGAAGCAGTGCAGGTCGTCGACGTCGCGCACCGAGTGGATGGTGACGATGTTCGCGTGCGACAGGTTCGCGACCGTCACCGCCTCCTGCTGGAAGCGCTCCACCATGCCGTGGCCGCTCAGCAGCGACGGCGACATCACCTTGAGCGCGACCCAGCGGTCGAGGCGCAGCTCGCGCGCGAGGTACACCGCCGCCATGCCGCCGCGTCCGATCTCGCGCTCGATCGTGAACTCGCCGCGCAGCGCGGCCTGGAGGTGCGCCGCGACGTGGCGCCAGCTCGTGTGCCGTGCGGAATCGGCCGCCGTGTCGGGCGTCGGAGATCGGTCGCTGGTCGCGGGCGTGCTGCCGGCGCCGTAGGCCGGCGTGGACGGGCCGGAGCGCACCGCGACGGGCACGCCGCAGCGCGGGCAGAAGCGCGCTTCCGGGGTGACGGGCGCGCCGCACGACGCGCACTCCGTGACCACGGGTGTGCCGCATTCGCTGCAGAACCGCTGGCCGGGCTGGATGGCCGTCCCGCAGCGGGTGCATCCCAGTGCCGTTCTCATGCGCGCGCACTCTCCCGCCGACCAGTGCGGCCTCGCGACGCGGCTTCGAGGCGATGTGCCGGCGCGTGAAAGGCCCGGGCGCCCGCCCGGTCCCCTCGTCGCGCCGGTCGGACCGTCGCGGACGGCCCTCGCAGATGCTTGCATCCGCACCACGGTTCGGCAAGAGCCGGGTTGCGGCCCACCCGCGGCGGGCCGCGCGGATTACGGTGTCGTCAGCCTCGGCGCGTTCGGGTCGCGGCGCGCTCGCGCCTGTCTTGCCGCCCGGGTCGGAGGCACGTACCGTGGCGCGGTCGACCATCCGGCCACCATCCAGATACGAGGAGCGTGTCGCATGCGCGTCATCCGCCCACTGCTCGCATGTGCGGCACTCGTACTGTCCACCGCGCGTCCGGCCCGGGCGCAGACCCTCACCCTGGTGCTCGAGCAGCCGCTCGTGACGGGCGTGGTCGCGCCCTCCGCGGTGTCGTTCGTCGGCACGCTGACCAATACGGGCACGACGACGCTGTTCCTCAACGGCACGACCGTCACGTCGTCGCTCTCCGTGGACGTCACGCCGTTCCTCGCCAACGCGCCGACGAGCATCGCGCCGGGCGCGATCTTCACGACCGAGCTGTTCCGGGCGCTGGTTCCCGGCGGCACCGCGTCCGGCAGCTACGGTGGGACGTTCTACGTGCTCGGCGGCCCCAGCAACACGGCGTCGAGCGTCCTCGCCAGCGCGTCGTTCGACGTCGGTGTCGGCGCGGCGACCAGTACCGTCCCCGAGCCGGGCACCACGGCGCTGGTGGCGAGCGGCGTGGCCGCGCTCGCGCTGGCACGCGCGCGACGCCGCGCGAGACGCCGCGGCGCCTGACCGCGCAGGCACGACGACGAAGGGCCGGGGAGATTCCCCGGCCCTTCACGTTCTCGATGCCCGTGGCCGCTCAGGGCAGCTTCGCGTTCGGATAGCGGCCCTTCACGTTCGCGAGCGGGCCGAAGCTCGCCCGCTCGACGACCTTCGTGGTCGGCGAGTATGCGACGACGAAGGCGCCCGGCTCCGGCGCCTGCGCGAAGCGCATCGCCACGATGTAGACCTTCAGGTCGCCCTCGGCGAACTGCACCTCGGCGTCGGTGCCCTGCATCTCGCCGAAGCGCGTCAGGATCCGCCCCGACATCTGATTCACCCCGTCGGCCGACTGCATGCTCTCGCGCAGCCGCGGGCCGGCATGGGCGAAGGCGCTGTCGCCCCGGGTCGTGAAGATCCAGTCGACGAACTGCCGCGGGAAGGCGAGCGAGTCCGGCGCGGCGTCCTTCGAGACGGCGATCTTCGAGGCGGCGGCGGGCGCGGCCTGCGCCCGGAGCGCGGCGGGGGCGAGGGGCAGCGCGGCGAGCACGCCGGCGGCGAGGGCGAGGCGGAGGGTTCCGGCCATGGGGCGGGGCGGTGGGGAGGGTGCGACGGTGCGCGTCACCGTGGCGCGCGGAGCCCCTACGGCGGCTGTTGTTCATCCGTTTCGTGTCGGGCGACCGGACGCGACGAGGGGGCGGACCGCATGGCGGTCCGCCCCCTCGCTCACCCCGCCTGGTGCGTCCTCAGACGTCCAGGTTCGACACGAAGCGCGCGTTGGCCTCGATGAACTCGCGCCGCGGGTCGACGTTGTCGCCCATCAGCGTCGAGAAGATCTGGTCGGCCAGCACCGCGTCCTCCATCGTGACCTGCAGCAGCGTGCGGGTCTCCGGGTCCATCGTGGTCTCCCACAGCTGGTCCGGGTTCATCTCGCCCAGCCCCTTGTAGCGCTGGATGTTGATGTTCTTCCCGTCGTTGCCGCCGAGTCGCGTCATGTACTCGTCGCGCTCCTTCTCGGCGTAGGCGTAGTACACCTCCTTCCCCTTGGCCACCCGGTAGAGCGGCGGCTGGGCGATGTACATGTAGCCCGCCTCGATCAGCTCCGGCATCTGCCGGAAGAAGAACGTCAGGAGCAGCGTGCGGATGTGGGCGCCGTCGACGTCGGCGTCCGTCATGATGACGATCTTGTGGTAGCGCGTCTTCGTGAGGTCGAACTCGTCCTTGATCCCCGAGCCGATCGCCGTGATGATCGTCCGGATCTCCTCGTTCGACAGCACCTTGTCGATGCGCGCCTTCTCGACGTTGATGATCTTGCCGCGCAGCGGCAGGATCGCCTGGTACGCGCGGTTGCGCCCCATCTTCGCCGAGCCGCCGGCGGAGTCGCCCTCGACCAGGTAGAGCTCCGAGCGCGACGGATCGTCGATCGAGCAGTCGGCCAGCTTGCCCGGCAGGTTGCCGACGTCGAGCGCGCTCTTCTTGCGCGTGAGGTCGCGCGCCTTGCGCGCCGCCTCACGCGCACGCGCCGCGCTGACCGCCTTCTCGATGATCGCGTTGGCGACCTTCGGCGTCTCGTCCAGGTACTGCGTCAGCAGCTCGTTGACCACCGAGCGCACCGCGCCCTCGGCCTCCGAGTTGCCCAGCTTCGTCTTCGTCTGGCCCTCGAACTGCGGCTCGCGGACCTTCACCGAGAGCACCGCCACCAGCCCCTCGCGGACGTCGTCGCCGGTGAGGCGGATGTCCTTGTCCTTCTTGTTGAGGGCCGACGACTTCTCGATGTACTTGTTGATGACGGTCGTGAGCGCGCTCTTCAACCCCGTGAGGTGCGTGCCGCCCTCGTGGGTGTTGATGTTGTTCACGAACGAGAACACCGACTCGGCGTAGCTGTCGTTGTACTGCATCGCCAGCTCGATCCCGATGTTGTCGCGCTCCGTCTCGATGTAGACGACCTGGGCGTGCAGCGGCTTCTTGTTCGCCGCCTGCGTCAGGTGCGCCACCATCTCGCGCAGGCCGCCCTCGGCGTGGAACGTCTCCTCCTTCTCCTCGCCCGGCCGCTCGTCCTTGAGCGTGATGGTCACGCCCTTGTTCAGGAACGAGAGCTCGCGCAGGCGCGCCTGGAGCGTGCCGTAGTCGTAGATCGTCGACTCGGTGAAGATCACGGGGTCCGGCTTGAACCAGACCTTGGTGCCCGTGTCCTTCTTGGCCACGTCGCGGAGCGTCTTGAGCTTCGTCGTCGTGTCGCCACGCGCGAAGTCCATGTAGTGCTCCTTGCCGTCGCGCTTCACCCAGACCTTGAGCGTCTCGGAGAGCGCGTTGACGCACGACACGCCGACGCCGTGCAGGCCGCCGGAGACCTTGTAGCTGTTCTTGTCGAACTTGCCGCCGGCGTGCAGCACGGTCATCGCCAGCTCGACGCCGGGCAGCTTCTCCACGGGGTGCACGTCCACCGGGATGCCGCGGCCGTTGTCGGTGACGCTGATCGAGTTGTCGGCGTGGATCACGACGTCGACGCGGTTGGCGTAGCCGGCCAGCGCCTCGTCGATCGAGTTGTCGACGACCTCGTAGACGAGGTGGTGCAGGCCGCGGGGGCCCGTCGAGCCGATGTACATGCCGGGGCGTTTCCGGACCGCCTCCAGCCCCTTGAGCACCTGAATCGAGCCCGCGCCGTACTCGGTCGGCGTCGGCTTGTCCGTCGTCTTGGTCATCCGCAACCCCAGTGGTCGAACCGCACCGCGGCACCCCCACGCCGACGCCCCTCGGACGAGGGCGCGCGGGCGCTTGCCGGACGGTACGGGAAGCCTCGAAATGTACCCCGCGGGCGGCCCGAACGCAACCCGATGGTCCCGGCCTAACTGCTTGTTCCCCAACGCATTACCGGCAGCCTCCAGCGGCCGCCGCGAGGCCCCGGGAACGTGACCTCAGTCGCGCTTGAGCGTCAGCCGGATCCGCTGCACGGGCGGCCGCTCCGGGTGCGTGTTCAGCGCCCGCAGGAGCTCCGGCTCCAGCAGCGACAGCTCGGTCATCCAGGCGTGGCTCTGCACCGCCACCCACAGCGTCCCGTCCACGCTCACCGACAGCGGCTCGGTCACCGCGGCGATCTGCGCCCCCACCAGCGTCGGCCACTCGGGGACCACGGACGCCTGCGCCACGCGCTGCTCGATCCCCGCATCGGCGAGCACGCCGGCCAGGAGGTCGCCGAGGAGGGAGGGGCGGGGATTGCGGGAGTTCGGCTGCGACATTACGGCGACTTCGGGACTGCGGGGCGGGAAGGGTCCGGGAAGATACGGCCGCGGCCGGCTCAGAGCGACAGGACGCCGTCCTGGATCCCGGCCCGCGGCAGCCGGGTCAGCTCGGGCGGGACGTCGCTCGCCCGCGGCACCACCAGCAGCACCTGTCCCAGCCCGGCGTCCCCCAGCAGGGCGAGGATCCGGTGGGCGCGGCGGGCGTCCAGCTCCGCGAACGGGTCGTCCAGCAGGAAGAGCGGCGCGCTGCCCACGTGGTCGCGCAGCGTCGCCGCCTCCAGCATCCGGAGCGCGATGGCCGCCGTCCGCTGCTGCCCGGCCGACCCGAACAGCCGCAGGTCGCGGCCGCCCATCGCCAGCTCCAGGTCGTCGCGGTGCGGGCCGGCGTGCGTGAGCCCGCGCTTGAGGTCGAGCGGGCGCTTGTCGGCCAGCGCGCGCTTCAGCGCCTCGCGCGCGCCGTCCACCGAGTCGTCGTCACCCGCGACGTGCGGCACGTCGAGCGCGGTCGCGTAGCGCAGCCGCATCGGCGACCGCTCGCCGATCGCCGCGCACAGCTGCGCGAACGCCTCCGCGTGCTGCCGCACCCAGCGCCGCCGCTCGGTCCAGAGCACGGCGCCGTGCTCCGCGAGCTGCGGCTCCCACACCGACGCCCGCCCCTCGCCGCGGCCGCTGCGCATCGCGTCGCGCAGCGCGGCGTTGCGGCGCACGAGCGCGCCGCGGTAGGCCTGCAGCGCCGACAGGTAGCGGCGCGACGTCAGCGCGAGCGCGACGTCCAGGTAGCGCCGCCGCTCGCTCGGGCTGCCCGCCACCAGCACGACGTCGCCCGGCGAGAAGATCACGCTCGGGACCGCGCCCAGCGCGTCGCTCAGGCGCGGCACCTCGGCGCCGTCGATGCGCACGCGCTTGCGCTTGGTCGCGCGCTCGAAGCCGACGCCGACCTCGCGGTCGATCACGCGGTCGGCGCGCGCGGTGCCCGCCTCGCCCGCGGGCACCGCGACCTCCGCCGACACGTGGAAGCCGACCGCGCCGAAGCGCACGAGGTCCGCGTCGCGCGCGCCGCGCACGGAGCGCAGCAGCTCCAGGTAGTAGACCGACTCCAGCAGGTTCGTCTTGCCGTGGCCGTTCTCGCCGACGATGGTCAGCCCGTCCGGCGGCACCGCGAGGTCGACGCGCTCGAGGTTGCGGAAGTCGCGCACCACCAGCCGCCGCAGCTCCACGCGCGGCACGCGCACGGGCGCGGTGGGCGACGGCGCGTCCTCCACGCGCGGTGCGGCGTCGCCCACGACGGCGGTCAGCGCCCGCGGAACTGCGGCGCGCGCTTGGCCAGGAACGCCGACGTCCCCTCGGCGCGGTCCTCGGTCGCCGCCGCGAGCCCGAACGCGTTGGCCTCGAACTGCTGCGCCTCGTCGAACGCGAGGTCGTAGCCCGCGTTCACCGCCTCGATGCAGAGCGCGAGCGCGAGCGGCGCGTTCGCCGTCATCGCCGTCGCCATCGCGCGCGCGCGGTCCAGCAGCTCGGCCGCGGGCACGATGGCGTTCGCGAGCCCGATGCGGTGCGCCTCGGTGGCGTCGATCATCTCGCCGGTCAGCAGCAGCTGCAGCGCGCGCCCGCGGCCCACCAGGCGCGCCAGCCGCTGCGTGCCGCCGTAGCCGGGGATCAGGCCGAGCTTCACCTCGGGCTGCCCGAACTTCGCGTGCTCCGACGCGAGGCGGACGTGGCAGGCCATCGCCAGCTCGCAGCCGCCGCCGAGCGCGAAGCCGTTGACCGCGGCGATGGTGGGCTTGGGCGACGTCTCGAACTTCCGGAACACCTCCTGGCCGAGGCGCGCGCGCCGCTTGGCGTCGAGCGGGTCGGCCTGGCCGATCTCGGAGATGTCGGCGCCCGCGATGAACGCGCGCCCCGCGCCCGTGAGGATGACCGCGCCCACGTCCTCGCGCTCGCGCAGCTCGTCGATCGCCTGGCCCAGCTCGCGGATCACGAGGTCGGCGAGCGCGTTGAGCTTGTCCGGCCGGTTGACCGTGAGCACGGCGATGCGGTCGGCGACGTCGAGGGTCAGCGTCTGGAAGGCCATGGCGGGGAGTGCGGTCGAGGGGCGCGGGGCGTCCGGCCGGACGCCGATTCTCGGGGGCGGAAAGCTACGCAGGCGGACCGCAATTTGCTTCGGTCCGCCTAAGTCATGGCGCACCAATGGATTCTGCGCAGAGGCACGAAGCGGAGCGGCTTCCGCTACGTGGCGCCGGGCGGGAAGCCGGCGTCGGCGGCCGCGCGCGCGCGCGCCGAGGCGCTGGCCATCCCGCCCGCGTGGACCGACGTGCACGTGGCAACGTCGCCATCGGCCGCGGTGCAGGCGTGGGGCTACGACGCGAAGGGGCGCAAGCAGTACCGCTACCACGAGCGGGCGGCCGAGCGTGGCCAGCTGCGGAAGTACTACCGCGTGCGGCAGATGGCGCGCGACCTCCCGGCGATCCGCGATGCGCTGTCGCGCGACGTCGGAAGCGCCCGCCGCCGGAGCGCCACCGCGCTCACCAAGCAGCGCGTCGCGGCGGGCGTCGTGCGGCTCATCGGCGAGGCGTTCTTCCGCGTCGGCAACGAGCGCTACGCGCAGGAGAACCGCACCTTCGGCATCGCCACGCTGCGCAAGCGGCACGTGAAGCGGCTCGCCGACCGCGTGGTGTTCGACTACGTCGGCAAGGAGTCGATCCGCCAGCGCCAGACGGTGTGCGACCCGACGCTGGTGGCGCTCGTCGACGCGTTGCTCGAGACGCCGGGGCCGCGCCTCTTCCGCTATCGGGACGAGTCGGGTGCGTGGGTGGATCTGAGCGCGCGCGACGTGAACGAGTACCTGCACGACGTGCTCGCGGTGCCGTACACGGCGAAGGACTTCCGCACCTGGGGCGGCACGCTGCGGCTGGCGACGATCCTGGCCGACATCGGGCCCGCCGGCACGGAGCGCGAGGCGAAGCGGAACGTGAACCTCGCGCTGCGGCTGGTGGCCGCGGAGCTGGGCAACACGCCGACCGTCTGCCGGCAGTCGTACGTGCATCCGATGGTGGTCGCACGCTACCTGGACGAGGGCGTGACGATCGCGCCCTTCCTGCCGCGGCGCACCGCGAGTCGCGCCGGCGCGCAGTCGCCCGAGGAGCGCGCGCTCATCGGCTTCCTCGATCGCTACTTCCCGGAGCGGCGCACGACGAAGCGCGAGCGACGGCGCGCGCGGCGTGAGGAGGCGAGCGACCGGCGCGAGCTCGCGGTGTGACGGCGGCCTGCGGACTGCGGACTGCGAATCGTCTCCCGGGGCCCGTCGGCGCGGCGGACCCCGTTGCCCATTGGAGGGACGCGGATGCTCCGGATGCGGCGGATGCTGCGGATCGTTCCGTGTGGCGGCGACGTCCCATGTGCTACAGGGAGCGATCCGCATGATCCGTTTCATCCGGAGCATCCGTATCCTCTCCAACAGTCGAAGGGCCCGGGCGCGACGTCGGCCGCCTAGGTCGTGGAGAATAACCCGCAGTCCGCAGTCCGCAGTCCGCAGTCCGCAGCGCCCGCCTCGCCGAACGCCCGCCCCGCGCGCTAGACTAGCCCGCGTGTCCACCGTCCAATCCATCGGCTGGTCGCCCGCGTGCGACGCCCTCCGCATCCTCGACCAGCGCGAGCTGCCGCACGCGTGCGTCGAGCGCGACCTGCGCACCGTCGACGAGGTGTGCGACGCGATCCGCACGCTCGCCGTGCGCGGTGCGCCCGCCATCGGTGCCGCGGGCGCGATGGGGCTGGCCGCGGCGATGACGCCGCGCGCGGACGAGGCGCGCGACGCGTGGACCGCGCGCCTGCGCGATTCGGCGGCGCGCATCCGCGCCGCGCGGCCCACGGCGGTCAATCTGCCCTGGGCCGTCGACCGCGTGCTGGCGGCCGTCGCGGCGGCGGACACCGACGGCGCAGCCAGTGCGGCGACGCTCGCGGCCGCGCTGCGCGACGCGGCCGACGCGATCCTCGTCGAGGACCGCGCGATGTGTCGCGCCATCGGCGAGCATGGCGTCGCGCTCCTCCGCGACGGCGCGCGCGTGCTGACGCACTGCAACGCCGGCGCGCTCGCGACGTGCGGCATCGGCACCGCGCTCGCGCCGGTGTACGTCGCGCACGAGCGCGGGCAGCGCGTCGCCGTCTGGGCCGACGAGACGCGGCCGCTCCTCCAGGGCAGCCGGCTGACCGCGTGGGAGCTGGCGCAGGCCGGCGTGCCCGTGACCGTGATCGCCGACGGGATGGCCGCGGCGCTGCTGCGTACCGGCACCATCGACGCGGTGCTCGTGGGCGCGGACCGCATCGCCGCCAACGGCGACGCCGCGAACAAGATCGGCACCTATGCGCTGGCGCTCGCGGCGCGCGCGCACGGCGTGCCGTTCTACGTGCTCGCGCCCTCGTCGACCGTCGACGTCGCGACGCCCGACGGCGCGCGCATCCCGATCGAGGAGCGCGATCCGGACGAGGTGCGCGCGCCGATGGGCCGCGCCGCCGCGCCAGCGGGCGTCGCCGTCTGGAACCCCGCGTTCGACGTCACGCCGGCGCACCTCATAACGGGCATCGTCACCGAGTCCGGCGTCGTCCACCCGCCCTACGACTTCTCGACGCTCGGCGCTCCGCGCTCGGCGCTCACTCCGTCGGGCGAACGGGCCGAGCGCCGAGCACCGAGCGCCGAGCGACACGGAGCACAGTCGTGACCACCATTCTCGCCATCGACCAGGGCACCACCGGCACCACCTGCCTCGTCGTCGATGCGGCGGGGCGCGTGCGCGGGCGCGGCTACCGCGAGCTGGCGCAGTCGTATCCCGCGCCGGGACTCGTGGAGCACGACCCGCTGGAGATCCTCGCCACGGTGCGCGCGGCGGCGCGCGAGGCCATCGCCGCCGCGGGCGCGCCGCCGGCCGCGATCGGCATCACGAACCAGCGCGAGACGGTCGTGCTCTGGGAGCGCGACACGGGACGTCCCATGCATCCCGCGCTCGTGTGGCAGGACCGGCGCACGGCGGCGCGCTGCGCGGAGCTCGCATCGCGCGCGGCGTTCATCGGCGAGCGCACGGGCCTCGTCGTCGATCCATACTTCAGCGCCACGAAGCTCGAATGGCTGCTCTCACGCGACGACGCGCTGCGCGCGCGGGCCGAGCGGGGCGAGCTGGCCGCGGGGACGATCGACACGTGGCTGATCTGGCAGCTCACCGGCGGCCGCGTGCACGCCACCGAGCCCACCAACGCGTCGCGCACGATGCTCTACGACCTGGAGCGCCGCGCGTGGAGCGACGAGCTGTGCGCGCTCTTCGGCGTCCCGCGGGGGATCCTCCCCGAGGTGCGGCCGTCGCTCGGCGACTTCGGAACCGCCGTACCGGACGTGCTGGGCTTCGCGGCACCGATCCTCGGCGTCGCGGGCGACCAGCAGGCCGCGCTGTTCGGGCAGGGCGGGTGGGAGACGGGCGTCGCGAAGAACACGTACGGCACCGGCGCGTTCCTCCTGCGCAACTGCGGCGGCGTGCGGCCGGCGGGCGGCGGCGGGCTGCTCACCACCATCGCCTGCGGTCCGACGGGCGAGCCGGTCTACGCGCTCGAGGCGTCGATCTTCATCGCCGGGGCGGCGGTGCAGTGGCTGCGCGACGGCCTCGGGATCCTCGACTCGGCCGGCGAGAGCGAGGCGCTCGCCCGCTCGGTGGCGTCCACCGACGGCGTCTACTTCGTGCCGGCGCTCACCGGCCTCGGCGCGCCCGACTGGGAGCCCGCGGCGCGCGGGACGATCGTCGGGCTGACGCGCGGCACCACGCGCGCGCACCTCGCCCGCGCCGCGCTCGAGGCGATGGCCTACGCCACCGCCGACGTGCTGGACGCGATGCGCGCCGCGGCCGCGGGCGACGGCGCGGTCGACGGCGCGCCGCTGCGCGTGGACGGCGGCGCGACCACCAACGAGTGGCTGGTGCAGTTCCAGGCGGACGTCCTCGGCGCCGTCGTCGAGCGGCCGGCGCAGGTCGAGTCGACCGGGATGGGCGCCGCCGGACTGGCCGGGATCGCGGCGGGCATCTGGCCGGACGCGCCGGCGTTCCTGGCGTCGCGCCGATTCGCCCGCTTCGCGCCAGGCGAGGGGCGGGCGGCCGCGCAGGCCGGGCGTGCAGGCTGGCGGCGCGCCGTGCGCGCGGCGCTCGCCTGGGCGCGCGACGACGCCTGATCCGGGCGGAACCCGCGAGGGGCCGGCGGGGTCTGCCTCGGGCCGCACCACCGCCTCGCATGCCGTCCCTGCCGATCCTCTCCGCCCAGCTCCCCGCCGCGCTCGACGCGCACCGCGACGCCCTGTCCGCCTGCCGGCGCTGCACCGCCACGCTTCCGCTCGGTGCCCGCCCCGTGCTCTCGCACGCCGTCGCGCCGCGCGTGATGCTGGTCGGGCAGGCGCCGGGGCCGAGCGAGGCCGGCGGCGGGCGCCCGTTCATCGGACGCTCGGGGCGGACGCTCTTCCGGTGGATCGCCTCGGCCGGACTGCCGGAAGAGGAGGCGCGCCGCGCGCTCTACATCGCCGCCGTCACGCGCTGCTATCCCGGACCGCACCCCGGCGGCCGCGGCGACCGCGTGCCGTCGCCGGCCGAGCGAGCGGCGTGTGCCCCGTGGCTGGCGGGCGAGCTGGCCATCGTGCGGCCGGCGCTGGTGGTGCCCATCGGCCGGCTGGCGATCGACCGGTTCCTCGGCGGCGAGGCGCTGTCGGCGGTCGTGGGCGAGGTCCACGACGTGGAGGTCGACGGCATCCCGACGCGGGTGCTGCCGCTGCCGCACCCATCGGGCGCCAGCGGCTGGCTGAACGCCCCCGCCCACCGTGCGCTGCTCGACCGCGCCCTGCTGCACCTGGGCGACGCGTTCCGCGCGCTCGGCCTCGTCGCGAACGCGCCGATGCAGGCGCCGGCCGGCGTGGCGGCCTGATGAGTTCGGTCGCGCGGATCGCGATGCTCGCGGTGGGCGTGGCCGGCATCGCGTCCGTGGGAATCGCCCAGCCGCCGACCGACTCCGCGCGCGTCGCTGCGGTGGTGTCGCCGCCCGCGCCGGCACCGTCTGGCGCGCCGGACCCGTGGCTCGGCAGCGACAAGGCGAAGCACTTCGTGCTCGCCGGGATGGTGCAGGGCACCGCGTTCGGCGTCGCGACGGCCGCCGGCGTCGAGGGACGGCCCGCTCTGGTCGCGGCGTCGATCGCCACAGCGGTCGTCTCGGTCGGGAAGGAGGTGCACGACCGGCGGCGCGGCGGCCGCTTCAGCGCGCGCGACCTGGCGTGGGACGCGCTCGGCGGCACCCTCTGGGGCGTCCTGGTGGCGCGCAGCGGGCGCTGACGATCGCCGACGAACGCTGACGAACGCTGACGTGGGCATCATGCCCGACGCCCTCGGGAACGCTCTATATTGTCGGGGCACGACCGGCGCCGCGTTCGGGGCCGGCCCCTCAACACTCGTTATCGGCCGCCCGCGGCCGACGGACGGGGGTCTCAGGTCATGAAAGCGCGCAACAAGTTCCTGATCGGCGGTGCCCTCGTCCTGGGCAGCGCCAGCTATCTGATGGCGAGCTCCATCGAGGACACGGGCCAGTACTTCCTCACGCCGACCGAGCTGCAGGCGAAGGTGGCGAAGGACCCGTCGTTCCGCGACCAGGGCGTGAAGGTCGGCGCCCGCGCGGTGCCGGGCACGATCGTGCGCGACCCCAGCGGGCGCTCGCTGACGTTCGTGATGGCCGACCTGCTCGACTCGACGAGGACGTATCCGGTCGTGTACCGCGGCATCGCGCCCGACACGTTCACGGACGGCGTCGAGGTCGTGGTCGAGGGGCGCCTCGGCCCCGACGGAACGTTCCGCGCGACGACGCTGCTCGCGAAGTGCGCGTCGCGGTACGAGAACGCGCCCGACAAGGACGCGCCCGGCTACAAGGAGTACCGGCAGTACAAGGGCAAGCACCCCGACGGCGTCCCGAAGACCGCCGCTCCCTCGCCACAGACGTGACCCGTGGGTGACTCGATCTCCTCGGGGCTGATCCTCGTCGGTGAGCTGTCGCTCTGGGTGGCCATGCTGATGGCCGCCTGGAGCGCCACCGTGTCGTTCGCCGGCGCCCGCGACGCGCGCGCGGACCTCGTGCACTCGGGCGAGCGCGCGCTGTACGCGACGTTCGGCTTCGTCGTGCTGGCGTCCATCGGGCTGTGGACCGCGCTGTTCACGCACGACTTCTCGATCAAGTTCGTCGCCAGCTACACGAGCGCGAACCTGCCGAAGATCTACACGTTCACCGCCTTCTGGGCGGGGCAGGCGGGCTCGCTGCTGTTCTGGACGCTGATCCTCGCCGGCTACGCGGCGGCCGCGGTGGCCAGCGGGCGCGGCGAGCGCACGCGCGCCTTCCTGCCGTACGTCACCGGGACGCTGAGCGTCGTCACGCTCTTCTTCCTGGCGACGATGTGCTTCGGCGCCAATCCGTACGAGCGCCTCGACTGGACGCCGGCCGACGGGCGCGGGATGAACCCGCAGCTGCAGAACCCGGGCATGGCGATCCATCCGCCGATGCTCTACCTCGGCTACGTCGCCACCGTCGTGCCGTTCGCCTACGCGATCGCCGCGCTGGTGACGCGCAAGCTGGACGCCGAGTGGCTGGTGCCGGTGCGCCGCTGGTCGCTCATCTCCTGGTTCTTCCTCACCATCGGCATCACGCTCGGCATGTGGTGGGCGTACGTCGAGCTGGGCTGGGGCGGCTACTGGGCGTGGGATCCGGTCGAGAACGCGTCGCTGCTCCCGTGGCTCACGGGCACGGCGTTCCTGCACTCGATCATGATCCAGGAGAAGCGGGGGATGCTCCGCAAGTGGAACGTCGTGCTGGTGGCGACGACCTTCCTCCTGTCGATCTTCGGCACGTTCATCACGCGCTCGGGCATCATCCAGAGCGTGCACTCGTTCGCGCAGTCGCCGGTCGGCAACTGGTTCGCGGGCTTCCTCGCGCTCAGCGTCGCGGTGACCGCGTACCTGATCGCGACGCGCCTCAAGGACCTCTCGTCGAAGGCCGAGCTGGAGAGCATGGTGAGCCGCGAGGCCGCCTTCCTCTACAACAACCTGGTGCTCGTCGGGATCTCGTTCTCCGTGCTCTGGGGGACGCTCTTCCCGATCCTCAGCGAGTGGGTGAAGGGCGAGAAGATCACGGTCGGCCCGCCCTTCTTCAACACGGTCAACGTCCCGCTCGGGCTCCTGCTGCTGGCGCTGACAGGCATCGGGCCGCTCATCGCGTGGCGCCGCGCGTCCGTGCAGAACCTCCGCCGCCAGTTCACCGTCCCGGTCGCGGTCGGTCTCGCGACGGGCGCCGCGCTCGTGGCGCTCGGGATGCGCGACTTCTACGCGGTGGTCTGCTACACGCTGGCGGGCTTCGTCTTCGGCACCATCGGGCAGGAGTTCTGGAAGGGGACGCGCGCCCGCATGGCGATGCACGGCGAGCACGCGGCCGCCGCGCTGACGCGCCTGATCGCGCGCAACCGCCGGCGCTACGGCGGCTACGTGGTGCACTTCGGCATGGTGACGATGTTCGCCGCCTTCGCCGGGATGGCGTTCAAGAAGGAGTTCGACGTCACGCTCACCAGCGGCCAGTCGTACGCGGCCACGGATCCGTGGGGCCACCGCTGGACCTTCACGAGCCAGGGCGTCTCGTCGTACAAGGCACTGAACCGCTACGTGACCGCGGTCGGCCTCGACGCCACGCGCGACGGGATGCGGGTCGGGATCATCACGTCGGAGAAGCGCCAGCACGTCGACAGCCGCGACCAGCCCACCTTCGAGCCGTCCACCGAGGTCGGCATCCTCGAGGGCGGGAAGCAGGACGTCTACGTCGTGCTCGCGGGCGTCACGGGTACCGACAAGGCCGAGGTCCGCATTGCCTTCAACCCGCTCGTCTGGTGGGTCTGGTTCGGCGGCATCGTCATGGGCGTGGGTGGGCTGATCGTCATGTGGCCGCAGGCCGAGCGTCGCACCGCGCGCCGCGAGAGCGGCTACGTGGCGGTGCTGCAGCCGGCCGCCGCCGGCGCGCCGCCCGAGCCGGTGGGCGCGCGATGAGTAGCCAACACCCGATGGCAGCGCCGCACTACGTGATCGGCGGCTACGCGCTGTCGCGCCGCCGCTTCCTCGCCGCGCTCGGCGCGGGCTGGGCGACGGCGACGGTCACCGCCGCCGCGACGGCGATCGCGCAGCAGGAGGCGCAGCCGCAGACGCAGCAGTCGGCCGCGTCGAACGTCGCGATGGACCAGGGCGCGGCGAAGACGGTGCGCCGTCCGCCCAAGCCGGGCGCGACGCCGGTCGTCGACGACGCCGCGCGCGACGCGCTGGAGCACCAGATCAAGTGCCAGTGCGGCTGCACGCTCGACGTGTACACGTGCCGCACGACGGACTTCAGCTGCCAGGTGTCGCCCGCGATGCATCGCGACGTGCTGTCGCTCGTGGAGGGCGGCTACTCGGCCGACGAGATCATCGCCGCGTTCACCGACACGTACGGGCAGCAGGTGCTGATGGCGCCCAAGCGCGAGGGCTTCAACCTCGCGGGCTACGCGATGCCCTTCGCGGCGCTTGGCACGGGCGCGGTGGTGGTCGCGGCACTGATCCGGAAGTGGGGCCGCCGCGCGGCGGTGGTGCAGGCGGCGCACGACGCGCGGCTCGCGAGCGCCACGGCCAGCAACGGCGCGTCGCCCATCGGCATCGACGCCAGCGCCGACGAGCTGGCGCGCCTTGAGGCCGCGGTGCGCGGGGACGCGCGATGATGCTGCTCGCGATTCCCGACGGCGCGCTCGCGCTGGGCCTCGGCACCGCGCTCGCGCTGGGCGCCGCGGCGGTCGTGCTGCGGCCGCTGCTGGGCGACATGGTGGCCGAGCCGCCGCGGCCGCCCGCGCCGCCGCGCGCCGATGCCGCGCAGGCCGGTGCGATCGAGGCGCTCCGCGAGATCGAGTTCGACCGCGCCACCGGCAAGCTCTCCGACGCGGACTACGCCGCGCTGCGCGCCACGTACACACGCGAGGCCCTGTCGGAGATGCGCGCCCGTGACGCCGCCGCCGCGGTGGCGACGCTCCCCGCGGGCGCCGAGGACGCGGTGGAGGCGGCGCTGCGCGACTTCCGCGCGCGCGCGGCCCGCTGCCCCGAGCACGGCGCCCGCCCCGAGGCCGATGCCCGCTTCTGCTCGGAGTGTGGACGCTTCCTGGGCGGGCGCTGCCCGGGATGTGGTGCGTCGTGCGACGAGCCCGGTCAGCGCTTCTGCGGCGACTGCGGGACGGCGCTGGCCGCCTGACGACCGTCGCACCGTGAACGAGGAAGGGGCCGGCTCGCGATCGCGGGCCGGCCCCTTCTCACGACGCGATCCGCGCGCAGCTCAGGCGCGTCGCCGCCGCGCCGCGATCCCGGCCATGCCCACGAGGCCGACGCCAAGCAGCGCGACCGTCGCCGGCTCCGGCACGGTGGCCTGCGTGACGCTGAAGCCGTAGCTCAGGATGCGCTGGTCGGCGGCGTTGGCTCCGGTTCCGCCGGTGAACCCGACGTACGCCTGCGGGCCGAGCACGCTGGCCAGGTTCACGTTGCCGCTCACCGTGTAGCTCTCGGCCGCGTCGACGGCGTTGATGGCCGTCGCGGTCAGCACGCCACCGCCATAGCTCAGCACGACGTCGAAGATGTTGCTCGACCGGCTGCCGAGGTTGCCCATCTGCGTGCTCGCGATGTTGCCGATCTGGCCGTTGGTGCCGATCGCGAGATCGTTGTTGAAGTACGTCTGGAGGGTCAGGGCGACGCTCGGCGTGATCGCGCCCGAGCTGGAGTAGCCGATCGCACCGCCGCCAGCGCCCAGCGCGGCCGTCCCGCGCGGGTCGCTCTGCAGGACGAGCGCGATGCCGTCCGCCTGGGTCGGCGTGCCCTGGAGCGACACGCGGAAGCCCGCCGTGAAGGCGGTGCCGGCGTCGAGCGCGAGCGGCGTCGTGAAGAAGGCGGAGCCGGCCTGACTGCCCAGGTTCGGCGTCAGCTGGAGCGTGCTGCCGCCGTCCAGGACGGCGGCGCTTCCGTTGGTGGCGATGCCGGTGAACTGGGCGGCGGCATCGCGCGCGCTCAGGAGCGTGATCGCACCGAGGGCGAGGGCGGCGCTCCGGAGCACGGCGGACGATCTCGACATGGGACGGGTGGCGTGGGTAGACGGTCCCGGCCTGAGGGCGCCGGGGTCGGTCGCGGCGCCACGTTACACATCGTTCATCGAAGGTGCAACGTGGCGCACGCACCACACCCTGACTGCGGGCGAGCCGTCCACTCAGCTCGCGCCGGCGTTCTCGCCCGTCGCCTCCGCCGCGATCCAGCCGAGGTAGCGTGGCAGCCCCGCGTGCACCGGGAGCGCCAGCAGCTCGGGCGTGTCGTACGGGTGCAGGCGGTCGAACGCCTCCTTGAGCCCGTCGAGCCGCTCGCGCCGCGTCTTCAGCAGCACGACGACCTCACGCTCGTCGGCCATCTTCCCCTCCCACCGGTAGAACGACCGCGCCGGCGGGAGGATCGTCCCGCAGGCGATCAGCCGCAGGTCGAGCAGGGTCCGGACGAACGGGACCGCCTCCTCCTCGGAGGCGAGGGTCGTGAGGACCACGACGGTGGCGTCGGGCATGGCGGCGGCGGGGACGGGAAGCCTGCGGGCACGCGCTCGTCGGCAACCTCGCCGGTGGGCCGATCCATCGCTACGGGCACTTCTCGCGGCCGCCCGAAGATTCCCCGATCC
This sequence comes from Roseisolibacter agri, assembly GCF_030159095.1. Taxonomy (NCBI): domain Bacteria; kingdom Pseudomonadati; phylum Gemmatimonadota; class Gemmatimonadia; order Gemmatimonadales; family Gemmatimonadaceae; genus Roseisolibacter; species Roseisolibacter agri. The sequence goes on from NZ_BRXS01000004.1 coordinate 199,065, forward strand.
CGCCGCTTGTCTGGAGCCCGCCGGGCGGTGAGCTTACGCAGGTTATGGCAGAAGAAGCCCTGATCGTGCGCGGCGCGCGCGCGCACAACCTCAAGAACGTCGACGTCACCATCCCGCGCGACAAGCTCACCGTCATCACGGGCTTGTCGGGCTCCGGGAAGTCGTCGCTCGCCTTCGACACCATCTACGCCGAGGGGCAGCGGCGCTACGTGGAGTCGCTCTCGGCCTACGCGCGCCAGTTCCTCGGGCTGATGGAGAAGCCCGACGTCGACGTCATCGAGGGGCTCTCGCCGGCGATCTCGATCGAGCAGAAGAACACGGGCAACAACCCGCGCTCGACGGTCGGCACGGTCACCGAGATCTACGACTACCTGCGCCTGCTGTACGCGCGCGCCGGTACGCCGCACTGCCCCAACTGCGGGCGCGCCGTGCAGCGCCAGAGCCCCGTCCAGATCGCCGAGACGGTGCTGACGTGGGAGGAGGGGACGCGGCTCGAGATCCGCGCGCCGCTCGTGCAGGGCCGCAAGGGCGAGTTCCGCGAGCTGTTCGAGGGCGCGCGCAAGCAGGGCTTCGTGCGCGCCGTCGTCGACGGGGAGCTGATCGAGCTCGCCGATCCGCCGAAGCTCAACAAGCGCCAGAACCACAGCATCTCGGTCGTCGTCGACCGCCTGGTGGTGCGCGCCGAGGATCGCGGCCGCCTGACCGACTCGCTCGAGACCGCGCTGCGGCTCGCCGACGGGCTCGTGGAGGTCGTCGAGTATTCGGCCGAGGGCGCGCAGCCCGACGTGCACCTGTTCTCGGAGCGCTACGGCTGCCCGGTGTGCGGCATCTCGCTGCCGGAGCTGGAGCCGCGGCAGTTCTCGTTCAACTCCCCGTTCGGCGCCTGCCCGTCGTGCGGCGGCCTGGGCACGCGCAAGGAAGTCAGCGCGCAGCTGGTCCTCGGCGATCCGAGCATCAGCATCCTCGAGGGCGTGGTGCTGCCGTGGGGTGAGCCGGACGGCTACCTGAAGAAGGTGATCCTGCCGGGGCTCGCGAAGGCGCTCGACTTCAACCTCAACACCGAGTGGGGGAAGCTGCCCGCGCGCGTGCAGCACGCGCTGCTGCACGGCGCGGGCGACGCGCCCGCACCCGCGCGCAAGACGGCGGCGAAGGGACGCACGGCCGCGAAGGCCGCGACGACGACCGAGGTGCAGTGGGAGGGCATCCTCCGCAACGTGCAGCGCCGCTACGAGGAGACCTCGAGCGACGCGATCCGCATGGAGCTGGAGGAGTACATGGTGGCGACGCCGTGCTCCTCGTGCGCGGGGCGCCGCCTGAAGCCCGAGTCGCTCGCGGTCACCGTGAACGGCTTCAACATCGGCGAGGTCGTCGAGCAGTCGATCTCGGCCGCGCGCGACTTCTTCGCGTCGGTGCCGGTGCGCGGCGACGGGCGGCCGGGGCTCGACCCCGAGATCGCGGGCCCGATCCTCAAGGAGGTGCGCGAGCGCCTCTCGTTCCTCGTCGACGTGGGGCTCGACTACCTGACGCTCAACCGCTCGGCCGAGTCGCTGTCGGGCGGCGAGGCGCAGCGCATCCGACTGGCGACGCAGATCGGGTCGCGGCTGGTGGGCGTGCTGTACATCCTCGACGAGCCGTCGATCGGGCTGCACCAGCGCGACAACGGGCGCCTGCTGGCGACGCTGAAGCAGCTGCGCGACCTCGGCAACACCGTCATCGTCGTCGAGCACGACGAGGAGACGATGCGCGAGGCGGACCACCTGATCGACCTCGGGCCCGGGGCGGGGAAGCACGGCGGCGAGGTGATCGCGGCCGGCACCGTGAAGGAGGTGCTGCGCAACCCGAAGTCGGTGACCGCGCAGTACCTGAACGGGAAGCGCGAGATCCCGGTGCGGCCGGAGCGCCGCCCGCGCGACGCGCAGCGCGTGATCCGCGTCGAGAACGCGCGCGAGCACAACCTGCGTGGCGTCGACTTCGAGATCCCGCTCGGCTGCTTCGTGTCGGTGACCGGCGTGTCCGGCTCCGGGAAGTCCACGCTCGTCGAGGACATCCTGCATCGCGCGCTGGCGCGGCACTTCTACCGCGCGCGCACGATCCCGGGCGTGCACGACCGGATCGTCGGGCTGGAGCACATCGACAAGGTCATCGACATCGACCAGAGCCCGATCGGCCGCACGCCGCGCTCCAACCCGGCGACGTACACCGGGCTGTTCACGCCCATCCGCGAGCTGTTCGCCGAGATGCCCGAGGCGAAGATCCGCGGCTACGGGCCGGGGCGCTTCTCGTTCAACGTGAAGGGCGGGCGCTGCGAGGCGTGCCAGGGCGACGGCCTGGTGAAGATCGAGATGCACTTCCTCCCCGACGTCTTCGTGCCGTGCGACGTCTGCAAGGGGAAGCGCTTCAACCGCGAGACGCTGGAGGTGCGCTTCCGCGGGCTCTCCATCGCCGACGTGCTCGACCTGACCGTCGAGGACGCGTGCGGGATCTTCGAGAACCAGCCGCGCATCGCGCAGAAGCTCGAGACGCTGCGCGACGTGGGGCTCGGCTACATCCACCTGGGGCAGAGCGCGACGACGCTCTCGGGCGGCGAGGCGCAGCGCGTGAAGCTGGCGACCGAGCTGTCGAAGCGCGACACGGGCCGCACGCTCTACATCCTCGACGAGCCCACTACGGGCCTGCACTTCGAGGACGTGCGCCTGCTGCTCGACGTCCTGCACCGCCTGGTCGACCGCGGAAACACGGTGCTCGTGATCGAGCACTCGCTGGACGTCATCAAGACGGCGGACTGGGTGATCGACCTCGGGCCCGAGGGCGGCACGCGCGGCGGACAGATCGTCGCCGCGGGCACGCCCGAGACGGTCGCCCAGATCGACGCCAGCCACACGGGCCACTACCTGCGGCCGCTGCTGCCGGCGCTGCGCAAGCGCAAGGCGGGCTGACGCCGCAGCGGCTGTCGCGCGTGACGCACGAGGGGCCCGCATCGCGCGATGCGGGCCCCTCGTGCATGCGGTGGCGTCGGAAGCTCAGGGCACGATGCGCAGCACCTGTCCGCGGCCGGCGACGTTCCCGTTGATCGCGACGTAGAACGCGCCGTCGTCGCCGATGGCGATCGCCGTCGCGGCGGGGAGGTTCTCCGCGACGGTGGTGCGCGTGCCGTCGCGCGCGACGCGCCACAGCTTGCCGGGTCCGGCGAAGAACGGGTCGCCCGTCGCGAACTGCAGCACGTACAGGCTGCCGTCCGGGCCGAAGGCGAGGTCGGTGATGGTCTTGAAGCCCGGCGCGAACACCGTGCGTGTGCCGTCCTCCGTGACGCGGTAGACGATCGCCGTACCGGTGGTGAACGGGGCGCCGCTGAGCGTGCTCACGTACAGCGCGCCGTCGGGGCCGCGCACGACCTCGGTCGGCACCGCCTGCGTGGACCCGCCGAACGTCGGCGGCGCGGGGACGCGCGGGAACACGGCGACGAGCAACACGTCGCCCTGCATGTCGACGTGGAGCAGGTCGTTGCCGCCGGCGTCGGTCACGTACTGCCCGCCGCCTTCGGCGAGCAGACCGTACGGGTTGGAGTCGAACACCTCGCCGTCCGGATTGTGGTCCTGCTCGAAGGCGGCGATGTCCGCCACGCGCGTCCAGGCGCCGCTCGGGCGCAGGACGTTGAGCGTCCCGAATGCCGCGCCGAACGGCGCGAGGCCCAGGCGTCCCAGCGGCGGGCCGCCCCAGCCGATGGTGAAGTACAGGCTGCCCATGCCCTGGAAGTCGAGGTGCTGCGGGCCGGTGATGTCCTGCATGTCGGCGTTGTAGTACGATGGCAGGCCGCTCACGACGCGCTCCTGGCCACCACGCCCCCGCCGGCTGATCGCCCCGGTGCCGCTGTAGCAGTACCGCCCGCGGGGCAGCGGCGTGCACGTCGACGTCACCGTCGTGTTGCCGGCCTCCGTCACGTACAGCGCGCCATCGGGCGCGAACGCCAGCCCGCGCGGCGCATCCAGGTGGTCCATCCACACGGTCCGCCCGGGCGCGGGCGGCGCCTTCGCGGCGCGCAGCGCATCGGGACGCGGAGCGGCCACGCGCGCGGCGGGATCCTGGCAGGCGGCGAGCAGCAGGGCGGTTGCGAGCAGGGGAGGGAGCGGAATGCGCATCGGATGGTCCGGGTCGAGGTGGACCTGCCGTGCGCCGCGACCCCCGCGGCGCACGTGCGACCGTCCTGCAGCCGTCCGGCGTCGGATCACGGCACCACCAGATCGCCCGACTCGTCCAGCCGCAGGACCTCCCAGTCGTCGCTGGCCACGATCTGCGCGTCGATGCCCGTCAGCGCCCACCCGACGCGGTACAGCGCGCCCGACCGGGGGAAGGTCGCCGTGCCGATGGCGGTCCATGCGCTGCCGTTCCAGAGGCGGAGCGTCGCGGTGCCGGTGGTGCTGCTGCTCGAGCCGTCCCCGTCCAGGTCGATGACCAGCTCGAAGCGCTGCTTCACGTTCCGGGTCCAGGTCGCGGTCGTGAGCGGAAGGTCGTTCTGGTCGACCGGGACGCCGAACTGGATGGGACCGGAGAATGCGTTGACGCCGTTCGCGAACCGCACGCGCACGAGCGTGTCCGCGAGCACGCCGGTCGACGACGCGGAGTAGAGGTCGAAGTTGACCTTGAACGCACGGGGGCTGGTGATCGCCGACGTCCACCGGACCCGGTACGTGCCCACCGACGAGAGGGGCGTGGCGCCGCTCGTGCCACCGTAGACGAACAGGTTGCCCAGCAGCGAGAGACCCACACGCCCGCCAGCCGCGCCGCCTGCCTGGTTGATCACCACCACCTTGTTCGTCGCTCCGAAGTTCGCGATGCCCTGCTGGACCGTGATCTCGCCGGGTGACTGCTGCGTCGGGAACCAGCTGCCGCGGTTCCGATCGGGGGTGTCGGGCGCCGACCCGATCACGTCGTCCTCGAAGGTGGCCTGGAAGGCGTACGGATCGGTGGGGCCGAACAGCGAGATCTCTTCGGCGAACCCGGGCAGCGTGCCGAGGCCACCATGGCCGGCGTACGCGACCGGCACGGTGAAGGCGCGCCGTGCCGCCTGCGCCAGGCGCGTGAACCAGTTGCCGGAGGCCGCACCGACGCTCGTCTCGTAGCTGTCGATCGGCGCCGTCAGCGCCTTGTCGCAGTCCGCCATGAAGAACCCATTCGGGCCGTAGACGTCGGCACCGTAGCGCGGCATGCGACGCTGCTTCGCGAACGTCTGCGCGCCCGAGAGCTGTGCGAGCTTGCCACGGCGCGTGACGATGGTGCTCGGCGGCGGTCCGGGGATGGTGAGCGACACGGAGTCCGTCAGGTACTCGACCTGGTCGGCGAGCACGTCGTCATCCGCGATGCACACCTGCACGAGCGCTCGTGGGCCGCCAGTCGCCGCGAACTGGAACGACGATCCGGCCTTGGGGTCCACCGAGATCTCGACGCACTGGCCCAGCACGTCCTGCGCGTTCGCCGCGCCGAAGGGTTCGCAGTTGGCGGGGAATCCCGAGACGACGTACCGGGAATCATCCCCGGTCCGCGGCGGCAGCGCGTTCGGGTAGATCTTGATCCCGCTGGTGCGATCGGACGCCATCAGCTCGCACCCGCTCGCGTCGCAGACGCCGAAGAAGCCCTGGCGCTCGAACACGTCGCTCGCGTAGATGCCCGTCGCGAGCGTGCGACCGAGGTAGGGCAGCAGATAGCCGGTGTACCGGAACACCGTCACGAGATGCGCGTGCAGCGCCTTGCTCCGCACCCGGTTGGCGGCGCTCGGTACGACGAAGCCGCGCGCGCGGTAGTCCTCCACCGCGACGACGTAGTTCATCAGCCGGCGCGTGCGCTCGGCGGGAACGTCCGGGGCGGGCGTGGTCGTCGTGCAGACGGCCCGGATGTCCGCGAGGAGCCGCTTCGCCGCCGACTGCACCCGGCTCGCGAACAGCGCCTCCACCTGCGCGACGGCCGTCGCGTAGTCGCTGGCCGCGCATGCGGGCTGGACGTCCGCGGCGGTGAGCCGACGAGGTGGGCCGAGCGTCGTCGCGTCACGCGGCGGAGTGGTGGTGCGCGGCTGGTCGCCGCACGCGGCGGCCAGCAGGAGGACGAAGGCGGCGGCGATCCGCTGGGACGAGGGTCGGGACACGAGGTCTCTCCGCGCTACGAGGTTCGCGGCGGACAGGGTGTCCGCCGTGCGCTCCGAGCGTGCCGCGCCCCGACGTCGGTGGCGCGCTATCGAGCAGCGCCGACCAGCGCGGTGAAGCGCGGGTCGGCGCGCATGCCGCGCCACCACCACGAGCCCTGCGGCGACGCGAAGCCGCCGCGGTGCTCGGGGTGCGCCAGCAGGTACTGCTTCAGCAGATCGAGCGCAACGTCGCGCTCGCCCAGCAGGTCGCGCACGAACGCCTCGACGGTGAGCAGCTCGCGGTCCGGATCGACGTGCGCGTCGGCGCGCGCGGCCCGCAGCACGCGGTCGGCGCTGTCGCGCAGCCCTGCGCGGCCGATCGCCGCACCCACCAGCATCTGCGCCTCGCGCCCGACGTAGCTCCACTGGCCCTCGGGCGTCAGGCGCTGCAGGTCGGCGCGCAGCCGCCACGCCGCCGCGGCGTCGGGCGTGCGCGCGTCCGTCGTGAACAGCCACAGCTGGCAGCGCACGAACAGGTGGCTGTCCGGGAACCGCCGACGCCCCTCGTCGCACCAGTGCGCCGCGTCCACGAAGCTCTCGCCGTCGTACGCCGTCGTGTACAGGCGCCAGAGGATGCGGTCCGCGTCCGCGAGGTAGGCGTCCTCCTCGTAGGCGCGGCGCGCGGCCAGCGTCGCCTCGATGAGGTTCGGCTTCTGGTAGTAGACGCTGGCCAGCGCGCTCCACGCCGCCGCGTCGTGCGGGTCGAGCTCCGTCGCCTGCTTCAGGTCGCGCTCCGCATCGGTGAGCAGCGCGCGCGCGGCGCGCGCGTCGGGCTCCAGATGCCGCGCCCACCGTTCGAGCCGGAGCTGGCCGCGCAGCGCGAGCGCGGCGGGGTGCCGCGCGTCGAGCGCGAGCGCCTCGTCGGCCAGCCGAAGCCCGGCGTCGGTCCAGCGCACGGCCGCGACCGCGCTGCCGAGGCGCGACAGCCGCAGCGCCGTCTGGCCGCGCTGCACCACGGGCTCGGGCCACGCTGCGTCGCGCGTCGCGGCGTTCGCCAGGAGCGAGTCCGCGCGCAGGTACGCCGCCGTCGCGCCCACGGTGTCGCCGCCGCGCGAGAGCTCCGTTCCGCGCTTCGCCAGCCGCTCGGCCTGCAGCGCCATCGTCCACGCGCCCTCGTCGGCGGTGCCGCGCTGCACGGCGCGCACGCGCACCTCCTCGCCCACGCGCGAGCGCAGGAAGCGCGCGACCTGCTCCACCAGGCTGTCGCGCGCCGCGAGCGCGCGCGCCGCCGGCACCGTGAAGCTCGCGCGCTTGGTGTCCGCGCCGCTCGCGCCGTCCACCAGCCGCACGGTCACGCGCAGCGATCCACCGCGCGACTCGACGGCGCCGAGGACCAGCGTGCCCGCCTTCAGCGCCGCGGCGACCGAGTCGGGCGCCGCCGTCGCGCCGCGGAACGCCGCCACGCCGTTGCGCGACACGACGTCGAGCGCCGCGACGCCGCGCAGCTGGTCGATCAGCGACTCGGTGAGGCCGTCCGCGACCGCGCCGAGCGAGCCGTCCGGGCTCAGGTCGTCGAAGTACAGCACGCCGAGCCGCTGCGGGGGCAGCGCGTCGGCCGTCGTCGCCCCGAGCGCGCGCGCGTCGCCGTTGGCGAGCAGCCACCACGCGCCGGCGGCACCCGCGGCGGCGAGGATGCCGACCAGCGCGACGGCGGCCGCCATGCGCAGCGTCCGCACCTTCCGGCCGACCGGCTTCCGCCGGCGCGACCGGTTGCGGCGGTCCGCGCGGCCGAGCGAGCGCCCCGCCGTGGCCAGCGAGTGCTCCAGCGCCTCCGCGAACTCGAGCGCGCTCGCGAACCGGTCCGCCGGCACCTTCGCGAGCGCGCGCAGCACGGCGTCCTCGATCTCGTCGGGCACCGTGCCGCGCACGACGGTGATGGACGGGACGTCGCCGAGCATCTGCCGCGCGATGATCGCCTGCGCGGTCGGGCCCGCGAACGGCGGCTGGCCCACCAGCATCTCGTACAGCACGCAGCCCAGGCTGTACACGTCGCTGCGGCCGTCGAGCGTGCGGTCGGCCATCGCCTGCTCGGGGCTCATGTAGACCGGCGTGCCGAGCGTGACGCCCGTCTGCGTGAGCCGCCGCTCCTCGGCGCCGCTGATCGCGTGCGCGATGCCGAAGTCCGCGAGCCGCGCCTCGCCGTCCTCGAGCAGGATGTTGTCGGGCTTCACGTCGCGATGGATCACGCCGTGCCGGTGGGCGTGGTCGAGCGCGCGCGCCACCTGGCAGGTGATCCGCACCGCCTCCTCGACGCCCAGCATGCCGACCGCGTGGAGCTTCGCGGCGAGCGTCTCGCCGGCGACGTACGGCATGACGAAGAACAGCGTCCCGTCCGCGCCGCCGAAGTCGTCGATCGGCAGGATGTGCGGGTGGCTGAGCCGCGACGCGATGTCGATCTCACGGCGGAAGCGCTCGATGCCCAGCGCGGCGCCCAGCTCCGGGTGCAGCACCTTCACGGCCACGTCGCGTCCCAGGCGCACGTCGTGCGCGAGGTACACGGTCGCCATGCCGCCGCGCCCCAGCTCGCGATCGAGCTGATAGCGCTCGCCCAGTGCCGTCTGCAGATCCGCGGCGCCCGTCGTCATGCCGACTCCTGGCTGCGGGCCGGAGCCCCAGCGGCGCGCGCGGGACGCGTCGGGCGTCGGGCCGCGGCGCGCGGTGAGGCTCGGTGATCGCCGCACCAAACAGGGGGCGGCCTTGCGAAGGTAGGAAGCGTGCGAGAGCCTGTCCATAGCGCGAACGCCCGCGGTGCGCACGCGCTAGATTCGTGAACGAACCGTTCGCCTCGATCCCGCGCCACGCTGCACCACGCTGCAGCACGCCGTCACACGCTGCATCACGCCGCGCCACGCATGGTCTCGCTCCTCGACATCATCGGCCCCGTCATGGTGGGGCCATCCAGCAGTCACACCGCCGGCGCCTGTCGGCTCGGGCTCCTCGCGCGCTGCCTCGTGGGCGGCACTCCCGAGCACGCGCGGATCGAGCTGCACGGCTCGTTCGCGCGCACCGGTGAGGGCCACGGCACCGACAAGGCGATCGTCGGCGGCCTGATGGGCTTCCGCCCCGACGACGAGCGCCTGCGCACGGCGCTCGACATCGCCGATCGCGAGGGCCTCGACTTCCGCTTCGAGAAGACGACGCTCGGCGAGGAGAGCGAGGTGCACCCGAACACGGTGCGCTTCACCGTCGCGCGCGGCCAACGCGAGAGCGTGATGGTCGGCTCGTCGCTCGGCGCGGGGCGCGTGCTCGTCACCGAGATCGACGGCTACCCGGTCGAGGTCACCGGCAACTACCACACGATCGTGCTCGTGGCCGAGGACGTGAAGGGCTCCATCGCGCGCATCGCGACCATCCTGTCCGAGCACAGCCTGAACATCGCGACGCTCAAGGTCTCGCGGCGGCAGCGCGGCGGCGACGCGTTCATGGTGTTCGAGATCGACGAGGCGCCCGACGAGCGCGTGCGCGACGAGATCCGCACGCTGCCCTGGGTGCGCTGGGCGTTCCGGCTGGACAAGGTCGGGGCCTGAGGCCGGCGGCACGGGCGCGCGGTCTGCGCAGCTCGGGACGGCCCGCGTCGATCGACGCGGGCCGTCCGCGTTCCGAGCCTGCCCGCATGCCCGATCGCGCCCCACGCGTGTCCGTCGTCGTCGCCGCCTTCGTCGCCACCGCGCGGCAGGCGCGGCTGCTGGACGAGACGCTCGCCACCGTCGACGCGCAGGAGCATCGCCCGCACGAGCTGCTCGTCGTGGACGACGGGTCGCCGCTGCCGGTGGCGCCCCTCGTCGCGCGCCACGCGCGGGCGCGCTGCCTGCGCCAGGACAACGCCGGGCCGGCGGTCGCGCGCAACGTGGGCGTGCGGGAGAGCGCGGGAGATCTCCTCGTGTTCCTGGATGCCGACGACCATCTGCATCCGCACGCGCTCACGGCGGGGCTGCGCGCCCTCGACGCGCGCCCCGAGTGCGTGATGGTGGTCGGCCCGCGCGACGAGATGTGCCACGACGGTCGGCCGACCGACTTCGTGCCCGTCCTGCCTCCGGTCGACCGCGACCTGTACGCGGTGCTGCTCGACTTCACGTGGTACGTCATCCCGCCGTCCAGCTGCATGGTGCGCCGCGCGGCGTTCGACGCGGTGGGCGGCTTCCGCGATCCGTGGGGCGCGGACGACCTGGACTTCTACCTGCGCGTGGTGCGGCACGGGCCGGTCTGGTGCTACGGTGGTCCGCCCGTCACGCGCTACCGTCGGTATCCCGAGAGCTCGTCGCGCGACGGCGCCCGCATGCTCCACAGCGTGCGCGTGGTGTACGAGCGGCAGCGGCCGATCGTGGCCGGTGACCCGGTGCTGGAGGCGGCCTTCGCGCGCGGGCTCGCGCGGCTGACCGACATCTTCCAGCGCGCGCTGATCGAGAACGTCGCCGTTCGCCTGGCCGCCGGGGACCGCGACGCGGCGCTCGCCAGCGCGCGGCTGCTGGAGCAGGAGAACCCCGCGCTGGCCGCCGCGGCGCTGGACCCGGCGCTCCGTCGCGCGGCAGGCGCGCGCGCCACTGGCTGACCGCCCCGCCGTCGCGCGCGTCCACGATTACCATTCGGGCATGTATCGCTCCCTCGCCGAAGCCGTCCGCGACGCCGAAGCGCGCGGCGTCTCGCTCTCGCACGTCGCGCTCGAGTCCGAGAGCGCCGACTCCGGACGCTCCGTGGCCGACATCCGCGACGCGCTGTCGCGCGCGCTGGCCGTCATGCGCGGCGCCGTCGCGCAGGGGATGACGGGCGACCTGCGTTCCAGCTCGGGTCTCGTCGGCGGCGACGCGGCCAAGCTGCGCACCGGTCCCGATGGCCCGCTCGCCGGCACGCCGTTCCGCGACGTGCTCGCGCGCGCCCTCGCGGTGCAGGAGGTCAACGCCGCCATGGGCGTGATCGTCGCCGCGCCGACCGCCGGCGGCGCGGGCGTGCTGCCCGCGGTGCTCACCGGGCTGGCGGACGCGCGTGGCATCCCCGACGAGCGCGTGATCGACGCGCTGGCGACGGCGGGCCTCGTCGGCGCGGTGGTCGCCGACCGCGCGTCGCTCTCGGGCGCGGAGGGCGGCTGTCAGGCGGAGACGGGCGCCGCCGCCGGCATGGCCGCGGGCGCCGCGGTCGAGATGCTCGGCGGCACGCCACGGCAGGCGCTGCACGCGGTCGCGCTGGCGCAGCAGGGGACGCTGGGCCTCGTCTGCGATCCGCTCGGCGGCCTGGTCGAGCTGCCGTGCGTCTTCCGCAACGCCACGGGCGCGGCGATCGCGATGGCGGCGATCGAGATGGCGCTCGCGGGCATCGAGTTCGCGATCCCCGCCGACGAGGTCATCGACACGATGGGTGAGATCGGCCGCTCGATGGACGTCCGCTATCGCGAGACGGCGGGCGGCGGGCTGGCCGCGACGCCGACGGGCCGACGCCTGGCCCGCGAGCGGCTCGTGCAGATCAAGAAGAGCGCGGACTGAGTCGCGCCGTCACACGAAGCGACGCGGGGCCGGCGGTGAGATCCGCCGGCCCCGCGTAGTCTGGCGATCGTCGCGCGTGTCAGTCGCCGCTGGTCTCGCTCACCGGCTGCGCGGCCGCCACCTGCGCGGTCGGCGACGCGGGCGTCGCGACCGTCGGCGGCACCACGGCAGGCGGCGTCACGCCGTCGCCCTGCATCGTGCCCAGGAAGCCCGGCACCTCCACGCCCGCGATGTCGCGCAGCACCTGCATCATCGGCGGCATCGAGCGCGCGAGGTTCTGGATGAAGCCGGCCGAGCCGCCCACCGCGGCACCGTTGCCGCTCGCGTTGCCGCCCTCCCACACCACGACCTTGTCGAACCGGATGTTCGAGATCGCCCTCGCCGCCGTCTCCGCCAGCTGCGGGAGCTGCTCGACCATCATCAGCTGGAACGCCGCCTTCGGGTCGCCGCCGGCCGCCTCCACCATCCGCGCCATCGCCTCGGCCTTCTTGCTCATGATCTCGTACTGGCCCTTCGCCTCGGCCTCCAGCGTCGCGTAGCGCGCGGCCGCCTCGGCCAGCGCGGCGATGCGCGCCTTCTCGGCCTCGGCCTCCGCCTCGACGATCGTGCGCGCCTTCTCGGCCTTCGCGGGCGCCTCCAGGCGCGCGCGCTGCTCGGCCTCCACGCGCTCCGCCTCGGCCAGCGCGGCGCGCGCCATCGCGCGGTTCTGTGCCTCCTGCACGGCCGCCTCCGCCTCACGCTTGCGCGTCTCCGAGGTCTGGTAGGCCTCGGCGTTCGTCACCGCGAGCGCGGCGTTGGTCGTCGCGATGCGCCCCTGCGCATCCGCCTCGCCGGCGATCGCCTGCGCGTTCGCCTCGGCGATCGCGACGCGCTTCTTCTGGTCGGCCGCGGCCACCGCCGCCTCGCGCTCGAAGCCCGCGGTCTGCTCGGCGATGCGCTGCTCCTTGTCCAGCTGCGCGATGCGGATGGCCTGCGTGCGCTGCGCCTCCTTCACCTGCGCGTCGCGCTCCAGCCCCGCCGTCTGCTCGCCGACCGCCTGCTCCTTGTCCAGCTCCGCCAGGCGCACCGCCTGCTCGCGCAGCGTCTCGCGGAGCGAGATCTCGCGCTCCTTCTCGGCCTGCGCGACCGCGGTCACCTTCTCACGGTCGGCCTGCGCCACGCGGATCTCTCCGAGCTTCTCCTGCTCCGCCACGTCGCCGCGCGCCTGCTGGATGGCCTGCTGCGCCGCCTGCTTGCCGAGCGCCTCCAGGTAGCCCGAGGCGTCGCGCAGGTCCTTGATGTTCACGTTCAGCAGCACGAGGCCGATCTTGCGCAGCTCGGGCTCCAGCTGGTGCTGCACCTTGTGCAGGAAGCCGTCGCGGTCGCGGTTGATCTCGTCGATCTTCATCGACGCGATGACGGCGCGCAGCTGGCCGACGATGATGTCGTGCGCCGTCCCCTCGATCGCCTCGTGCGTCATGTTGAGCAGGCGGATCGCGGCGTTCTGCCGCACCTCCGGCTCGGTGCCGATGGCGACGGTGAACACGGCCGGCACGCTGATGCGGATGTTCTCCAGCGACAGCGCGTCGCCGAGCGGCACGTCCATGCGGATCGGGTCGAGCCCGAGGTACGCGTACTCCTGGATCACCGGCCACACGAAGGCGCCGCCGCCCGAGATGCACTTGGCCGCGTTGCCGCTGCCCACGCTCCCCGAGATGACGAGGATCTTGTTCGCCGGGCACCGCTTGTAGCGGCTGGCGAACAGCACGAGCATGCCGAACACCAGCAGCGCCGCCAGCGCGCCGCCACCGAGGGCGAACGCGTTCTTCGGCAGGGAATCGGCGAGCTGCAACAGGGCCAGGATCACGGGGACTGCTCCGGGTGAGGAAAGGAGGACGCGCGCCGGTCAGCGCGCGGGACCAGCTGTCGGATCGGGGGCGACGACCAGCGTGTCGCCGTCGGTGACGTCCACCACGACGACGGCCTGACCGCTCGCCAGCGGCTGCGGATCGGCGGCGACGGCCGCGCAGTCGACGATGCGCCCCTGCAGCGCGAGCTGCACCTTGCCCGCGCCGCCGCCCGCGGCAGGGATCGCGACGTACACGGTGGCGGGCAGCCCCACCGCGTGCGCCAGCTGCACGACGCCGTCGCTCTCGAAGCGCAACAGCACGCGCGTCAGCGCCGCGACGGCCACGCCGGCGGCGACGCCGGTGCCCACCGCCGCGGCGAGCGACACGCCGCTCCCCGCGCCCGCGGCCAGCAGCCCCGCGCCCGCGAGCCCGAACGCCGCCAGCGCGGCCGCGACGGTGCGCAGGCTCGGGAGCTGGAGCAGCCCCTCGTGTCCGAGCAGCCCTGGCCCGTCGTGGTGGTCGCCGCCGACGTCGTGGTGGCCGGCCTCCGCGCCCATGACGCCGCCCAGCAGCTGGAGGACGAGCAGCAGGCCGCCGAAGACGGCGCACGCGAGATAGAGGGGCATCGGGAGGGGGCGGGGGGACGAGCAGGGGCGGCGGCAAGATGCGACGCCGCGCACGTGGCGGCCAGACGTTTCCTCCGCCGCTCGCCCCTGCTGTCCGCCCTCGCGACGGGCCCTTAACTTCGACGTCGCGCTCGTCGCCCCCGGCGAAACCGCGGTCCCCGGCTCGACCGTAGGGCGAGCGACCCCCCAACTACAGGTGCCCGCATGGTCTCTCGGGAAGAACTCGAGCGCTTTCTGGACCGCCTCAGCGCCGAGGGCGTGACCTACACCGAGGTCGCGCCGGGACTCTGGCGCGTCCGCCCCGGTGGCGCCCTCGACTTCGACATCGCCGTCACCTACGCGCCGCCGGTGGTCGTGCTCCGGGCCAACGTCACCGAGCTCCCCGACGACGACGACCACTGCAACAAGCTCACGCGGCGCCTGCTCGAGCTGAACGCCACCGACCTGCTGCACGGTGCCTACGGCATCGAGCGCGACACCGTGGTGCTCAGCGAGGCCCTGGAGCTCTCGCACCTCGACTACGAGGAGTTCCAGGCCAGCTTCGAGAGCATGACCATCGCGCTCGCCTCGCACCTGCGGGAGCTCGTCGCCATCCGCGACGGCCAGGTGCACACCGGCACCCACCGCGCCGTCTCGCCCGACGCCATCCACGAGGCCCGCTGACGCATGGGCATCTTCGACCGCTTTTCCCGCCTGGTCCGGTCCAACATCAACGATCTCATCTCCTCGGCCGAAGATCCCGAGAAGATGCTGAACACGCTGATCACGGACATGAACGATCAGCTGATCAAGGCCAAGCAGCAGGTCGCCGTCGCGATCGCCGACGAGCGGAAGCTGCGCGACCAGTTCGAGAAGGAGCGGCAGCAGGCCGCCGAGTGGGAGTCGAAGGCGGAGCTGGCCGTGCGCAGCGACCGCGACGACCTCGCGCGGCAGGCCCTCCTGCGGCAGCAGGAGTACGCCGAACGCACCGAGGCGTACTTCAGCGAGTGGCAGGCGCAGCTCGCGCAGACCGAGCAGCTCAAGGTCCAGCTGCGCGACCTCGCCGACAAGATCGAGGAGGCCAAGCGCAAGCGGAACCTGCTGCTCGCCAAGCAGCGCCGCGCCGAGGCGCAGCGCCGCATCCAGCAGACGATGTCCTCGCTGTCCGAGAAGAGCGCCTTCGAGGCGTTCGCGCGGATGGAGGAGAAGATCGAGACGAACGTCCGCATGATCGCCGCCGAGGCGACGCTCGACTCCGAGTTCCAGGGCGACAAGCTGGAGTCGGAGTTCAAGCAGCTCGCGCGCGGCGCCGTCGGCTCGGACGCCGACACGCGCCTGCTCGCGCTCAAGCAGAAGATGGGGATGCTGCCCGCTTCCTCGGCCTCGGCCGATCGCCAGCTGGCGGCAGGTGCCGGCAACGCCACCGCGCGCCCCGCGCTCTCCGCGGGCAGCCAGTCGGCGCCGAACGGCGCGCCCGTGCCGCCGATGAACGCGCAGCAGCAGGGCGGGCCGCAGCAGGGCGGAGCGCCCGCGCCGGGTCAGCCCAACCAGACCACCGAGGCCGAGCTGCTGGCGGAGTTCGAGGAGCTCTCGCACGGTAGGCCCAAGGGGTGACCGCTCCCGCAGTACCCGAGGGCGCGACGCGGCGGTTCCGCTTCGCGCCCCTCCTCGCCGCGACCGTCCTGACAGTCCTGCTCCTCTGGCTGTTCGGGACGGTCGCGGACGTGTTGCTGCTGCTCTTCCTCGCTGTCCTGCTGTCGCTCTACCTCGGCGCGGTGGCCGACGCCATCACGCGCCGCACGCGGCTGCCGCGGCGCGGCTCGCTGCTGATCGCGGTGCTGCTGACGGTCGCCGGCGTCGGAGGCCTCGTCTACCTGCTCGTGCCGCCCGTCGTCGAGCAGACGCAGGCGCTGCTGCGCGTCTTCCCGGCGTACGTGGGCGCGTGGGAGCGCGGCATCTACGAGGCGGTGCGGCGCGTGCCCGGCGTGGCCGAGACGTGGCGTCCGGAGAACCACAAGCTGCTGGTGGCGATCTACGAGCAGGGCGCGGCGCTGTTCGCCGACGTCGTGCCGAAGGTCATCTCGATCGGCCACGCCGGCATCAACGTCGTCTCGGTCGGCGTGATGGCGCTCTACCTCGCGCTGCAGCCCGAGTTCTACCGCGAGTGGCTGATCGCGCTCTTCCCGCCGGTGCACCGCGACCTCGTGCGCGACGTGCTCGGGGACCTCGGCGTGACGCTGCGGTCGTGGATCGTCGGGCAGCTGCTGGGGATGTTCATCCTCGCCGCGCTGACGGCGGTCGGCCTCTACGTGCTCGGCGTGCCGTACTGGCTGACGTTCGGCGTCTTCACCGGCGCGGTGGCGATCATCCCGTTCTTCGGCACGCTGATCTCCACCATCGTGCCGGCGCTCTTCGTGCTCGCGGGCCCGAACGGCGGCACGCGCGCGATGGCGGTGATCGCGCTCGGCGTCATCATCCACGTGATCGAGGGGCAGTTCGTGCTGCCGCTCATCACGGCGCGGCGCATCCGCCGCGTGTCGGTGCCGCCGGTGCTGTCGATCATGGCCGTGCTGGTGGTCGGCAAGGTGATGGGGCCCGCGGGCCTGCTCGTCGCCGTGCCGACGCTGGCGTCGATCCTCGTCGTGATCCGCCGCATCCTCAGCAACCGGATCTACGAGGGGCAGGGCTTCCGCCGCGCCACGCGCGACCAGCCGCTCGTGCTGCGCGTGCCGCCCGCGGACGGCGAGGGCGTGCTCGTCGCGCCCACGCCGCGCGTCGATCTCATCGCGCTCGCCGAGCGCGCGCGGATGCGCCGGACCGCCTAGCTTTCGGGCGCGCCGGCGCACCGGGCCGGCGCCGGCACGCCGCGCGTCGGATCGTCAGGCTCCGCGCGGCGGCGCGCCGCGTCCGCTCATCGACCGCTCGCCGCCATGTCCGTCGATTCCGCCGCCGCTGCTGCCGGCGCGTATGCCCTCGCCGACGACCGTCCCGTGCGCTTCCTCGTGCTCGCGGACGGCCACTTCGGCCCGATGACCTCCAAGACCGCCAACGCGTGCATCCGCTACTCGCCGGATCGCGTCGTCGGCGTCGTCGATTCGGTGACCGCCGGCCGGACCACGGAGCAGGTGCTCGGCTTCGGCGGCGCGATTCCCGTCGTCGCGACGCTCGAGGAAGGGCTCGCGCTCGGGCCGACCGCGGTGCTCGTGGGCATCGCGCCCGCGGGCGGCCAGCTCCCGCAGCCGTGGCGCGAGACGATCGCCGCCGCGGCGCGCCGTGGCCTCGACGTGTGGAGCGGGCTGCACTACTTCCTGAGCGACGACCCGATGCTCGCCGACGCGGCGGCCGCCGGCGGCGCGCGCATCCTCGACCTGCGCCGTCCGCCTGCGGACCTCGTGGTGTCGACCGGCCGCGTGCGCGACGTCGCGTCGACGGTGATCCTGACCGTCGGCTCCGACTGCAACATCGGGAAGATGACGACGCAGCTGCAGCTGCGCGACGCGATGCGCGCGCGCGGCCAGCGCGTGGCGTTCGCGCCCACCGGGCAGACGGGCATCCTCGTCGAGGGGTGGGGCATCGGCGTCGACGCGGTCGTCGCCGACTTCATCGGCGGGGCGGCCGAGCGGCTGACGCTGCAGGGCGCGACGCAGGGCGACATCGTGCTCGTGGAGGGCCAGGGCTCGATCGTCCACCCCAGCTACTCGGGGGTGACGTACGGGCTGCTCCACGGCTCGCTGCCGCACGCGATGGTGCTCTGCCACCAGCCGTCGCGCACGACCATCTACCGCAACGACTGGGTGCCCATCCCGCCGCTGAAGGACCTGATCACGCTGCACGAGGCGGTCGCGGCGCCGCTGCGCCCCGCGCCGGTGATCGCGATCGGGTTGAACACCTTCGACCTGTCGGATGAGGATGCGCGCGCGGCGGTCGAGCGCGCGCAGGACGAGACGGGGCTGCCCGCGACGGACCCGGTGCGCTTCGATCCCGCGCCGCTGGTGGACGCGATCACGCGCTTCCACGAGGCCCGCATCGCGGCGCGCGGCTGATCCGCGCATTCGCGCGCCGGCACGCGCGACGGTGGTACGGCCAGGAGGCACGCCCCACGCGATCGTGGAGCGTGCCTTCTCGTTCGTGCGTCACGACCCGATCCAGCGCCGCGCCCGGGATGCGGCTGCCCCGCGCGCCCCGCGCGCCCGCGCTGCTCGACGCGCGCGGCGTCTGGGTGCCCGGTCCCGACGGCGCGTGGCGGCTGCGCGGCGCCACGCTCGCGGCGTGGGGCGGGGAGGTGGTGTGCATCGCCGGCGCGGATGCCGGCGCGCTGCGGGCGCTGCTCGCCTGCCTGCGCGGCGCGCCGACGTGGGGCGGCGTCGTGCGCGCCCGGCCGGGGTGGTGGCGCGCCGGCCGCGCGCTCGGGCCGCTCGACGTGCGCGGCCGCTCCGCCGCCTGGCTCGCGCGGGCGGTGCGCGCCCGCGCACGACGCACGCTCGGCGGCGCGCTGGTGCTCGCGCTCACCATCGACGACCGCGCGGAGTGCTCGGCCACGGTGCATCAGGCGGTGGCGCTCGCGGCGCGGCACGTGCCGGTACGCTGCGTCGCGCTCGTCGGCGGGCGCATCGTGCCGCCGCCGCGTTCCGTTGACCCCCCTCCGGGGCGGTCCTAGCTTCCGGGACCCCGCCGCCCAGGCGTGGGCCCGCACGTCCTTCCCGCGCCGATGACCAACGCCACGCCGTCCGCACTGCCGGAGACCCGGATGCCGGAGTTCCGGCTGTACAACACGCTCACCCGCAGCGTCGAGCCGTTCGTGCCGACGGACGGGCGCACCGTGCGCATGTACACCTGCGGGCCGACGGTCTACAACCCGGCGCACCTCGGCAACTTCCGCACGTTCCTGTTCGAGGACCTGTTCCGCCGCGCCATCGCCCTGCAGGGCTGGACGGTGCAGCAGGTCATGAACCTCACCGACGTCGACGACAAGATCATCAAGCGCGCGCTGGAGCGCGGGCTGACGATCCAGGCGCTCACCGACCCGGTCGTCGAGACGTTCCACGCGGACCGGAAGTACCTGCGCATCCAGGACGCGGAGTCGTATCCGCGCGCGACGGAGTACATCCCGCAGATGATCGCGCTCGTCGAGCGCCTGATCGCCAACGGCGTCGCGTACCAGGCCGACGACCAGTCGGTGTACTTCGCGATCGACCGCTTCCCGGGCTACGGCAAGCTGTCGCGCCTCGACCGCCGCGAGGTGAAGAGCGGCGCGCGCGTCGCGCAGGACGAGTACTCCAAGGAGAACGCGCAGGACTTCGCGCTCTGGAAGGCGGCCAAGGAGGAGGACGAGCGCACGGGCGCCGCGTGGGACTCGCCGTGGGGCCGCGGGCGCCCGGGCTGGCACCTCGAGTGCTCCGCCATGGCGATGGAGCTGCTCGGCGAGACGCTCGACGTGCACTGCGGCGGCGTGGACCTCGTCTTCCCGCACCACGAGGACGAGATCGCGCAGAGCGAGGGCGCGACGGGGAAGGAGTTCTCGCGCTTCTGGTGCCACGGCGCGTTCCTGCTCACCGAGGGCCAGAAGATGGCCAAGCGGCTCGGAAACGTGAGCAACGTGCAGGGGCTGCGCGACGAGGGCGTGACGGGCGCGGCCTACCGCCACGTCGTCTTCTCGACGCACTACCGCAAGGAGCTCAACCTCTCCGCCGACGCGCTGGAGGCGAGCCTCACGGCGGTGCGCCGCGTGGGCGAGTTCGCGGCCCGGCTGGCGTCGGCGACCGGTGGCACGCCCGAGCTGGCGCAGGCGGCCGCGGAGGCCGAGCGCGAGTTCCGCGCGGCGCTGGCGGACGACCTGAACGCCCCCGAGGCGATGGCGGCGCTGTTCGTCTTCATCAAGCGCGCGAACGCGGAGCTCGACCGCCACGGCGACGACGCCGCGGCGCTGGAGGCGGCGCGGCGCGTCTTCGGGATCATCGACGGCGTGCTGGACCTCGTGCCCGAGCGCGGGGACACGGACGCCGAGCTGGCGGCGTGGGTGGACGAGCGGCTGGCGGCGCGGAAGGCGGCGCGCGCGGCGCGCGACTTCGCCGGCGCTGACGCGATCCGCGACGAGCTGCTGGCGCGCGGCATCGAGCTCAAGGACACGCCGCAGGGCACGACCTGGCAGCGCCGGTAGGCGCGCTACGGTAGAATCAGGCAGGGAAGCGCTGGCGTAGCTCAGTTGGCAGAGCAGCCGCCTTGTAAGCGGCAGGCCGTGGGTTCGATCCCCACCGCCAGCTTCCGCCGCCACGCCCGGCCGGGCTTCGGAGCGCCGGCGTGGCGGTCGCGGCTTGAACGAGGCGCCGGGCGCGGTTACACTCCGCGTCTCGCGCGGTGACACGCAATGGCGCGCGACTGGGTGGGGTACCCAAGTGGCCAACGGGAGCAGACTGTAAATCTGCCGGCGACAGCCTTCGAAGGTTCGAATCCTTCCCCCACCACTCCAGGACATTCGAGCAGGGCACGGCCCCGGCAGGCGGCACGCCGGGTGACGCGGGAGTAGCTCAGTTGGTAGAGCGCGAGCCTTCCAAGCTTGATGTCGCGGGTTCGAGTCCCGTCTCCCGCTCTCGATGATCGACGAAGCCCGCCGGCGCTGATGCGCCGGCGGGCTTCGTCGTTCGACCACCCACGTTGTCGTCGTTGTGGTCTGGGGCCGGTCTACCGGCGCGCCCGACGCCCGCGCGCGAGCGCGCCGACGCCCGCCAGCCCGAGCCCGAGCAGCGTGACCGTCGTCGGCTCCGGCACCGTCGTCGGCGTCGGCGACGCCACGCCCACCACGCCGACCGTGAATCCGTGCCAGGTCTCCGGGGTCGGCACGGTCCAGCTGATCGACGAGAACGTCCCCTGGAACTGGATCACGCCGTTCCCCTCGACGCCGGTGAGCACGTTCGGCTGCAGCTGGCTCAGCGTCCCCGGGCCGCCGAACGCGCCCGGCCCGAAGCTCAGGATGTTGAACGGCTGGTTGAAGTTGTACGTGATGACGGTCGACGGCTGGCCGAGGCTCAGGATCGCCATCACCGGGTTCACGATCGCCTGCGAGAAGGTCACCGTGTTGGTGCCGAACGTCGGCCCGCCGGTGAGCGCGATCATGTCGCACGGCGGCGGAGCGTTGGGCACCGTCGCGCTCTGGTACGTCGCGACCGGGAGCCAGTACGACGCGCCGCACCCCAACTGCGACGTCGTGTACACCTGGCCGCTGTACGACACGCCCACCGGACCGCTCGGCGCCGCGATCGTCCCCGTCGCCGAGCCCACGTTCCCGAGCGTGAGGCTGGTCCAGTCGGTCCACAGGATCTGCGCGTGCGCCATCGCCGGCAGCCCGACGCCGCCCAGCGCGCCCGCCACCAGCAGTGCGGCCCATCTCGGCACCCTGCGTCTCCGAATCATCGGAACGACCCTCCCCGATAGAGGTGAGTGCCCGTGGCGTCCTGTCGTCACGCCACGGCGCCGGAGCGCGGACGGATGACGGCCGCGCCCGGCTGGAGCGCGGCATCCGGTCGGTGGCACCGGCCGGCTGCCGTCGCAGCATCAGACGCGCCAGCGCGAAGCGTACGGAAGCGCACGCATGGCGAACGCCGCCGTCCTCCGGCGCACGCGCGCATGCCACGAGTCACCAACTGCTACTTGCACGACCACGGCTCGCGCTGCATGTCGGGACGTGCGCACGCGTCGCGCGTTCGCGGACGGGAGCTCAGCGTGTTCCCTGATACCGCACGCGCGCGCGGCCCTGCACCATTCGTCGAGCGCTGTTCCGCCGAGACCGGAGGAAGTCATGAGTCCATTCCCGCCCGATCGCCCCGACGCGTTCGCGTCCAATGCGTTCGCCACGGACCGACCGATCGATCCGCGGCCGTACACGCTCGCCGACGTGAGCCCCGGCGACACGGTCGTCGTCCGCAACGTCTCGCCTGCGATGCGCGACCTGCTCGCGGACTTCGGCGTGCGCGAGGGAGAGCGGCTGCTCTGCGAGTCGACGATGGAGCACGTCGTCGTGCGGACCGCGGACGGCAGCGTCCCGCTCGAGCGCGGCGTGCTGCCTTCGGTGTCCGTCAGCCGCGTCGACGACGCTCCGGCCGCGGGCGCCTGACCCGCGGCCGCTCGCCGATCACGCGGCGGCGCTCCTGGGCGTCGCGGCGTCGCGCGACGTCTCGCGGCGCAGTCGCCCGTCGGCGACCCACGCTTCGACGAGCGCGGGCGACATCGTCGCCGAGGCCGGCGGCTCTCCCGCGCCGGCGACGTGGCCGACCCATGCGTCGCGCCCCAGCTGCTTGGCGGCGTACGTGCCGTGGTCCGCGAGCGCGACCAGCGACTCCCAGCTCCACGGCCGGCCGTCGCCGGGCGCCGCCGCCAGCGCGAAGCCGAGCGAGCACGTCACGGACAGCGCGCGCCCGTCGTCGAGGCGCGTGACGTGCGCCGCGACCGCGGCGCGGATCCGATCGGCCAGCTCGCGCACCTCCGCGCTGGTGCTGCAGCGGGCCACGACGAGGAACTCCTCGCCGCCCCAGCGCACGACGACGTCCGAGGGTCCGCAGGTGCGCTCCAGCAGCCGCGCGAGGTCGGTCAGCAGGCGATCGCCGGCCGCGTGGCCGTAGTCGTCGTTGACGCACTTGAAGTGGTCGACGTCCAGCAGCAGGAACCCCGGCCCGCTCCCGCCCGCGCCGGTCGGCCGGCGGCGATCGCCGAGCTGCAGCACGCGATCGTCCTCCATCGTGCGCGCGACGATCTCGCGGACGTAGCGGCGGTTCCGCGCGCCCGTCAGCGGATCGGTGAGGCTGAGCGCTTCGGCGCGCCGCGCGTCGCGCACGCGGCGGCGATAGGCGGCCGCCCCGGCGATGCCCGCCAGTAGCGCCACGCCCGCGATCGCGTTGCGCTGCGTCGCGCGCTGTCGCGCCTGGAGCGCGCTCATCGCCTGCGCGCTCCACAGCCGCTCGATCTCGCGCTCGCGGCGCTCGGCGGCCCGGCGCTCCTCGAGTCCCGCGATGCGCCGCGATGTCGTCTCGTCGAAGATCGAATCGCTCTCGGCCTTGAACTGTCGGTACGACGCCAGCGCGTCGGCCGGGCGCCCGTCGGCCTCCTGCGCGCCCGCGATCGCCTCCCACGAGCGCCGCACCAGCTCGCGCGCGCCCATCGCGCTGGCGACGGCCAGCGCGCCGCGCGCCGCCGACTCGGCCGCCGCGGGACGGCCGCGTGCCCGCTCGACCGCCGCCTGCGCGAGCAGGTTGCGGACGGTCAGGCCCCGGTTGCCGGTCCCGGCGCCGAACTGCATCGCGGTCGCCAGCTCGCGCTGCGCTGCTTCGGGGCGGCCCATGGCCAGCTGCGCGAGCGCGAGGTTGCGGTGCGCCAGCGAGAGCGACCAGCGGTCGCCGACGCGCTCCCGGATCGCCAGCGAGGCGCGGTGCCGCTCGAGCGCACCCGCGGCGTCGCCCTGCGCCAGCAGCTCGTCACCCATGTTGCTGAGCGTGGAGGCGGCACGCGCGTCCGCCCCCACGCGCCTGTACTGCGCGAGCGCGCGCTCGAACAGCTGCATCGCGCGCGCGCCCTGCCGCAGCCTCCCGTAGATGACGCCGAGGCTGTTGAGCGTGGACGCCAGCGCCTCGGCGTCGCTGCCGATGCGCTCGTGGATCTCCAGCGACTCCAGCTGGTAGGCGAGCGCCCGATCGTACTCGGCGAAGTCCGTCGCGTAGACGAAGCCGAGGAGGTTGAGCGTGAAGGCGACCGCGCTGTCGCGGCGCAGCGCACGCTGTCGGGCGAGCGCGTCCTCCAGCAGCGCCGCGGCGCGCCCCGGGTCGCCCCGCCGCTGCGCGAGCGCGCCCTCCCGCGTGAGCATGGTGGCGAGCCCGGCGCGATCGCCTGTCCGCTCGGCCTCCTGCCGACCCGCGGCCACGGCGGCCGCCGCGCTGTCGTAGCGCCCCATGGCCGTGTACGCGGCCGCCAGCGCCGCGTGCCCCGCGACGCGGGCCGGTGCCTCTGTGGGCGGCCGGCGCAGCGCGGCGCTCGCCAGCTCGACCGCGCGGGCGGGGTGCTCCAGCTGCGCCAGCGTCGCCTCGCGCACCAGCGTCGCCGCGTCGGCGTCCCGTGCCGGGGGCTGCGCCGCGAGCCGGCCGGAGGCGGCGATCGCCAGCAGCAGACCCGCGAGCATGCGAGTCAGGCCGGTGCAGGGAAGTCGGCGGTCCCGCGCCCTGGGCGCGGCGGGCGTACGACGGGGGAACGACATGCGGAGGGGGCTGCGGGAGGCTGCACCGCCTAGACGACGCAGTTCGGCGCAGGTCAATCGATGCGCGGCCTCGGAGCGCGGCCGACGAGGGCGCGCCGGGCAGGGTCGCCATGACTCAACCGTCGGTGGGGCGCGGGCTTGCATCCCCCCAGAGCCGCCGCTAGGTTGGTGGTCTGCCCGCGCCAGCCTGCCTTGGTGTCGCGGGCGTCTGTCAGGGCCCGCTCGCGTAGCTCAGTTGGTAGAGCACATCCTTGGTAAGGATGAGGTCACCGGTTCAATCCCGGTCGCGAGCTCTTCGACGCGCCGTCCGCGCAGTTGCAGAACGCGTCCCGTCGGTGGGACGGCGGCAGCTCCGTCGACCCGCACCGCCCGCCGGCCTCGCGCCGGGCCGCGGTGACGGACAACTCCACGTGCAGCGCCCGGTGACACGACGGCGCGCCGCGCGATCTGCGGGACGACGGTGCCCCGGGCAGCAGTGTGCCCGCGGGCGCCGCCAGTGCTGACCAACCCTCTCAGCTTTCGAACGGGCATCTCATGGGCAAGGCAAAGTTCGAGCGGACGAAGCCGCATGTGAACGTGGGGACGATCGGCCACGTCGACCATGGCAAGACGACGCTGACCGCGGCCATCACCACGATCCAGGCGCAGAAGGGGTTGGCGCAGAAGATCGCGTTCGACCAGATCGACAAGGCGCCCGAGGAGCGCGAGCGCGGCATCACGATCTCGACGGCCCACGTCGAGTACGAGAGCCCGCTGCGTCACTACGCGCACGTCGACTGCCCCGGCCACGCCGACTACGTGAAGAACATGATCACGGGCGCCGCGCAGATGGACGGCGCGATCCTGGTCGTGTCCGCGGCCGACGGCCCGATGCCCCAGACGCGTGAGCACATCCTGCTCGCCCGCCAGGTGAACGTGCCCTACGTCGTCGTGTTCATGAACAAGGTGGACATGGTCGACGACCCCGAGCTCCTCGACCTCGTCGAGCTCGAGGTGCGCGAGCTCCTGAGCCAGTACGACTATCCCGGCGACGACACGCCGATCATCCGCGGCTCGGCCCTCAAGGCGCTCGAGTCGATGGATCCCAACTCGCAGTACGGTCTCAAGATCGGCGAGCTGATGGACGCGCTGGACAGCTACATCCCGCAGCCGCAGCGCGAGATCGACAAGCCGTTCCTGATGCCGGTCGAGGACGTGTTCTCGATCACGGGCCGCGGCACGGTGGCGACGGGCCGCATCGAGCGCGGCGTGGTGAAGGTGCAGGAGGAAGTGCAGCTGGTCGGCTTCGGCGCCGAGAAGAAGACGGTCGTCACGGGCGTCGAGATGTTCCGCAAGCTGCTCGACCAGGGCGAGGCCGGCGACAACGTCGGTCTGCTGCTCCGCGGCGTGGCGAAGGAGGAGATCGAGCGCGGGATGGTGCTGGCGAAGCCCGGCAGCATCAAGCCGCACACCAAGTTCGCCGCCGAGGTGTACGTCCTCACGAAGGAGGAGGGCGGCCGTCACACGCCGTTCTTCAAGGGCTACCGCCCGCAGTTCTACTTCCGCACGACCGACGTGACGGGAACCGTGGAGCTGCCCGAGGGGATGGAGATGGTGATGCCGGGCGACAACGTCCAGATGGTGATCGAGCTGATCATCCCGGTCGCCATGGACGAGGGCCTGCGCTTCGCGATCCGCGAGGGCGGCCGCACGGTCGGCGCCGGCGTCGTCGCCAAGATCATCCAGTAACTTCAGCGCGCAGCGATGAGCGCGGAGCGTCGGGCTGCAGGTCGGCCGCCGACGCTCCGCGCATCACATCGGAGCTCCGCGCCGCTACGACTCGCAGGCGCGACTCCGCGCTCCTCGCTTCACGCTTTCCCGTAGAGCACCATGCCGCGCGACAAGATCATCCTCGGCTGCACCGAGTGTAAGAGCCGGAACTACTTCACCACGAAGAACAAGCGCCTCCACCCGGAGCGCGTCGAGTGGAAGAAGTACTGCCCGCGCTGCAACAAGCATCAGCTCCACAAGGAAACGAAGTGACCATGGCGACTCCCGTCGCCCCTCAGCCTTCGTTTCCGGCCAAGGTCACGCGGTTCTACCACGACGTGACGGCGGAGATGAAGCGGGTCACGTGGCCCGACCGCGCGCAGCTCCAGGACGCGACGATCAAGATCATCGTCTTCGTCCTGGCGCTCGGCGCGGTGATCGCGCTGCTCGACCTCGCCCTGCAGTTCGTCCTGGTGCAGCTCCCCGCGCTGCTGCTCGGGCGCTGACCGAACCATCGGAGAGCGCAATACCGTGGAGCACCGCTGGTACGCCATCCAGACGACGTCCGGGCACGAGAACAAGGTCCGCAATCTCATCCAGCGGAAGATCGACGCCGACGGCAAGGCCCCCGAAGAGCGGGCCATCCGCCAGGCGCTCGTCCCGACGCAGGAAGTGGTCGAGCTGAAGAACGGGAAGAAGGTCGCCGTCGAGCGGAAGATCTATCCCGGATACGTGCTCGTGGAGATGGTGATGAACCAGGACACCATCCACGTCATCAACGGCATCCAGGGCGTGATCAAGTTCGTCGGGCACGAGCGCTTCCCGATGCCGCTGCGCCCCGACGAGGTCAATCGCCTCCTCGGCGTCGCCGAGGAGGCGGAGCAGGCGCCGAAGGAGGAGATCCCGTTCCTCGTCGGCCAGGCGGTCCAGATCACCGAGGGGCCCTTCACCGACTTCAACGGCACGGTGGAGGAGGTCATCGCCGACAAGGGCAAGGTGCGCGTGAGCGTGTCGCTCTTCGGCCGCCCGACCTCGGTGGAGCTCGACTACCTGCAGCTCAAGGGGTACTGAAAAAGTCTGCGGACAGCGGGCGGCGGATTCACCGCACGGCCCGAAGTCCGCAGTCCGCAGCGATCCGCGAGGATCGCCCGATATCGTCGCCGACCGCTGCGACGCGAAACAATCAGCGGGAGTGACGGGGGCGCGACGGTTCCCCCACCACGACAGGAGAGTGCATGGCCAAAAAGGTAACCGGGTTCGTCAAGCTCCAGATCCCGGCCGGGAAGGCGACGCCTGCCCCGCCGGTCGGTACGGCGCTCGGCCCCCAGGGGATCAACATCATGGCCTTCGTCAAGGAGTTCAACGCCAGGACGCAGGGCCAGGACACGATCCTTCCGGTCGAAGTCACGATCTACGCGGACAAGTCCTTCACCTTCATCCTCAAGACGCCGCCGACGGCGGAGCTCATCAAGAAAGAGCTCGGTCTCGCCAGCGGCTCGGGGACGCCGAACAAGACCAAGGTCGGGGCGGTGACGAAGGCGCAGGTTCGGAAGATCGCGGAGATCAAGATGCCCGACCTCAACTGCGACAGCATCGAGAGCGCGATGGCCATGGTGGCCGGCGCCGCTCGTTCGATGGGTGTGACGGTGAGCGACTGATGCGCACGCACGGGAAGAAGTATCGCGCGGCCGCGCAGAAGCTCGACCAGACGACCGCCCAGCCGGCGCGTCAGGCGATCGAGGCGGTCAAGGGCGCCGCGTTCGCCAAGTTCGATGAGACGGTCGAGGTGGCGGTCCGCCTCGGCGTCGACCCGCGTCACGCCGACCAGGTCGTCCGCGGCACCGTGGTGCTGCCGGCCGGCACGGGCAAGAGCGTCCGCGTGCTCGTGATCGCCCAGGGCCCCAAGGTCGCCGAGGCCGAGCAGGCCGGGGCGGACTTCGTGGGCGTCGAGTACGTCCAGCGCATCAAGGACGGCTTCCTCGACTTCGACGTGATGATCGCCACCCCGGATCTCATGGGGCAGGTCGGTCAGCTCGGGCGCGTGCTCGGCCCCCGCGGCCTGATGCCGAACCCGAAGGCCGGCACGGTGACGTTCGACGTCGGCCGCGCGGTCCGCGAGGTCAAGGCCGGTAAGATCGAGTTCCGCGTCGACAAGGGCGGCAACGTGCACGCCCCGATCGGCAAGGTCTCGTTCGCCGCCGACGCGCTGGAGTCGAACTTCGCGGCGCTGATGGATCAGATCGTCCGCTCGAAGCCGTCGGCCTCGAAGGGCGTGTACGTGCGGAACGTCGCGATCTCGAGCTCCATGGGGCCCGGGGTCACCGTCGACACCACGCCCTACCGGTAAGGGGTCGCCGAGATGAAGCGTACCGAGAAGGAGCAGCTCGTCACCGAGCTGACCGACAAGATCAAGGGCGCGCAGGCGCTCTACTACACCGACTTCACGGGCCTCAACGTGAAGCGGATGACCGAGCTGCGCCGCCAGCTCCGTCGTGCGGGCGTGGAGTACGTGGTCATCAAGAACACGCTCGCCCTCCGCGCGGTGAACGAGAGCGGCCTGGTCGCCGATCGCCTCAAGGGGCCGACGGGGATCGTGGTCGCCGCGGACGCCCTCGCGGGCGCCAAGGTGCTGTCCGACTTCGCGAAGGCGAACGACCAGAAGCCCGCCATCAAGGGTGGGATGTTCGACGGTCGCCAGATCGATGCGGATCAGGTCAAGGCGCTGGCCAACATGCCCTCGCGCGAGCAGATGCTCGCCGAGCTCGGCGCGGGCCTCATGGCGCCGCTCGCCCAGATGGCGGGCGTCATGAACGGCATGCTCACGATGATGGTCGGCGCGCTCGAGGCCCTGCGGGTCCAGAAGGAAGGCGCGCAGTAACCCCAGGCGGTTAGCCTGTTCAACCTGCCCCAGCGGTTCAGCCGCCTGGGTTTCCTACGGAGAATCACGGTACCATGGCTATGAGCAACGACGAGATCCTCGACGCGATCGGCAACAAGACGGTCTTCGAGCTGGCCGAGCTGATCGAGGCGTTCAAGACCAAGTTCAACGTCACGATCGCGGCCGCCCCGGTGGGCGGTGGCGCCCCGGCGGGCGGCGCGGCGGCTCCGGCGGCTGCGGCCGAGGAGAAGACCGAGTTCGACGTCATGCTGAAGGACGCCGGCGCGAAGAAGATCCAGGTCATCAAGGTCGTGCGCGAGATCACCGGTCTCGGCCTCAAGGAGGCGAAGGACCTGGTGGACGGCGCGCCGAGCGCGGTCAAGTCGGGCGTCTCGAAGGACGAGGCGAACACGATCAAGACCAAGCTCGAGGCCGAGGGCGCCGCGGTCGAGGTGAAGTAAGGTCCGGGCGGGGCGGTGGCCGGATGCGTCCGGCCATCGCCTTCGCCGCGGCCCTCACTTCCACCTCGGCGCGCCTGTGAGTACAGTACGTCTACACAACAACTGAGCAGCTCCATCGCTCCGCCCCGCCCCGCAGCATTTTTGCGCGGGAGCCGGGGGCGGGGCTGTTTTCGCCTGTTCGCGGGTGATCCCCCTCTGCGGGTGAGTCATGGCTGAGACGATAAAGGAAATCTCGTTCGGGAAGCTCGACGCAGGCATGGGCATGCCCCACCTGCTCGACATCCAGACGCGCGCGTTCGAAGCGCTGCTCCAGACCGACGCCGCCGCGCACGAGCGCGAGGACGTGGGCCTCGAGCGCGTGTTCAAGGACCTGTTCCCCATCACGGACGTCCACGAGAACTTCTCGCTGGAGTTCGTCCGCTACTCGCTCGGTGAGCCGAAGTACTCCGTCGAGGAGTGCATCGAGCGCGACATGACCTTCTCGGCTCCCCTCAAGGCGACCCTGCAGCTGGTCATCTTCGAGGAGATCAACGGCGAGAAGCGGCCGCGCAACATCATCGAGAAGGAGGTCTATCTCGGCGAGCTGCCGCTCATCACGAACCTGGGGACGTTCGTGATCAACGGCGCCGAGCGCGTCATCGTCTCGCAGCTGCACCGCTCCCCCGGCGTGGTCTTCGAGGAGTCGACGCACCCCAACGGGCAGCGCCTGATCTCCGCGCGCATCATCCCGTTCCGCGGGTCGTGGGTCGAGTTCACCGTGGACATCCACGATGTGATCTACGTCCACATCGACAAGAAGAAGAAGTTCCCGGCCACGGCGCTGCTGCGCGCGTTCGGCTACGGCGAGAACCGCGACATCCTGCGGCTCTTCTTCGCGGAGCGTGACCTCGACCTGACCAAGGCGCGCGAGACGCGCTCCGACCAGCGCGAGGTCCTCGGCGCCGTCATCGCGCAGGACATCACGCTCGCCGGCGAGGCGACCGACCCCGACGCGCCCAAGGCCAAGACCAAGAAGGCGCGCGCGGAGCAGGAGCGCCGCGAGAGCGAGCTCCTGGTCAAGGAAGGCGACGAGCTGACGGAGGAGGTGTACAACCGCCTCCGCCGCCAGGGCGTCGAGAGCGTCAAGGTCTTCGCCAGCTACACCACGATCGACCTCCGCGACGAGCTCGATGCGATCGAGCGCGGCGAGCGCCCCGAGCGCCGCGCGCTCTCGCACGACGTCGTGTCCGAGGACGGCGAGGTGATCGCCGAGGCGGGCCAGCTCCTGACCGACGCGCTGATCAAGAAGATCCGCAAGGCGGAGATGAACAAGGTGCAGGTGTTCGTCGCCAGCGGTCGCGCCGAGTCGCTGCTGATCAAGAACACGCTCGCCAAGGATCCGACCAAGCACGAGGACGAGGCCCTCAAGCAGATCTACGCGCTCCTCCGTCCGGGCGACGCCCCGAACAAGGAGACGGCGAAGCAGGCGCTCGAGCGCCTGTTCTTCAGCCCGAAGCGCTACGACCTGGGCCGCGTGGGGCGCTACAAGATCAACCAGCGCCTCAGCCTCAACACGCCCGCCGGCACCACGGTGCTCACGAAGGAGGACTTCGTGGCCATCGTGCGCTACCTCGTGGAGCTGCACGAGGGCCGTGGGCACACGGACGACATCGACCATCTCGGCAACCGCCGCATCCGCTCGGTCGGTGAGCTGATCGCGAACCAGTTCTCCGTCGGTCTGTCCCGCATGGCGCGCCTGGTGAAGGAGCGCATGTCGATCAACACCGACCCGGAGAAGATCTCGCTCGACGACCTGGTGAACGCGCGCACCGTGAGCGCCGTCATCCAGGCGTTCTTTGGCAGCTCGCAGCTCTCGCAGTTCATGGATCAGACCAACCCCCTCGCCGAGCTGACGCACAAGCGTCGCCTCTCGGCGCTCGGGCCGGGCGGTCTGACGCGCGAGCGCGCCGGCTTCGAGGTGCGCGACGTGCACTACTCGCAGTACGCGCGCATGTGCCCCATCGAGACGCCGGAAGGCCCGAACATCGGCCTCATCACGTCGCTCGCCTGCTACGCGCGCGTGAACGATCTCGGCTTCATCGAGACGCCGTACTTCGTCGTGAAGGGCGGCCGCGTGACGGGCGACCTCGCGTGGCTCGACGCCAACCGCGAGGAGGGAGCGATCATCGCGCAGGCGAACGCGAAGCTCAACCCGGACGGCACCTTCATGGAGGAGCTGGTGCTCTGCCGTGACGGCGGCGACGTCCCGCTCGTGCCGACGGACCGCATCGACTACATGGACGTGGCGCCGGAGCAGATGGTCTCCATCGCCGCGGCGCTCATCCCGTTCCTCGAGCACGACGACGCCAACCGCGCCCTCATGGGCTCGAACATGCAGCGTCAGGCCGTGCCGCTCCTCAACCCGCGCACGCCGCTCGTCGGCACGGGGCTGGAGAGCGTCGTGGCGCGCGACTCGGGCGCGGTCATCATCGCCAAGCGCGCGGGCGTCGTGACGCACGTGACGGCCGACGAGATCATCGTCGACGCCGGCCCGGCGGAGCGTCTGGGCAGCGAGGACCGCCGCGCGGCCAGCCGGCCGCTGCAGCGCCTCACGCAGCTCGACCGCTACCGCGTGAAGAAGTACTGGCGCACCAACCAGGACACGGCGATCAACCAGCGCCCGCTGGTCCGCCTCGGGCAGCGCGTCAAGCAGGGCGACGTGCTCGCCGACGGCGCGGCGACGGAGATGGGGCAGCTCGCCCTGGGCTCCAACGTCACCGTGGCGTTCATGACCTGGTACGGGCACAACTTCGAGGACGCCATCGTCCTCAGCGAGCGCCTGGTGAAGGACGACGTCTACTCGTCGATCCACATCCAGGAGCTCGAGCTCCACGTGCGCGACACCAAGCGCGGCCAGGAGGAGATCACGCGCGAGATCCCGAACGTGTCCGAGGACGCGCTCGTGGACCTCGACGAGCGCGGCATCGTGCGCATCGGCGCGCACGTGAAGCCGGGCGACATCCTGGTCGGCAAGATCACGCCGAAGGGCGAGACGGAGCTCTCCCCCGAGGAGAAGCTCCTCACCGCGATCTTCGGTGAGAAGGCGAAGGACGTGAAGGACAGCTCGCTCAAGGTCCCGCCGGGGATGGAGGGCGTGGTCATCGACGTGAAGATCTTCTCGCGCATCGAGGACCAGGTCGTCGAGAAGGACCGCGGCGAGCGAATCGGCGAGGTGCGCCGGCTCGAGGGCGAGGAGAAGATCCGCGTCAACGACGTGCGCGACGAGGAGCTGCGCGACGCGCTCGAGGGCGAGGTCGTGGCGCTGGCGCTGAAGGCCGGCACCGTCGAGGAGGCGATCGCCGCCGGCACCGCGCTCACGCGCGACGTGCTGCGGGGCGTCAAGTTCGCGACGCTCGACCTGAAGACGTTCCGCGTCGAGAGCAAGGCCGCCAACGACCGCGTGCGCGCGATCATCGAGGCCGCCAACGAGGAGAAGGCGCGCCTCGAGGAGCGGGCCGAGGAGCGCATCGACCGCATCCTCCAGCCGGACGAGCTGCCCCCGGGCGTCATCCAGCTGGTGAAGGTCTACCTGGCCGAGAAGCGCAAGATCTCGGTCGGCGACAAGATGGCCGGCCGCCACGGCAACAAGGGTATCGTCGCCCGCATCGTGCCCGAGGAGGACATGCCGTTCCTCCCCGACGGCCGTCCGGTCGACATCGTGCTCAACCCGCTGGGCGTGCCGTCGCGCATGAACGTCGGGCAGATCCTCGAGACGCACCTCGGGTGGGCCGCGCGCATCCTCGGCTTCTAC
Source organism: Roseisolibacter agri (assembly GCF_030159095.1). Classification (NCBI taxonomy): domain Bacteria; kingdom Pseudomonadati; phylum Gemmatimonadota; class Gemmatimonadia; order Gemmatimonadales; family Gemmatimonadaceae; genus Roseisolibacter; species Roseisolibacter agri. The sequence goes on from NZ_BRXS01000004.1 coordinate 232,257, forward strand.
GCCAAGACGCCGGTCTTCCAGGGCGCCAACGAGCGCGAGATCGGCCTGCTGCTGAAGTTCGCCGGCCTCACGACGGTCTCGAAGACGCTCAACCTCACGCACCCGGCCCCCGAGGTCGGGCAGGCGGAGGTCGTGCAGCTCGTGTCCGACCTCAAGCCGTCGCTCGAGGAGCGCGACAAGGTGTTCCTGCTCGCCGACGCGTCGTTCGCCGACCTGTCGAGCAAGAAGATGTCGGAGGGGACGCGCGCGCTCGGCCAGAAGGTGCGCGACTTCCTCGTCGCCGCGGCGAAGGAGCTCGTGCAGCGCGAGCTGACGGAGCTCGATCACCAGATCGCCGTGCACAAGGGCGAGGCGTCGCAGCACGTCGCCGACCGCGAGTCGGTCGTGGCGGAGCTGGAGGCGCTGAAGGCGCGGCCGGCGGCCGACCACCTGCTGCGCCAGGAGCTGCCGGCGCTCGGCGCGCTGGTGGGCGGGAAGAAGGGTGAGGGCGACCTCGATGCCGCGGCGGCGGAGCTGGCGCGCCTCGCGGGCATCACGACCTCGGGCAAGATCCGCGTCCGCGACGGCCGCTCGGGCGAGCCGTTCGCCAACCCGGTGACGGTGGGCGAGATCTACATGCTCAAGCTCAGCCACCTGGTCGACGACAAGATCCACGCGCGGTCCATCGGGCCGTACTCGCTCGTGACGCAGCAGCCGCTCGCCGGCAAGGCGCAGTTCGGCGGCCAGCGTTTCGGAGAGATGGAGGTGTGGGCGCTGGAGGCGTACGGCGCCGCGCACGTCCTGCAGGAGATCCTCACGGTCAAGTCGGACGACGTGAACGGCCGCAGCCGCGTCTACGAGGCGATCGTGAAGGGCCAGAACCTGCCGGAGCCGGGCATCCCCGAGTCGTTCAACGTGCTCGTGAAGGAGCTGCAGGCGCTGGGCATCAAGGTCACGCTCGGCTCGACCCACGACCACGGGTTCGGCGGGCTGGGCGACCCCAACGCGGCGATCAGCGGGATCCTGCCGGATCCGGGCTCCGGGCATGCCGGACCCGCGACGGCGGTGGATGGCGGCCTTCCGGGGCTGCGTGCCGACCTGCTGGCCGACCGGCTGGGGGACCTTCGTGACGCTGGCGGGCGCGACGCCCGCGGCGGCAACGACGACGAGGAGTAATCCATGATCGACTTCCGCTCGACGCGCGAGACGCGCGCCTCGGCGTTCGACTACATCTCGGTCCGCATCGCCTCGCCGGAGGAGATCCGCGGCCCCAAGGACCCCAAGGAGCGCGAGCGGCTGGAGATGGCCGGCCTGCGCACCTGGTGGTCGTGGGGCGAGGTCCTCAAGCCGGAGACGATCAACTACCGGTCGTTCAAGCCGGAGAAGGATGGGCTCTTCTGCGAGCGCATCTTCGGCCCGGTGAAGGACTGGGAGTGCCACTGCGGCAAGTACAAGCGCATCCGCTACCGCGGGGTCATCTGCGACCGCTGCGGCGTGGAGGTCACGCTCTCGAAGGTCCGGCGCGAGCGCATGGGCCACATCGAGCTGGCCGTGCCGGTGGCGCACATCTGGTTCTTCAAGACCCTGCCCAGCCCCATGGGCAACCTCCTCGACCTCACGCTCCGTGATCTCGAGAAGGTCATCTACTACTCGAACTACGTCGTCGTCGACCCGGGCAACCAGGACGTCCGGGTCAACCAGCTGCTGGACGAGGACGAGTACCTCGCGCTGCGCCAGAAGTCGCGCGAGGAGGGCGACAGCGCCTTCCTCGCCGACATCGGCGCGCCCGCGGTGCGCGAGCTCCTCAAGCGCCTGGACGTCGACAAGCTGGCCGACGAGCTGCGCGCGGCGGTGGTGACGGAGAACAGCCAGCACCGCAAGAAGCAGCAGCTCAAGCGCCTCAAGATCGTCGACGCGTTCCGGAACTCGGGGCAGGGCGGGGAGATCCGCAACCGCCCGGAGTGGATGATCCTGGACGTCATCCCGGTCATCCCGCCCGACCTGCGGCCGCTCGTGCCGCTCGACGGCGGGCGCTTCGCGACGTCCGACCTCAACGACCTGTACCGCCGCGTCATCAACCGCAACAACCGGTTGATGAAGCTCATCATGCACCGTGCGCCGGAGGTCATCCTCCGCAACGAGAAGCGCATGCTGCAGGAGGCGGTCGACGCGCTGTTCGACAACGGCCGTCGCTCGAAGGCGATCCGCGGCCGCGGCAAGCGTCCGCTCAAGTCGCTGTCGGACATGCTGAAGGGCAAGCAGGGCCGGTTCCGTCAGAACCTGCTCGGCAAGCGCGTGGACTACTCGGGCCGTTCGGTCATCGTCGTCGGCCCGGAGCTCCGCCTGCACCAGTGCGGCCTGCCAAAGGCGATGGCGCTGGAGCTGTTCAAGCCCTTCATCATCCACAAGCTGGTCGACAAGGGCATCGCGGAGACCGTCAAGCGCGCGAAGAAGATCGTCGAGCGCGAGAGCCCCGAGGTCTACGAGATCCTCGAGGAGATCATCAAGGACCACCCGGTCCTCCTCAACCGCGCGCCGACGCTGCACCGCCTGGGCATCCAGGCGTTCGAGCCGGTGCTGGTCGAGGGCAAGGCCATCCGCATCCACCCGCTCGTCTGCGCGGCGTTCAACGCCGACTTCGACGGCGACCAGATGGCCGTGCACGTGCCGCTCTCGTTCGAGGCGCAGACCGAGGCGCGCGTCCTCATGCTGTCCAGCAACAACGTGCTCAAGCCGTCGGACGGGCGTCCGGTGGCCGAGCCGTCGCAGGACATCGTGCTGGGCTGCTACTTCGCGACCAAGGCCCCGGCCGACTTCGACACGTACCTCAAGGACCCGGTGAAGGCGCGCGCGCTCAAGGCGTTCGGCACCGTCGGCGAGGTCGAGATGGCGATGGCGCTCGGCCGCCTGAAGTACGCGTCGGTCATCCGCTTCATGATGGACGACGAGGGCGGGCGTCGCTGGGAGCCCACGACGGCGGGGCGCGTGCTGTTCAACGCGATCATCCCGTCGGCGCTGCCGTTCCAGAACCGCGACATGAAGAAGAAGGCCCTCGGGGAGCTCGTGTTCCAGAGCTACCGTCGGGCCGGGCTCGCGGAGACGGTCCAGTTCCTCGACCGCCTGAAGGCGTTCGGCTTCGCGAACTCCACGCGCGGCGGCGTCTCGATCGGCATCGAGGACCTGCACATCCCGGCCGAGAAGGAGGTCCTGCTGCGCGAGGCCGAGGAGCGCGTCGAGCGCTTCCAGCGCGCGTACTCGACCGGCAACATCACGAACGGTGAGCGCTACAACAAGGTGATCGACACCTGGACGCACGCGAACACGGACATCGCGGACGCCATGGTGAAGTCGCTCCGGCAGGACAAGGGCGGCTTCAACCCGGTGTTCATGATGTTCGACTCCGGCGCCCGTGGTAGCCGCGACCAGATCCGCCAGCTCGCCGGGATGCGCGGCCTCATGGCCAAGCCCCAGAAGAAGCTGACGGGTGGCATCGGCGAGATCATCGAGAACCCGATCAAGTCGAACTTCCGCGAGGGCCTCTCGGTCCTCGAGTACTTCTCGTCGACGCACGGCGCCCGGAAGGGGCTGGCCGATACGGCACTGAAGACGGCCGACGCCGGCTACCTGACGCGCCGCCTCGTGGACGTCGCGCAGGACGTGACGATCACCGAGGAGGACTGCGGCACGATCATGGGCCTCGAGGTCGCCGCCCTGAAGGAGGGCGAGGACATCATCGAGGCGCTGAGCGAGCGCATCGTCGGCAACGTCGCCGCCGAGGAGGTCTACGATCCGCAGATGACCGACGAGAGCGGCCGTCCGCGCCTGCTGGCCGAGGCGGGGCAGCTGCTCGACGAGGACACGGCGCACGAGATCGAGGAGGCGGGGATCGAGACGATCCGCATCCGCTCGGTGCTGACGTGCGAGGCGAAGCGCGGGCTGTGCCGGATGTGCTACGGCCGCAACCTGGCGACGATGGCGATGGTGGACCTCGGCGAGGCGGTGGGCATCATCGCCGCCCAGTCGATCGGCGAGCCGGGCACGCAGCTGACGCTGCGCACCTTCCACATCGGTGGTACGGCCTCCCGTATCGCCGAGCAGACGGCGCGCAAGTCGAAGGTCGCGGGCACCATCGAGTTCGGCGACCGCCTCGTGTTCGTGAAGAACCCGGAGGGGCAGCGCATCGTGACGTCGTACGAGGGCGAGATCATCATCCGCACCTCGAACGACCCGAACGCCGCGGTGGGCGCGCGCCTGCAGGTGCCGCTCGGCGCGATCCTGATGGTCGAGGACAAGCAGCCGGTCACGCGCGACGAGGTGATCTTCAGCTGGGATCCGTACTCGAACCCGATCATCGCCGACGTGTCCGGGACCATCCGGTTCGTCGACCTGGTCGAGGACGAGACGGTGTCCGAGGAGCTCGACGAGCTCACGGGCCTGCGCCAGCGCGCGGTCATCGAGGACCGCGAGAAAAAGCTCCACCCGCACATCGAGATCTGGCAGGACGTGGGCGGGAAGGAGAAGCGCGTGCGCGACTTCGTCATCCCGGTGGGCGCCGTGCTCACCGTCGACGACGGGGAGCAGATCTCGGCCGGCACCATCATGGCCAAGATCAGCCGCGAGGCCTACAAGACGCGCGACATCACGGGCGGTCTGCCGCGCGTGGCCGAGCTCTTCGAGGCGCGCAAGCCGAAGGATCCGGCGACCATCTCCGAGATCGACGGCGTGGTGCGGTTCGGCGACATCAAGCGCGGCAAGCGCGAGATCTACGTGCACCCGATCGAGGCCAACGGCGCCACGATCGAGGGCGCGGAGGCGCACCTGTACGAGGTGGCGTCGGGCAAGCACCTGCGCGTGCACGAGGGCGACCGCGTGCGCGCCGGCGACCGTCTGTCCGAGGGGCCGGTGAACCCGCACGACATCCTGCGGATCAAGGGCCCGCGCGCCGTGCAGGAGTACCTCCTGAACGAGGTGCAGGAGGTCTACCGCCTGCAGGGCGTGAAGATCAACGACAAGCACATCGGCGTGATCGTGCGCCAGATGCTCCAGAAGATCCGCATCGTCGAGAGCGGGCAGACGGAGTTCCTGGAGGCGGAGCACGTCGACAAGGGCACGTTCCGCGAGGTCAACGAGCAGTCGAAGACGGAGGGGCTGGAGCCCGCGACGTCGGAGCCGCTGCTCCTCGGGATCACGAAGGCGTCGCTCACGACGCAGTCGTTCGTCTCGGCGGCCTCGTTCCAGGAGACCACGCGCGTGCTGACCGACGCGGCCATCCGCGGCGCGAAGGACGACCTGCTGGGCCTCAAGGAGAACATCATCATCGGCCACCTCATCCCGGCGGGCACGGGGATGTACCGGTACAACGACATCGACGTGGAGAGCGGGTCGCTGCCCGAGCTCCCGGCCGAAGTCGGGGCGCCCGCCGATGGGGCGGGGATGCTCGACGCCCTCGGGCTCCCGAGCTTCGCGGCCGAGAAGGACTGAGCACCGCCTGCGGCTCTGATCGCGGGAGACACGAGGGGCCGGCGAGACGATGTCTCGCCGGCCCCTCGTGCGTCCGGTCGTGCGTCCGGTCGTGCGTCCGGTCGTGCGTTGCGCGCGTGTGACACATGTCTCACGACGGCCCGACGTTTGCTGCTGTGTCGGCCGACCCGCGGCACAGGGCGGATCGAGGATTGAGGCAGCAGGTGTTGCAGCAACGCCACGGAAGTTGGCGCGACGGCGCTGCACTCCGGCCTCGATCGAGGCGCGATCGCGTCACGCAGCGGGCGGCACGGGAACGGCGGTTTGGTCGCTAACTCGATGTCTGGTTGCGAGTTAGGACCTACCGATGACACGCGTCTCACGGCTGTGGTCGCGTGTCTTGCAATAGGAGTTTTGCACGGCGTAAGTTGGTCGCGCGTTGGGGGAAACCTGAAACCAAGGACGAGGGAGACATGAAGAACATGGTGCGAAAGATCGCTTCGGCGCTGGGCGTCGTTGCGATGAGCGCGTCGATGGCCGGCGCGCAGGTTGGTAGCATCGCGGCCACCTGCGGCGTCGCCACGATCGCCGACACGGACGTGTGCTACAGCACGCAGTTCAGCTTCGACGGCGTCACGTTCAGCAACGAGGTGTTCAAGGTCTTCTCGAACGCGACGGCGTCGTACGAGCTGCGCTTCGCGGGTCAGCCGACGACGACCGTCTCGGGCGTGCCGTTCTCGTTCATCGACTACGGCACCGTGACGGCGAGCGGCACGAGCAGCGCCAGCCTGAATCTGTCGGGCCAGCAGGTCTGGATGCGCATCATCCAGTCGTCGCCGACCACGGGCACGGGCGACGTCGGTGGTCTGTTCGGCGGCACGATCAGCGGCACGGCGTCGCAGGCGTTCATCAACTGGAACAACCCGGACCGCTTCGAGGTCATCGGCCCGGTGACGTACGAGGTCGAGCGCTTCGGCCAGGGCTTCACGTCGATCAACGCGCCGTCGACCGGCGCGCAGACGATCCGCGGCGCGGTCGTCAACAGCGTCGTCCCGGAGCCGTCGACCTACATGCTGCTCGCCACGGGCATGGGCGCGCTGGGCCTCGTCGCCCGTCGCCGCCGCACCAACGTCTGAGCGACCGGACGCTGATCGACGCCTGACGCGCGGCACGCCGCGCTGCAGGAGGCAGGAAAGGGCGGGGCGGCACCTCCGGGTGCCGCCCCCTCGTGCGTTCTGGTCCCCCCGACCGCTGCCCCCGCAGGCGGCCCCGCCGGGCAAGTCCTCACATCCATCGGCGGCACCGGCATTTACGGGACGGGGCCCGGTTGACCGGCCCTTCCGGATGGGCTACCTTCATCGGTCTGAGGCGCCCCAGCTCTGGGGGCGTCAGAATCCGTTGTCGATCCATCTCCATGCCGACAATCAACCAGCTGGTCCGGCGCGCCCGTCAGGGCGTCGTCGACAAGTCCAAGTCGCCCGCGCTCAAGAACAACCCGTTCAAGCGTGGCGTCTGCACGCGCGTCTACACCACGACGCCCAAGAAGCCGAACTCCGCGCTCCGCAAGGTCGCCAAGGTCCGCCTCACGAACGGGTTCGAGGTCATCGCCTACATCCCCGGCGAGGGCCACAACCTGCAGGAGCACTCGATCGTGCTCGTGCGCGGCGGCCGTGTGAAGGATCTGCCGGGCGTGCGCTACCACATCGTGCGCGGCACCCTCGACGCCTCGGGCGTCAACGGCCGCAACCGCAGCCGCTCCAAGTACGGCACCAAGAAGCCGAAGCCGGGCCAGGCCGCCGCGGCCGGCAAGGGAGGGAAGAAGAAGTGAGCCGCCGCAAGAGCGCCGTGAAGCGTCCCGTCCTGGCGGACGCCCGGTACGACAGCCAGACCGTCTCGAAGTTCATCAACTCCCTGATGTACCAGGGGAAGAAGTCCACCGCCGAGCGCATCTTCTACGGCGCGATGGACCTCGTCGAGGCGCGCACCAGCCAGCCCGGCGTGAACGTCTTCAAGCAGGCGCTCGCCAACCTCAAGCCGGTGGTCGAGGTCAAGAGCCGCCGCGTCGGCGGCGCGACCTACCAGGTCCCCGTCGAGGTGCGCCCGGAGCGCCGCAACGCGCTCGCGATGCGCTGGCTGATCTCCTACTCGCGCGACCGCAACGAGAAGTCGATGCCCGAGAAGCTGGCGGCCGAGGTGATCGCGGCCTCGCGCGGCGAGGGCAACGCGGTCAAGAAGAAGGAGGACACGCACCGCATGGCCGAGGCGAACAAGGCCTTCGCGCACTACCGCTGGTGAGCCGACGGCGCGTCGCGCCGTCTCGCACCACGCAGCAGACACGAACGGGCGCCCGCATCGCGGGCGCCCGTTCGGCGTTCCGGATCTGACGGCCCTCGAGAGGTCGTCTCAGGCCGCGGTCTGGCGCCGCGTCGCCGCACGCGTCCCGGGGGCCTCCACCGCGCCGTCCGCCGTGTTGATGGCGCCGTGCACGGTGACGCCCGGTGCGAGCCGCACGCGCGGCGCCGCGATGGTCGCCGGCCGGTCGGGGCAGCCCACCTGCACGCGTGCCGCCAGCTCCACCGCACCCTCCGCGATCACCACGCCCAGCAGCCGCGCGCCGGCGTCCACGTGCACCTCGCGCTGCGCGACCACCGCGCCGTCCACCACGACGTCGCGCCCGACCGTCACCGAGCCGTGCGCCTTCACCGCGCCCTGCACGCGGCTGCCCGCCTCCAGACGGAGGTCGCCGCGGACGATCAGGTTCGCGCGCACCAGGGAACAGGGCGGCACGACGAGCGAGCCATCCACGCGCAGGTAGCCGTCGCCCAGGCGCGTTGCACCCGTCGGCACGAAGGGCGTGAGCGCCGTGTGCTCCTCCGCCGGCAGCGGCGGCAACGGCTCCAGGCCCGAAGCACCCTCCGAGGCGATGCGCGGCGCACGTAGGCGCGCGAAGCGCACACCCGGGCGGAGCTCGATCGCCTCGTGCGACGTCGCCCGACCATGCAGCGTCGCGTCCACACCCGCACGCAACACTCCCTCGGCGTGCACCCACCGCAGCACGTCCGAGCCGTCTCCGAGCTCGCACGCACCGTCGGCGAGCAGCGCGCGCACGACCGTCCGCGCGCCGCAGGTCAGGTCGCCGCGCGCGAACAGCTCCATCGTGTACACGCCGTCGGACGGCAGCCACGTGTCCGGATCCGCCAGCACGACCGCGTCGACGCGCGCGGCCGCCGACCCGTGCTCGGCGAGCGGCATCCGCACCCACGACGTGCCGTCGGCGAAGCGCCCCGTGGCCGCGGTCGACGCGTCGGCGGAGCGCGCGAGCTGCTCCTGCAGGTAGCCGCGGAACCGGTCAGCGAAGTAGGTCAGCTCTCCCGCATCCTGGCCGACCATCGCCAGCGGCGTCGCGTCGGTGGGGCGCAGCAGCTCCAGCAGCGCCGGGATGAGCGGCAGCAGCATCCACGCGACGAATGCGAGCAGCAGCAGGGCGGCGGCCAGTCCCTCGCTCACGACGGCACCCCGCCGAGATCGGGCACGCCAGCCGGGATCTCGTCCACGCGCGGCCCGGCCGGCGATGCGTCCCGCGTGCTCGCGAGCAGCGTCGCGAGGTCGGCGGACGGATCGCGATAGCGCTCCGTCTTGTCCCACTGGATGGGCCCGTGCCGCCGACGCCACGAGCCGCGCGAGAACGTCGCACGCAGCGACGCCGCGAAGCTGACGAGGAAGCCCATGAACAGCAGTGGCAGCAGGCGCACGCGATGGCGCGAGCCGTCGAGTCGCACCGCGGCCGCCACCTCGAAGAAGGCGGCGAAGTTGCCGATGGTGTTGAACGACGAGACGACGAGGAACGCGAGCGGCAGGTAGCCCGGCGGATGGCCGGCGTAGAAGAGCAGCAGCGTGCACACCCAGCCGAGCAGCATCACGACGGGCACGAGGTACACGCCGAGCAGCAGCAGGCCATCGACGACCGTCCACCACGGCAGGCGGCTCGGATTGCGCAGCAGGCGACCCGCGTAGCGCGCGAAGGCCTGCGTGTGCCCACTCGCCCAGCGGCGGATCTGCCGCTCGCGCGCCGGCCACGACTCGGGCACCTCCTCGTAGCACTCCGAGCGGTTCTGGTAGACGACGCTCCACCCTTCGAGCACGAGGCGCAGCGTCATGTCCGTGTCCTCGGCCAGCGTGTCGGTGCGCCATCCGCCGACCTGTCGCAGGGCGGCCACGCGCACGCCGCCGACCGTACCGCCGTACTGCGGCACCAGGCCGAGGTTCATGCGTGCCTGCTGGTCCACCTGGTAGCCCGCGGAGCGCTCCAGGTCGAGAAGCCGTGGCAGCAGCGCGTCGCCGACGTTGAGCGGCACCACGCGCCCCATCACCGCGCCCACCTCGGGATCGAGGAAGGGCGCGGCGAGCTGCCGCAGCAGGCGCGGGCCGGGCACGTAGTCCGCGTCGAAGACGATGTGCACGTCGCCGCCGGCCTCGCGGCTGACCTCCTCCAGCCCGGCGGCCTTCCCGGGCATGCTGCCGGTCGTGCGCCGCCGCGGCAGCACGCGCCCCGGAAAGCGCGCGGCGTAGTCCTCGAGGATCGGCCACGTGCCGTCCGTCGACCGATCGTCGATCGGCACGACGACGAAGCGATCGGCCGGGTACTCCGAGGCGAGCAGCGCGTCGAGCGCGTGCCCGATGACGCGCTCCTCGTTGTGCGCCGGGACCAGCACCGTGAGCACGGGCCAGTCCGCGAACGCGATGTCGATGTACGGCTGCCGGTGGCGGCCGAAGAGACGATTGAGCGTGAAGAGGTAGTGCCGCACGGTGTAGACCGCGAGCACCATGAGGCAGACGAACAGCCCGAACGACGCCGCGCGGACGATCACGGCTGCACCTGCCGCCCGAGCAGGACCCGTCCGCCGCGCGGACCGCGGCGCCGCTCGGCGCTCGAGAGCCAGCTCATGCCCCACCCGTAGAGCGCGACGAACACCGTCACGTCGAGCAGCAGCCCGAACGCGATGAAGAGCAGCGGCAGCATCACCAGCGACGCACGCGCCGCGATGTAGACGTGCAGCATCAGCTGCAACGGGAGCAGCACCGCCAGATGCGCGAGCAGCAGCACCGAGAGCAGCAGCTTCTCCACCAGCGGCACGCCGAAGATGAAGAACGTCAGACCGAGGAGGAACGGCGCGACGGTCAGCACCACCAGGCCGCAGAGCAGGAAGTCGGTGGCGTACTGCGCGAGCGGATACGGGAACGGACGCGTGCCGAGCAGGAAGAACGTGACCGACGTGGCGTGGAGGATGGCGAGCGCGCGCAGCAGCAACGCGGCAGGATAGAGGCGGCGCGGCAGCGCGAACGACATCAGCGCGATGCCGACGACGAGCCCCGCGTGCCCCAGCAGCTGCATTCGCGTGGGCCACGCGGCCTCGATCGTGAACTGCGGCAGCGCGACGGTGAGCCCGCCGAACAGTGTGACGACGCTCGTCTCCACCTGGCCGGGCAGGCCCAGCGCGCGCGTGCCGAAGCGGAAGAAGTCCTGCCAGAGCGCGAGCAGCTCCGGGAAGAGGAGCAGCACCGCGCCCGCGACGAGGGCGGGCACCAGCAGCAGCTCGAACGCGATGGTGGGCGTGAGCCGCAGCCGGATCATCGCGCGGTGCTGCGGGATCAGCCCGCCGCGAACGCCCCGGCGGCGCAGATCGTCGACGAGCTGGGCACGGCGCGCGTCGCGCGGCGGCGCGAGCGCCGCCTCACCAGAAGCGGAGCGCGCCGACACGGACACCGGTCCTCGTGTAGTACGGATTGTGGTACGACTCGGCCTGCAGCGACGCGCCCCACGCCTCCGACGCGCGGTGGCGGAGGCCGGCGGCGACGAGCGTGCTCCCGAAGTCGCGCGCGACCGGCGACGCACCGGCCAGCAGCTGGTACGCCTCGGTGCCGACGTCGGCGCGCAGCGTCAGCGCCTGACGACCGCCGTTGAGCAGCCGCGTCAGCGACGGCGCGATGCGGAACGACCGCACGTCGCCCGGCGTGCTGGCATTCACGCGTCCAGCGAGCTCCGCGACCACGTTCGGCGATGCATACCACGCGACGGTGGCGACCGCGGCGCGGTCGGCGTACAGCGCCTGGGCGTCGACGTAGCTGGCGCCGACGCCCACTACCACCGCGCGCCGCGCGCCCAGCGCGCGGCCGACGAGGATGTCGGCGCGCGCCTGCGGCAGCGCGAAGCGGCCGGACCCGGCGCCACCCGACGCGACGACGAAGAGCGACGGCGTGAGCTCGTGGCGCAGGGAGAGCGCCGCGTACTGCCCCTCATCGCGGAACGCGCGCTGCGCGACGAGGTCGAACGCCAGCTGGTCGCGGCGGCCGGCGGGCGTCAGGGCACGCACGTAGCCGCCCTGCCAGCCGCCGAAGCCGCCAGTCACGGCATGCGCGAAGCCACCCACCTCCAGCGAGCGCTCGCGCGCCGGGAGCGCTCCCGGCGCGCGCACGTCGGACTGCGCGGCGAGGTGCGCGGGACGCGCGACCAGCGTCGTGGCGGCGAGGACGAAGGCCGCCGCTCGAGGGATGTGCGCGCTCACGGGTGCGTGATGCCGCGCAGCGAGCGCGGCGTGCGACGCGACAGCGTCGGCGGCATGACGCGCGTCGACAGCCGGCGGCCGAGCGCCGCGGCGATGCGCACGCTCGCGCGGCCGTCGCCGAACGGGTTGCGGCCGCCCAGCATCGCGGCGTACGCGTCGTCGGAGGTCAGGAGACGCGACGCGGCGTCGACGATGGTGCGCGTGTCGGTGCCGACCAGCACGCCGAAGCCCGACGTGAGCACCTCGGGGCGCTCGGTGCACTCCCGGAGGATCAGGATCGGCTTCGCGAAGCTCGGTGCCTCCTCCTGCAGGCCGCCCGAGTCGGAGAGCACCAGATGACACCGGCGCAGCACCTCCAGCAGGTCGCCGTACTCCAGCGGCTCCAGCAGGCGCACGCCGCGCACCCCGCCGAGGCGCGCGCGCACCACGCGGCCGACCATCGGATTGCGGTGCACCGGGACGAGCAGCTCGAGATCGGGGAAGCGCGCGGCCAGCTGCACCAGCGCGTCGCATACGTCGGGGAGGCGTCGCCAGTTCTCGCGGCGGTGGGCGGTCACGAGGACGATGCGGCGTGCGGCCCAGTCCACGTCGTGGAGCGACGGATCGGCGAAGCGCTCGCGGGCCGGCATCATGCGCAGCGCGTCGACCACGGTGTTGCCGGTCACGAGGACGTCCTCGGCGCCCACCCCTTCGCGCAGCAGGTTCTCAGCCGCGCGCTGGGTGGGCGCGAAGTGCAGGTCGGCGACGCAGCCGATCATGCGCCGGTTCAGCTCCTCGGGAAACGGCTCCTGCAGCGATCCCGAGCGGAGTCCGGCCTCGACGTGTCCGAGCAGGAGCGACGAGCCGTAGGCCGAGACGGCGGCGGCGGCGGCGGAGGTGGTGTCGCCCTGCACGAGCACGGCGGCGGGGCGCACCTCGTGGAAGCAGGAGCCGAGGGCCTCCGCGACGCGGTCGAACAGGGTGCCGATGCCGGCGGCGGTGTGCGCGACGCCGAGCTGCACGTCGGGACGGAGGCCAAAGCTGCGGAGCGCCTGGTCCACCATCTCCCCGTGCTGGCCCGTCGTGACGACGAACGGCGACAGCTCCCCGCCCGTCGCGCGGAGGGCGGCGGCGACGGGCGCGAGCTTGATCACCTCGGGGCGCGTGCCGAGGACCAGGCAGACGCGGCGCGGGGGCATACGGGGAGGGAGGCGGAGCGGGGACGGCGGGCGGCCGCGTGGCGCGGGCCCGATACCGGTCACAGCCGACGACCATGCACCGCGCGCCGTCACCGAGAAACGGTGACGGCGCGCGGTGAAACGGCGACCGGGTCGAGCAGCCGCTGCCGGCCGCGGTGCTCAGTCGGCCTTGACGGCGCGACGTCGACGACGGGCGATGCCGGACAGACCGGCCAGGCCGCCGAGCATCAGCGTGACAGTGGTCGGCTCGGGCACGACGTTCTGGGCGGGCAGCTCGAAGTTCGCGCTCACGGCGGGCCGTCCGTCCTCGCCAGCGAAGGCGAGGTTCACGTTGTCGACGAAGCCCGTGTACTCGAGGGGCCAGTTGCTGCCGACGCCGATGCTGAGCCCCCACACCTGTGCGTTGGGGGAGCCCATGCAGAGCGCGTTGCTGGCCCAGTCCGCCGTCGAGCCGACGAGCAGCGGCTTGGCGGGGTCGATGACACCGGCGGTGCAGTCGGTCGCGGCGTACGTGCGGCCGTCCGCGTTGGCGCCGACGCCCGTCCCCGGCACCGCGGCGCCGTAGACGCGCCAGAGCTGGGTGTAGTCGCCGTTCACCAGATCTTCATGGACCCAGGTGTCGGTCTGGACAGGGAGGTTGGAGCTGTACCAGCGCTCCCAGATCAGCTCGCTGTAGATCGGGGCGCCGTCGCCCGTGTCCTCGCGCAGGTGAAGCCGGAGCACCGGCGTCTGAGCGAGCCAGGGGGCGTCCGCGCCGTCCATCGACGGCTCGCCGCTGCGGCGCCAGTCGAAGCCGAGGGAGGCGACGTCGATCAGGCGTCCCCAGCTCTGCGTGGCCGGGTCGGCGACGGCCGTCAGCCAGAACGCCCAGTCCGTCATCCCGCCCGACGTCGAGAGCTCCAGGGAGCCGTTGCCGAGGCGGGGCGCGGTGGCCGTGATCGCGCCCGTGCCGCCGGCGCGGCTGTCGTTGTACCAGGCGGGGTCGCCAGGGTAGACCGTCGTCTGGGCACCAGCGGGGGCGGCCACCGCCAGGGCGAGCGCTGCCGCGGTGGCGACCCGGAAGAGGGTCATCCGGGCCGGAGTCGATCGGGGGAGGCGCATGAGGGCTCTCGAGCGTCGGGGACGACGCGAAGCTGGCAGGTGGGTCGGCCGCCCGAACGAGCGGCCGCAGGCAGGAGCAGGGCACCGCGCATGCCATGCGGCCGAGCCCGGTGTCGCGACGGCTGCGTGGGGGAGCAGCGGCCAGGGCGCCGGCACCTGTGGCGCGCCCGCCACCCTCGGGTGTGGGGCCGGTGCGACAGCCACAGTAGGGGTCGCCGACGCTCCAGTCCAGACCGGCAGGCCGAAAAGTTACGCCTCTGACAGCTTCGTCACGGCATCCGGGACCCTGCAGCGACCGATCGGCGCCAGCCTCAGCCCCTGCCCGGCGGCGATTTGCGCCCAGCTGGTGCCGGCGGCCCGGCGCCTGCTGCACCCCGCGCGGCCGCGACACCTCGGGTGTTCCGCGGTGCCGCTCCACGCAGCGCTCCCGTCGTCGACACGCCGCGTCGCGGGCGCCGGCGGAGGGCTAAGTCCGCGCCGCGCGACCACTTCCCGTTGACATCAGGGCACGGCGGGTTAGCTTTGACAGGCTACAGGCGACCCAGCGCATCCGATCTCCGGACGGGGCGGGCCGGTCGCGGACAACTCGACGTCGAGGCACCGGGCGTTCGCGCCCCCGCTTTCCCGAGCGGCCCCGACGCGCCATGGGTCCCCGTTCGCGCAGCAGTGGCGAGCGTACCCGGCGAGGGCGGATGGATACCAGTCCCGTTTGGGGCGTCGGTCCACCCGCATTTTTGCTGTCTGGCCGGTCGCGTGCCGTTGCGCGACGGGCCCTCCAAGAAACCGGATTACGCGACGACGCGGCGCGAGGCCTCACGGCCACCGCGCGCGACCAGAGCAGACGAGCCCCGATCATGCCACGGACGACCCCGCTCGAGCACTATCGCAACATCGGCATCATGGCGCACATCGATGCCGGGAAGACGACGACGACCGAGCGCATCCTCTACTATACCGGCAAGTCGCACAAGATCGGCGAGGTGCACGACGGCGCCGCGACGATGGACTGGATGGAGCAGGAGCAGGAGCGCGGCATCACGATCACGTCGGCCGCGACGACCTGCTTCTGGCAGCGCCACGGCCAGAGCGACAAGCAGGGCGAGGGGCCGGAGTACCGGATCAACATCATCGACACGCCGGGCCACGTCGACTTCACCGTCGAGGTGGAGCGCTCGCTGCGCGTGCTCGACGGCGCGGTGACGCTGCTGGACTCCGTCGCCGGCGTCGAGCCGCAGACGGAGACCGTGTGGCGCCAGGCCGACCGGTACCGCGTGCCGCGCATGATCTTCTCGAACAAGATGGACCGCACCGGCGCGAACTTCGAGCGCTGCATGCAGATGATCAAGGATCGGCTGAGCCGGAAGGCGTTCGCGCTCCAGCTGCCGGTCGGCTCGGGTGAGCTCTTCACGGGCCACATCGACGTCATCGAGCGGAAGCAGTACATCTTCGACGAGGCCACCCTCGGCAAGACGTTCACCGTGGTGGACGTGCCCGAGGAGTTCCGCGACGCCATGGAGCAGGCGCGCCACGACGCCATCGACGCGGCCGTGGAGCACGACGAGGCGCTGCTCGAGAAGTACCTCGCCGGCGAGGAGCTGACGATCCCCGAGATCCGCCAGGCGATCCGCAAGGCGACGATCGCGATGGAGTTCGTCCCCGTCTTCTGCGGCGCCTCGTTCAAGAACAAGGGCGTGCAGGCGCTGCTCGACGCGGTGATCGACTACCTGCCGGCGCCGATCGACGTGCCCGCGATCCAGGGTCACCTGCCGCACCACGACGAGACGTTCGTCGAGTGCCCGGTGACCGACGACGCGGCGTTCGCCGGCCTGGCGTTCAAGATCGCGACCGACCCGTTCGTCGGTAAGCTGACGTTCTTCCGCGTCTACTCGGGCGTGCTGAACTCGGGTTCCTACGTCTACAACTCGACGAAGGACAAGCGCGAGCGCGTCGGCCGCCTGCTGCAGATGCACGCGAACAAGCGCGAGGAGATCACCGAGGTGCGCGCCGGCGACATCGCCGCCGCCATCGGCCTCAAGGACACGCGCACCGGCGACACGCTCTGCTCCGAGGACAACCCGCTGATCCTCGAGGCGATGAAGTTCCCGGCGCCCGTGATCGACGTCGCCATCGAGCCGAAGACGAAGGCCGACCAGGACAAGCTGGCGATCGCGCTGCAGAAGCTGGCCGAGGAGGATCCGACCTTCCGCGTGCACACGGACGCGGAGACGGGCCAGACGATCATCTCGGGCATGGGCGAGCTGCACCTCGAGATCATCGTCGACCGCATGATGCGCGAGTTCAAGGTGGACGCGAACGTCGGCCGCCCGCAGGTGGCCTACCGCGAGACCATCAAGCGCCGCGTGGAGAAGGTCGAGGGCAAGTTCATCCGCCAGTCGGGCGGCAAGGGCCAGTACGGGCACTGCGTGATCAACATGCAGCCGTCCGACGCGGGCCAGGGCTTTGTCTTCGAGGACAAGATCGTCGGCGGCGTGATCCCGCGTGAGTACATCGGGCCGATCGAGCAGGGCATCAAGGAGGCCCTCGAGAACGGCGTGCTGGCGGGCTACCCGATGGTCGATGTGAAGGTCGAGCTGGTGTTCGGCTCGTACCACGACGTCGACTCGAGCGAGATGGCGTTCAAGATCGCCGGCTCGATGGCCTTCAAGGAGGCCGCGGCCAAGGCGTCGCCCGTCCTGCTCGAGCCGGTGATGAAGGTCGAGGTGGTCTGCCCCGAGGCCTACATGGGCGACGTGCTCGGCGACATCTCGAGCCGCCGCGGCAAGATCGGCGGCATGATGCAGCGTGGCGAGGCGCAGGTGATCGCCGCCAACGTCCCGCTCTCCGAGATGTTCGGCTACTCGACCAAGCTGCGCTCGATGTCGCAGGGCCGTGCGGTGTACTCGATGGAGTTCTCGCACTACGAGGAAGTGCCGAAGTCGAAGGCGGACGAGATCATCAACAAGGTCAAGGCGTGAGTTCGCGCCCGGACTGCCCGCCACCCGGCGGGCGGCCCGGGCTCACCACGACGTTCATTACAGCACGAGAGACGCGACCATGGGCAAGGCGAAATTCGAGCGGACGAAGCCGCACGTGAACGTGGGCACGATCGGCCACGTCGACCACGGCAAGACGACGCTGACGGCGGCGATCACGACCATCCAGGCCAACAAGGGCCTGGCGCAGAAGATCGCGTTCGACCAGATCGACAAGGCGCCCGAGGAGCGCGAGCGCGGCATCACGATCTCGACGGCCCACGTCGAGTACGAGAGCCCCAAGCGCCACTACGCGCACGTCGACTGCCCCGGCCACGCCGACTACGTGAAGAACATGATCACGGGTGCGGCGCAGATGGACGGCGCCATCCTCGTGGTCTCGGCCGCGGACGGCCCGATGCCGCAGACGCGTGAGCACATCCTGCTCGCCCGCCAGGTGAACGTGCCGTACGTGCTGGTCTTCATGAACAAGGTCGACATGGTCGACGACCCCGAGCTCCTCGACCTCGTCGAGCTCGAGGTGCGTGAGCTGCTCTCGCAGTACAACTACCCGGGCGACGACACGCCGATCATCCGCGGCTCGGCCCTCAAGGCGCTCGAGAGCGGCGATCCGAACTCGGAGTGGGGCCAGAAGATCGGTGAGCTGATGGACGCTCTCGACTCGTACATCCCGCAGCCCGAGCGCGACATCGACAAGCCGTTCCTGATGCCGGTCGAGGACGTGTTCTCGATCACCGGGCGCGGCACGGTGGCGACGGGCCGCATCGAGCGCGGCGTCGTGAAGGTGCAGGAGGAGGTCCAGCTGGTCGGCTTCGGCGCCGAGAAGAAGACGGTCGTCACGGGCGTCGAGATGTTCCGCAAGCTGCTCGACCAGGGCGAGGCCGGTGACAACGTCGGCCTGCTGCTCCGCGGCGTCGCCAAGGAGGAGATCGAGCGCGGGATGGTCCTCGCGAAGCCGAACTCGATCAAGCCGCACACGAAGTTCACCGCCGAGGTGTACGTCCTCACGAAGGAGGAGGGCGGCCGTCATACGCCGTTCTTCAAGGGCTACCGCCCGCAGTTCTACTTCCGCACGACCGACGTGACGGGCACGATCGAGCTGCCCGAGGGGATGGAGATGGTGATGCCGGGCGACAACGTCCAGATGACCATCGAGCTGATCATCCCGGTCGCCATGGACGAGGGCCTGCGCTTCGCGATCCGCGAGGGCGGCCGCACGGTCGGCGCCGGCGTCGTCGCCAAGATCATCCAGTAAGCGTCGAGTGCCGAGCGACGGGCGACGAGGGCGTTCCTCGGGATGCTCTCGTCGCTCGCCCCTCGCTGCTCCACTCTCCTCTCAGAAACTGACATGGCTGGCCGCATTCGCATCCGCCTAAAGGCGTTCGACCACGCGGTGATCGACCAGGCGTCGGCGGACATCGTCCGCACCGCCGAGAAGACCGGCGCCCAGGTGTCGGGCCCGATCCCGCTCCCGACGAAGACCCAGCGCTGGACCGTCCTCCGCTCGCCGCACGTCGACAAGAAGTCGCGCGAGCAGTTCGAGCTGAAGACGCACAAGCGCGTGATCGACATCCTCGACAGCCGCGCGCAGACGGTGGACGCGCTGACGAAGCTCGATCTGCCCGCTGGCGTGGACGTCGAGATCAAGGTCGAGTAGTCCGCACGGCAGGATGCGCCCCTTCGGGGGCCCTCCCGGGCGCGAGGGCCGCGGCGACGCGGCGAGCGCCCAGCGGGTGCGGGACATCGGGGCCGCTGACAGCCGCTGACAGAGCGGGATGGGTCAAGCCCCGGCGTACGCGCCCACAGTCCAACGGCCAGGAACGCACGGTGCGCACAGGGGCCACCGGCGGGCCGCGACTACACTGAGGTTCGCTTCATGATCGGCATCATCGGGAAGAAGCTGGGCATGACCCAGATCTTCAACGAGCAGGGGCAGCAGATCCCCGTGACGGTGATCGAGGCCGAGCCGAATCCCGTCACGAAGGTGGTCGACAAGGCCGCCGCGGGGTTCGCCGCCATCGAGCTGGGCTACGGGAAGCAGCGCACCGCGCGCGAGAACGCGAAGGGTGAGCGCACGCCGAAGGGCGCGCGCGCCACGAAGGCCGCGCTGGGCCACGCCGCGAAGGCGGGGCTGGACGCCGCGCCGCGCGTGCTCCGCAGCTTCCGCCTGGACGACGCGCCCGGCAAGGGCGCCGAGATCCCGTCGTACGCGGTCGGCCAGACGATCGGCGTCGACATCTTCGCCGCCGGCGAGCGCGTGAAGGTGACGGGCACGACGAAGGGCCGCGGGTTCCAGGGCGTGGTGAAGCGCTGGGGCTTCGGCGGCGGCGCGAACACGCACGGCAACACGAAGCACCGCAAGCCGGGCTCCATCGGCCCCGGCACGGATCCGTCGCGCGTGATCAAGGGCAAGAAGATGCCCGGTCACTACGGCGCCGAGCGGCACACGCAGGCCGGTCTCCGCGTCGAGAAGATCGACACGGAGCGCAACCTGATCTACATCCGCGGCAGCGTGGCCGGCCCGACCAACGGGATCGTCCTCGTCCGCAAGCAGGGCTGATCCCATGGCCGAGACGACGAATTCGATGCAGGCGGCGGCGTTCGGACCCGATGGGTCGGCCCGTGCGCGCGTGACGCTGCCGGGCGGGGTGTTCGACGGCACGGTGAACGTGCCGGTGATGCACCAGGCCGTGAAGGCGTTCCTGGCCAATCAGCGCCAGGGCACGCACGCGACCAAGGGCCGCTCGATGGTGACCGGCGGCAACCAGAAGCCGTGGCGCCAGAAGGGCACGGGCCGCGCCCGCCAGGGCTCGACCCGCGCGCCGCACTGGCCGGGCGGTGGCACCTACGGCGGTCCGCAGCCGAACCGCGACTACAGTGAGAAGCTCCCGCGCAAGGTGAAGGCGCTGGCGCGCAAGAGCGCGCTGAACGCCCGCGCGCGCGAGGATGCGCTCCTGGTCGTGGACGCGATCACCATGGACGCGCCGAAGACGGCCACGCTGCTCGCGCTGCTGGGCAAGCTGGGCGTCGCCGAGCGCAAGGTGCTCATTCTGACGGACGGGACGAAGGAGGCGGTCTTCATGAGCGCCCGCAACCTGCCGGCCGTCCACGTGATGCCGTACACGGACGCGTCGACGTACCACATCCTGTGGTCGGACGTGGTCCTCGTCGAGTCGGGCGCGCTCAACAGCGCGACGGCCGACGCCAGCGAGGGGGACGCCTAAGATGCCGACGCTGCACCGCGTCATCGTGCGTCCGGTCATCACCGAGCAGACGTCGCTCGCCTATCAGGAGAAGGGCGAGTACGTGTTCGAGGTGCACCCGGACGCGAACAAGCAGGAGATCAAGCAGGCCATCGAGCGCCTCTTCAACGTGAAGGTGGGCCAGGTCTGGACGATGAACGTTCGCGGCAAGACGCGCCGGGTGGGCACGTCGATCGGCCGTCGACCGCACTGGAAGAAGGCGATCGTCACCCTCAAGGAGGGCACGATCGACACCTTCGGGTTCGAGGGCTAAGCCGCCATGGGCATCCGTCAATTCAAGCCCGTCTCCAAGGGCACGCGCTTCCGCACGGTCTCCGACTTCTCGGAGATCACGCGCACGACGCCGGAGAAGTCGCTGACCGAGCCGCTCAAGAAGAGCGGCGGGCGCGACAACCACGGCCACATCTCGATGCGCCGCATCGGCGGTGGCGAGAAGCGGAAGTACCGCATCATCGACTTCAAGCGGAACAAGCACGGCGTCGCCGCCGTGGTCCGCCACATCGAGTACGATCCGAACCGCTCGTCGCGCATCGCGCTGGTCGAGTACGCGGACGGCGAGAAGCGCTACATCCTGCACCCGAAGGGCCTCGCGGTGGGTGACACCGTGATGGCCGGCCCGGGCTCGGACGTGCGCCTCGGCAACGCGCTGCCGCTGGGCGAGATCCCGCTCGGCACGGCGGTGCACAACGTGGAGCTGAAGCCGGGGAAGGGCGGCCAGATGGCGCGCTCGGCCGGCACGTCGCTCCAGGTGGTCGCGAAGGAGGGCGAGTACGTGACGCTCCGCCTGCCGTCGACCGAGATGCGCATGATCCACCGCCGCTGCCTGGCGACGATCGGCGAGGTCGGCAACGCCGAGCACGAGCTGATCTCGTGGGGCAAGGCCGGCAAGACGCGCTGGATGGGCAAGCGCCCGAAGGTGCGCGGCGAGGTGATGAACCCCGTCGACCACCCGCACGGCGGTCGCACGCGCGGCGGACGCAACGTCGTCAGCCCGTGGGGCAAGAAGGAGGGCGTCAAGACGCGCAACACGAAGAAGGCGTCGCAGCGTCTGATCGTCCGTGGCCGCAAGCGCGGCCGCGCCACGACGTAACCGCCTGGACGAGGACTAGGAGACTATGGCTCGCAGCATCAAGAAGGGGCCGTTCGTCCAGGACGCCCTGCTGGACAAGGTCACCGCGATGAACGGTCGCAACGAGAAGAAGGTCATGAAGACCTGGTCTCGCGCGTCGACCATCCTGCCCGAGTTCGTGGGGCACACGTTCGCGGTGCACAACGGCAACAAGTTCGTCCCGGTCTACGTGACCGAGAACATGGTCGGCCACAAGCTCGGCGAGTTCTCGCCGACGCGTCTGTTCCGCGGCCACGTGGCCGCGAAGTCGGACAAGAAGGCCGGCGGCGTGGGCAAGAAGTGAGAGCTGACAACATGCCGACCAATCTTCCGACCCACCGGCTGCCGACGCACCGGAAGCCCGGCCTCGCCGGCTCGCTGAGCGCCGAGCGCGCCCTCGGGCTGCCGAACGCCGCGCGGGCGATCCAGCGCACGACGCGCCAGTCGCCCTACAAGGTGCGCCTGGTGATCGACCAGATCCGCGGCCTGAGCGTGAACGAGGCGCTCGCGCTGCTCAAGTTCAGCAAGAAGCACGCGGCCGACGAGATCGAGAAGGTGCTCTCGAGCGCCGTGGCGAACGCGGAGGACGCGGCGCGTCGCAACAACGCGCACGTCGACGTCGACCGCCTGTACGTCGCGCACGCGATCGTGAACGAGGGGCCGAAGCTCAAGCGCTTCACCCCCGCCGCGATGGGCCGCGCGACCCCCGTCCACAAGCGCACGAGCCACATCGAGATCGTCGTGGCCGAGAAGGAAGGGCGATAATGGGACAGAAGACCAATCCGATCGGCTTCCGCCTCGGGATCTCGAAGGCGCACCGCTCCAACTGGTACGCGGGCGCGAAGGACATGCCGGGCCTCCTGAAGGAGGACGCGCTGCTCCGGAAGTACCTGAAGCAGCGCATGGGCCACGCGGCGATCGCGGACATCACGATCGAGCGCAAGCCGGGCAAGGTCGTCGTGACGATCCATACGGGTCGCCCCGGCGTCGTGATCGGCAAGAAGGGCGCGGAAGTCGACAAGCTCCGTGACGAGCTGGCGCAGCTGACCGGGAAGGAGGTCGGCGTCAACGTCGAGGAGATCAAGCGCCCCGAGATCGAGTCGCAGCTGGTCGCGGACTCGATCGCCCAGCAGCTGGCGGGCCGCGTGTCGTTCCGCCGCGCGATGAAGCGCGCGGTGCAGAGCGCGATGCGGTCGGGCGCGCAGGGCATCAAGGTGAAGGCGGGTGGCCGTCTGGGCGGCGCGGAGATCGCGCGCGTCGAGGGCTACCACGAGGGCCGCGTGCCCCTTCACACGCTGCGCGCGGACATCGACTACGCCACGTCCACGGCGAAGACCACCTACGGCACCATCGGTGTGAAGGTGTGGATCTTCAAGGGCGAGGTCGTCGAGAGCCGCCGCAACAACACGTACTCGACCGGCGCCTGAGGCACTGACCCATGCTGAGTCCGAAGCGCGTCAAGTTCCGCAAGATGTTCAAGGGCCGGATGACCGGCCTGGCCCACCGTGGCTCCGAGGTCTCGTTCGGCCATTTCGGCCTGCAGGCGATGGAGCCGGGCTGGGTGTCGAACCGTCAGATCGAGGCCTGCCGCGTGGCCATCAGCCGCAGCGTGAAGCGCGGCGGCAAGATCTGGATCCGCATCTTCCCCGACAAGCCGATCACGAAGAAGCCGGCCGAGACGCGAATGGGGAAGGGCAAGGGCTCGCCCGAGCAGTGGGTGGCGGTGGTGAAGCCCGGTCGCATGATGTTCGAGCTCGAGGGCGTGCCCCGCGACGTGGCCGAGAAGGCGATGGCGCTGGCGGCGGCCAAGCTGAGCGTGAAGAGCAAGTTCGTGGTCCGTGAGGAGGCGCACACCAATGAAGGCTGACGAATTCCGGAGCCTGAGCGACGCCGACGTGAAGACGCGCGTGGCCGAGCTCCAGGAGGAGCAGTTCCGCCTGCGCTTCCGCAGCGCGACGGAGACGCTCGAGCAGCCCCTCCGGCTGCGCACCATCCGTCGCGACATCGCGCGGCTGCTGACGGTCCTGCGCGAGCGCGAGCTCGAGGCGCAGGGTCCGAAGCCGACGCCGAAGGCGCGCCGCCGCGCCAACCGCCGGACGACGAAGGCGACGCCGGCGGCGGCTGCGGCGCCGGCGAAGACCGCGGCGAAGGCGACCAAGGCCGCCAAGACGCCGACGCGCAAGGCGCCGACCCGCAAGGCGGCGACCAGCCGCGCGGCCCAGTAAGCCGGAGCCCGAGATCCCATGGCTGACACGATGAACAACCAGACGGCCGCCCAGGGCGCCGGCGAGCAGCAGGCGGCCAAGCGCGGCGCGCGCAAGGTGCGCACGGGCCTGGTCGTGAGCGACAAGATGCAGAAGACGGTGGTCGTGCAGATCGACCGCCGCGTCCCGCACCCCGTGTACGGGAAGATGGTCACGCGTTCCAAGCGCCTGAAGGCTCACGACGAGGAGAACTCGGCGAAGCAGGGCGACACGGTGCGCATCCAGGAGACCCGTCCACTGTCGAAGGACAAGCGGTGGCGCGTGGTCGAGATCATCGAGCGCGCGAGGTAACGGGCCATGATCCAGCAGGAATCGATGGTCAAGGTGGCGGACAACTCGGGCGCCAAGCGCGCCCTGGTGATCCGCGTCCTGGGCGGCACGCGCCGGCGCTACGCCGGCCTCGGCGACACGGTCGTGGTCGCGGTGAAGGACGCGCTGCCCAACGGCACGGTGAAGAAGAGCGACGTCGCGAAGGCGGTCGTCGTGCGCACCGTGAAGGAGACCCGCCGCAAGGACGGGAGCTACATCCGCTTCGACGAGAACGCGGTCGTCATCATCAACGACAACGGGGAGCCCCGCGCGACCCGTATCTTCGGGCCGGTGGCGCGCGAGCTCCGCGAGAAGAAGTACATGAAGATCGTCTCGCTCGCGCCCGAGGTGCTCTAAGCCATGCGCATTCTCAAGTACCGCAAGACCGACGGCCGCCGCCTCGGCGCCGGGCGCCACGCGCGCAAGGCCGAGCGGCAGAGCCTCCACGTCCGCCGCGGCGACACCGTCCAGGTGCTGCGCGGGGACGACAAGGGCGCCACCGGGAAGGTCCTCAAGGTCTTCACCAAGACCGGGCGCGTGCTGGTCGAGGGCGTCAACATCGTGAAGAAGCACCGCCGGGCGCGTCGCCCGGAGGAGCAGAGCGGGATCATCGAGATGCCGGCGCCGATCGCCGCGTCGAACGTGATGCTGCTCGACCCCAAGACCGGGTTCCCGACGCGCACGCGCACGCGTGTGGACGCGGACGGCACCAAGGAGCGCGTCAGCGTCAAGAGCGGCGAGTCGATCGCCGTCACGCGCTGAGCGGGAGCTGACCGATCATGGCCAAGGATACGAGCAAGGGCGGGAAGGGCGGCAAGGGCGCGCCCGCCAAGGGTGGCAAGGGCGGCAAGGGCGCGCCGGGGAAGGGCGGCGCCCAGAAGGGCGGTCCGGTCGCCAAGGGCGGCAAGACGGCCAAGGCGGCGGGTGGCAAGAGCGAGCGCCAGTCGATGGCGCCGAAGAGCCACGCGGGCGCCGGGCTGCCGGTGCCGGCGCCGCGCCTCAAGCTGTACTACGAGCAGACGGTGCGCGGGCGGCTGGCCGAGCAGTTCGGGCTGACCAACCCGCATCAGATCCCGGGGCTCGAGAAGATCGTGATCAACTGCGGCGTCGGGGCGGCGATCAAGCAGCCGCGCGCGCTGGACACGGTCGTCGAGGAGCTGGCGCTCATCACCGGCCAGAAGCCGGTGCGCCGCAAGGCGAAGAAGTCGATCGCCAACTTCGGCCTCCGCGAGGGGCAGGAGATCGGCGCGATGGTGACGCTGCGTGGCGCCCGCATGTGGGAGTTCCTGGACCGCCTCATCTCGGTCTCGCTCCCCCGCGTGCGCGACTTCCGTGGGCTGGGGACCCGCTCGTTCGACGGGCGTGGGAACTACTCGATGGGCGTCAAGGAGCAGATGATCTTCCCGGAGATCAACTACGACATGGTCGAGGCGGTCCACGGCATGGACATCACGTTCGTGACGACCACGAACAAGGATGACCAGTCCTTCGCGCTCCTGCGCGAGCTCGGCATGCCGTTCCGCGGCGACATCAAGCCGCTCGTTCCGCGTCCCGACCAGATGGCCGGGCAGCTGACGGAAGCCGGGGCAGCCGCTTAAGTTACTAGGCTGCCCGCAGATGGCGGCCCGGACTCCGGTCCGGGCCGCCATCTGCCGGGCGTCGATCCACGCATCGCATCACAGAGCCCGACATGGCCAAGACGAGCAAGATCGTCAAGAACGAGGAGCGCAAGGTGCTGGCCGCGCGCCACGCCGAGAAGCGCGCCGCGCTGAAGAAGACCATCAGCAGCGTGACCGCGACGCCGGAAGAGAAGGAGGCCGCCGGCAAGGCGCTCCGGAAGCTCCCGCGCAACTCCTCGAAGATCCGCATCCGCAACCGCTGCGCGATGACGGGGCGCCCCCGGGCGTTCCTCCGCCAGTTCGGTCTCTCGCGCGTGACGTTCCGCGAGATGGCGCTCAACGGGCTGATCCCCGGCGTCACCAAGGCCAGCTGGTAAGGCCGGCGGCCGCGGCGCACGCCGCGGTCCTGGCTCCTGCGGGGTAGGCGGTCTCCGGACCGTACCCCCCGCCCCTCTCCACTTCCTACCGGTCCCGCGGTGCGGGATACCCTAGGAGCACAAGCATCTCATGAGCATGACTGATCCGATCGCCGACATGCTCACGCGGATCCGGAACGCTTGCGGCAGCAAGCACCGGCGCGTGGACATGCCGGCGTCGAAGATGAAGGTCGAGATCGCGCGCCTGCTGAAGGAGCACAACTTCGTGCAGGACTACCGCCTCGTGGAGTCCGAGGAGGGCCGCCCGGTCCTTCGCGTGATCCTGAAGTACGCGGCGGGCGGCACGTCGGTGATCCGCGAGCTGCACCGCGTCTCGACGCCCGGCCTGCGCAAGTACGTGGGCGTCACCGAGATCCCGCGCGTCCGCAACGGCCTCGGGATCGCGATCCTCAGCACCTCGCAGGGGATCCTCAGCGACCGCCAGGCGCGCCAGAAGCGCGCGGGTGGCGAGCTCCTCGCCCTCGTCTGGTAAGGAGACCCCATCCATGTCGCGAATCGGCAAGCTGCCGGTGACCGTCCCCAACGGGGTGACGATCACGCAGAACGGCAATGTCATGACGGTGAAGGGCCCGCGGGGGGAGCTGACGCGTACGCTGCCCGCGGACATCACGGTCACGCTCGAGAACGGCACGATCACGGTCACCCGGCCGTCGGACGAGCCGCAGCACAAGGCGCTGCACGGCCTCACGCGCACCCTCGTGGCCAACATGGTCGAGGGCGTGACGAAGGGCTTCCAGAAGACGCTCGAGATCGTCGGCGTCGGCTACAAGGCGGAGACCCGCCCCTTCGGTCTGCAGATGGCGCTCGGCTTCTCGCACCCGATCGAGGTGCGGGCCCGTGGCGGCGTGAAGCTGACGGCCACGAACCCGACGACGGTCGTGGTGGACGGCGCGGACAAGGAGGTCGTGGGCCAGATCGCCGCCGAGATCCGCTCGCTGCGGCCGCCCGAGCCCTACAAGGGCAAGGGCGTCAAGTACCAGGGGGAGACCATCCGCCGGAAGGCGGGCAAGGCGGGAGGTAAGTAATGCCGAAGATCGCGATTCCGAGGACGCGCGCGGAGAAGCGCACGCGGCGCCACCTGCGCGTCCGGAAGACGCTGAGCGGCACCGCCGAGCGCCCGCGTCTGGTGGTGTTCCGTTCGCTGAAGCACATCACGGCGCAGCTCGTGGACGACGTGCAGGGGCGCACCCTGTTCACCGTCACGGACACGAAGCTCGACGGGAAGAAGTCGGAGAAGTCCGCGCAGGTCGGCAAGCTGGTCGCCGAGCGGGCGAAGGAAGCCGGGATCACGCGCGTCGTGTTCGACCGCGCCGGGTACCAGTACCATGGCCGCGTGAAGGCGGTTGCCGACGGCGCCCGTGAGGGCGGTCTGGAGTTCTGACATGGCCGATAACACGAATTCGAACGAGCCCCGCACTCAGAGCTTCGGCGGGAACACCGGGGGCGGCCAGAGCCGCGGCCCGGGTGGTCCCGGGCGTGGTCCGGGCGGTGGCGGCGGCTTCGGCGGCGGCGCGCCGCGTGGCCCGGGTGGCGGCGGCTTCGGCGGCGGGCGCGGGCGTGGGCCCGGCGGCCCGGGTCGCGGTCCCGGCGGCCCTGGCGGGCGCGGTGGTCCGGGCGGCGGCCGTGGTCCTGGTGGTGGTCCCGGCGGCCGTGGCGGCCCGGGTGGCCCCGGTGGGCGTGGTGGCCCTGGCGGCCCCGGTGGCGAGCGTCGTGGCCGTGACGGCGGCCGTGGTGGCGATCAGCGGCAGGAGCGCGAGGGCAGCGACCTGACGGAGAACGTGATCGCGATCAACCGCGTCGCGAAGGTGGTGAAGGGTGGCCGCCGGTTCTCGTTCAACGCGCTCGTCGCGGTGGGCGATGGCCAGGGCCGCGTGGGCTTCGCCACGGGCAAGGCGAACGAGGTCTCGGAGGCGGTCCGCAAGGCCGTCGACGCGGCGCGTCGCAAGATGGTGCTGATCCCGCTGACGGGCGGCACGATCCCGCACGAGATCGTCGGACAGCACGGGGCCGGCAAGGTCCTCATGAAGCCCGCGGCTCCCGGTGCCGGCGTGATCGCCGGCGGCGCGGTGCGCGCGATCATGGAGTGCGCCGGCATCTCGGACATTCTCACCAAGAGCCTCGGTTCGACGAACCCGCACAACATGGTGCTGGCGGCGCTCGACGGGCTCACGCAGCTGACCACGGTCGACCAGATCGCGCGCGAGCGCGGCGTCGAGCCGGACCAGATCGGCTACCGCGCGCGCGTGCTGGCGCGCAAGGTCGAGAAGGCGCCGGCGTCCGCGGTGGAGGTCGTCTAATGCCGCGCACGTTCGTCTGGCACCCGTCGAAGGGGCCGAAGACCACGCCGAAGCCGCTCGCGCCGACGCTCGGGCAGCTGAAGATCACGCAGGTGCGCAGCGGCATCGGGCACCCGCACTGGATGCGCCGCACGCTGGCGGCGATCGGGCTCAAGGGGCACCAGCAGTCGGTGATCCAGGCCGACACGCCGTCGCTCCGCGGCCAGATCAAGCAGGTGCGGCACCTCGTCGAGGTGACGCCGGTGGAGGGTTCGACCAATGGCTGAGCAGAACACGGCCGAGCGCACGGAGCGCATCGGCCTGCACAACCTGACCCCGGCTCCGGGCTCGCACCGGGCGCGCAAGCGCCTGGGCCGCGGCCCGGGCTCGGGCACGGGCAAGACGTCCGGCAAGGGCCACAAGGGCTCGAAGGCGCGCGCGGGTCACCACGGCCCGGGCGGCAACAAGCCGCACTTCGAGGGTGGCCAGATGCCGATGACGCGTCGTCTGCCGAAGCGCGGCTTCAACAACGCGCAGTTCCGCGTGGAGTACCAGGAGGTCCGTCTGGGCGACCTGGAGCTCCTGGGCGCGAACGCCGAGGTGTCGCTCGAGTCGCTCGTCGACGCGGGCCTCATCAAGGCGCGCAAGGGCCCGGCCAAGATCCTCAGCAACGGGGAGATCTCGGTGCCGGTGACCGTGCGCGGCGTGAAGGTGAGCGAGGGCGCGAAGGCGAAGATCGAGGCGGCCGGCGGCCGCGTCGAGGCGTAACCCGCACGTCCCGAGGCCCGTTCATCGATGGCTGAGACGAACACCGCGGCAGCGCTGCAGAACGTCTACAAGACCCCGGAGCTCTGGCAGAAGATCGTCTTCACGTTCCTCTGCCTGCTGATCTACCGGGCCGGCGCGCACGTGACGGCGCCGGGCATCGACGTGCAGGCGCTGACCGACTACTTCCAGAGCCAGACGGGGGGCGGTGGCCTCCTCGGGCTCTACGACCTGTTCGTGGGCGGCGGCCTGTCGCGGGCGACGGTGTTCGCCCTCGGCATCATGCCGTACATCTCGGCCAGCATCTTCGTCCAGATCGCCGGGGCGGTCGTCCCGACGGTCGACAAGATGCAGAAGGACGAGGAAGGTCGGAAAAAGCTGAACCAGTGGACGCGCTACCTCACGGTGGCGCTGGCCGCGGTGCAGGGCTACGGCTTCGCGCTGTTCACCCAGTCGCTGCCGAACGCGGTCGCCAACCCGGGCATGGGCTTCATCCTCTCGATGATGCTCGTGCTGACGACGGGCGCGATCTTCGTGATGTGGCTCGGCGAGCAGATCACGGAGCGCGGCCTCGGCAACGGCGCCTCGCTCCTGATCTTCTTCTCGATCATCGAGCGCTTCTGGCCGGGCATCCTGCAGACGTTCAACTTCGTGAGCACGGGCGCCGTGGCGCCGCTGGCGCTGGTGGTGCTCGCGATCGTGATGGTGGCCGTCGTGGCCGGCGTGGTGGCGATCACGGTCGCCGCCCGCCGCGTGATGGTGCAGATCCCGCAGCGCACGATGGCCCGCGGCCGCATGCGCGAGGCGACGAAGAACTTCATCCCGCTCCGCATCAACACCGCGGGCGTGATGCCGATCATCTTCGCCCAGTCGGTGATCGTGGTGCCGGGCGCGATCGCGCAGTTCAGCGGCTCGCCGCGGGCGCGCGAGATCGCGGCCTACTTCGATCCGGGCACCGTCTGGTACTTCATCCTGATGGCGATCCTGATCGTCGTCTTCACGTACTTCTACACGTCGATCATCTTCAACCCGGTCGACCTGGCGGAGAACCTGAAGAAGCAGGGCGGCTTCGTGCCGGGCGTGAAGCCCGGCGCCAAGACGGCGGAGTACATCGAGCAGGTCGTCGAGCGCGTGACCTTCCCGGGCGCCATCTTCCTGACGGCGATCGCGCTGCTGCCGATCGTCATCGCGAAGATCATGAACGTCCCCTTCCAGTTCGGCGGCACCTCGCTGCTGATCGTGGTGGGCGTGGCGCTCGACACGATGGCGCAGGTGCAGCAGCACCTGCTGCTCCGGAAGTACGACGGCTTCATGAAGAAGGGACGCGTGCGCTTCCGCGGCCGCCAGGCCACGAGCGGCGGGTTCTGACGCCACAGCCGGACCGGCGGGCGCGCAGGCGCCCGCGCGGTCCGGGACACTCCGGGTTGCGGAGGCCGCCACGAGGCACGAGTGTTCCGACGCTCGTGCCTCGTGGCCCGTTTCCGGCCCCATGGGCCCTCGGACGCGTCCGGGGCCACTCCACGCTCCATCCAGTCATGGTCATCGTCCTGTTCGGCAAGCCCGGCGCAGGCAAGGGCACGCAGGCGCCCCGCCTCGCCGAGGCGCTCGGCGTCCCGATCCTGGCCACCGGCGACGTGCTGCGCGCGGCCCTGCGCGAGGGCACGCGGCTCGGCCTCGAGGCCAAGTCCTACATGGATCGCGGGGCGCTCGTGCCCGACGACGTGATCCTCGGCATCGTCAAGGAGACGCTGCAGTCGCCGCACTTCGCGAACGGCGCGGTGCTCGACGGCGTCGTGCGCACGGTCCCGCAGGCCGAGGGGCTGGAGCGCGTGCTGGCCGAGCTGGGACGGACGCTGAACGCGGTCCTCGTGTTCGACATCGACGACGAGGAGATCGTGCAGCGCATCAGCGGCCGCCTGGTGTGCGACGTCTGCCAGACGCCGGTGACCGGCGGCGAGGTGGGCGCGCCGTGCCCGAAGCCCGGCACGTCCGACGGCGGGCACCTGGTACGCCGCAAGGACGACGAGCCCGCGGCCGTGCGTACGCGCCTCGACGTCTACCGCGCCCAGACGCTGCCGGTGCTCGACTGGTACCAGGCGCAGGGCGCGAACGTCCGCATCATCGACGCGGTGGGCGCGGTGGAGGACGTCACCGACCGCGCGCTGGCCGCCGTCGGCCTCCCGACCGGGGGCTCGGGGCGCCCCGCGTGATCGCGCCAGCCTTCCGACACACTGCCGCACCGCAGGTCGCTTCGTGATCCAACTCAAGTCGCTCCGCGAGATCGACGCGATGGCCGAGGGCGGCCGCATCCTCGGGCGCACGCTGGCCACGCTGCGCGCGGCCGTGCGGCCCGGCATGACCACGCTCGACCTCGATCTGATGGCGGAGGAGTTCATCCGCTCGCACGAGGGGGCCACGCCAGCGTTCAAGGGGCTGTACGGCTTCCCCGGCAGCGTCTGCATCTCGGTGAACCACGAGATCGTGCACGGGATCCCGTCGAAGAAGCGCACGCTGGTGGAGGGCGACATCGTGTCGCTGGACGTCGGCGTGAAGTACGACGGCTTCTACACGGACGCCGCGGAGACCGTGGCGGTGGGCGCGATCAGCGCGAACGACCAGCGGCTGCTGGACGTGACGCGCGAGTCGCTGGAGGCGGGGATCGCCGCCGCCGTGCCGGGCAACCACGTGGGCGACATCGGCCACGCGGTGCAGACGGTGGTGGAGCGCGCGGGCTTCAGCGTGGTGCGCGAGCTGGTGGGCCACGGCGTGGGCCACGGCCCGCACGAGGACCCGCAGGTGCCCAACCACGGGAAGCCGAAGCGCGGCACGAAGCTCGTCGCGGGGCTCACGATCGCGATCGAGCCGATGGTGAACGCGGGGCTGCCGGGGACGCGCACGCTGCCCGACCGCTGGACGGTCGTCACGGTGGACGGCAAGCGCTCGGCGCACTTCGAGCACACCGTCGCGGTGACGGAGGACGGCCCGCGGATCCTGACGCTGGCCACCTGATCGCGCGGCCGACGACACGCGAAGGGCCCGGACGGGAGCACATCCCATCCGGGCCCTTTCGCGTGTCGCGCGATCCGCTCAGTCGCCGAGGGTGCGCTCCACGGCGGCCTGCGCGGCCTGCGCGGCGCGGGCCGCGCGCTCGACCAAGGCGCGCGCCTCGGCCGCGAGTGGCGCACCGTCGGTGCGGTCCTCCAGCGCGACGACGTTGACGCGCACGTTGTACGCGGCGCCGCGGCACGCGGCCTCCGCGAGCATCGCCGCGACGCCGGCGTCGGTGACGGCGTTGCTGTTGCCGCGCTCCGCGACCGCGGCGGCCAGCTCCGCGACGTCGGCGGCGGCGCGCGCGGTCTCGAGGGGCACCGCGGCCGCGCCGAGCAGCGCCTCGTGGATCGCGCGCGCGCGTGCATCCGCGGCGTCGGCGGGCTCCTTCGGCAGCCTGTAGGCGGCGCTCACCTGCTCGTAGGCGTGCGCGTCGCGCGCGACGAGCGCGGCGAGACGGTTCCCCAGGTCCGCGGCGCGCAGTGCGGCCTCGCGCATCTCGGCGTCGACGGCGGCGTACTTCTTCTTGCCGACCGTGAGGCCCGCGACCATCTGCGCGAGCGCGGCGCCGAGCGCGCCCGCGTGCGCCGCGACGCTGCCGCCGCCGGGCGTGGGCGACGCGGATGCGACGTCGGCGACGAAGCCCGACAGCGACGCGCCGCCCTGCACGGCGTCGCGCACCTGCTGCTCCAGCAGCATCGAGGGGCCGAAGCCGCGCAGCTGCACGTGGCGGGCGCCGGCCTCCATCAGCGCCCGTTCGGGGACGAGGCCCACCAGCTCGCTCCACGTGGGCGTCACGCCGTGCGCCGCGGCCTCGCTGCGCACGGCCTCGTACGCGCGGTGCAGCGGCGTCTTCTCGGTGTCGACGAGGTTCATCGAGACCTGCGCCTGCCCGTCGACCTCGAGGCCCAGCGCCTTCACGTAGCGCAGGCCGCCCGACGAGCCGCGCACGGCCTTCGCGACCTCCTTGGCGACGGGGACGTTGGACGCGGGGCCGAGGTAGACGTTGTACGCGACGAGGAACGGGCGCGCGCCGATGACCGTCGCGCCCGCGCTCTCGTGGATCGCGTCGGGCCCGAAGTCGGGGACGCGGTTGGGGTTCGTGCCGAGCTCCGTGCGCAGCCCCTCGAACTCGCCGCGGCGGATGTCGGCGAGGTTCTCGCGGTCGGGGCGCGTCGCGGCGCGCTCGTAGAGATAGACCGGGATCTGCAGCTCGCGTCCCACGCGCTCGCCGAGCGTGCGCGCGAGCGCGATGCAGTCCTCCATCGTGCTCCCCCAGGCACCGAGGGGCACGAACGGACAGACGTCGGTGGCACCGATGCGCGGATGCTCGCCGCGGTGCTCGCGCAGGTCGATGCGCCGTGCCGCCTCGGCGATGCCCGCGTACGCCGCGTCGACGGCCTGCGCGACGGGCGCCACGAACGTCACGACCGTGCGGTTGTGCGACGGGTCGGACGAGACGTCGAGGATGGTGACGCCCTCGACGTGCGCGATCGCGTCACGGATGGCGGCGATGACGTCGGGGCGGCGGCCCTCGCTGAAGTTCGGGACGCATTCGACCAGCTTCATCTTCGGGGCAGGATTGAGAGTGAGCTGCGGGCTGCGAACCTTGAAGCCGGCTGCGTGCATCGTGCTGCGTGCGGCGTGAGGAGCGTCCCGAGGTCGGACACGCAGCACGCAGCACGATGCAGCCGTTCAGGTATTCGATCGCACGACGTCGAGCATCCACGCGTGCATCGCCGGATTGCCGACGAGCAGCGACGTGTGGTCGACGCGGGCGGCGTCGCCGGCGAGGTCGCTGGTGACGCCGCCCGCCTCGCGGACGATCAGCAGGCCCGCGGCGATGTCCCAGGGCGCGAGCGTGTGCTCCCAGAAGGCGTCGAAGCGGCCGCACGCGACGTCGCATAGGTCGAGCGCCGCGGCGCCGGCGCGGCGGATGCCGGCGGTGCGCGCGGTCACGACGGCGAACTGCCGCTGGTAGCTGTCCAGGTGCGCGAGGTGCTTGAACGGGAAGCCGGTGCCGACGAGCGCGCGCGCCGGATCGGTCGTGGCGGAGACGTGGATGCGCGCGTCGGCGCCTCTCGCGTCGCGGCGCCACGCGCCCGCGCCGGCGGCCGCGTGGAAGGTCTCGCCCGTGGCGGCGTTGCGCACGACGCCCGCGACCAGCTCGCCGGCGTGCAGCGCGCCGATGGAGACGGCGTACCACGGGAAGCCGTGCAGGAAGTTCGTCGTGCCGTCGAGCGGGTCGACGACGAACGCGAGCCCCTCGCCGAGCACCTGCGACGGATCGTACGTCTCCTCGCCGAGGAAGACCGCGTCGGGAAAGGCGGCGAGCAGCACGTCGCGGACGATCGCCTCGGCGCCGCGATCGACGTCGCTCACGAAGTCGGCCGGGCCCTTGTGCTCCCACGTCAGCGCGCCGAGCTGCGCGGCGTGCGTGGCGATGAAGGCGGCGGCGCGGGCCGCGGCGTCGTGCATGGCCGCGAGCAGGGGACCGCCGGGCGCCGCGAGAGCGTCGCCTTGCTGTGCTCCGGAGCCGTCTCTAGGTTGGGCGAATGGCACGGATCTTCAGCGGCATCCAGCCGTCGGGTGAGCTGCACATCGGGAACTACCTGGGCGCAGTCAAGAACTGGGTCCAGCTCCAGGACCAGCATCCCGACGCGATCTTCTGCATCGTCGACTACCACGCGCTGACGGGGAACTACGACCCGGCGGCGCTGCGGCAGCGCACGCGCGAGATGGCGGTGTCGCTGCTCGCGGCGGGCATCGATCCCGCGAAGGCGACGCTCTACGCCCAGAGCACGGTGCCGCAACATACCGAGCTGGCGTGGATCTTCAACACGATCACGCCGCTCGGTGAGCTGGAGCGCCAGACGCAGTACAAGGACAAGGCGTCGCGGCAGGAGAGCGTGGTCGTCGGCCTCCTGACTTATCCGGTGCTGCAGGCCGCGGACATCCTGCTCTACCGCGCCGACACGGTGCCCGTGGGCGAGGACCAGGTGCAGCACCTGGAGCTCTCGCGCGAGGTGGCGCGCAAGTGGAACCTCCGCTTCGCGCTGGAGGACGCGCCGTACTTCCCGGAGCCCCAGCCGCTGCTGACGCCGACGCGGCGCATCATGGGGCTCGACGGCAAGGCGAAGATGTCGAAGTCGATGGGGAACACCATCGGCCTGCTGGAGTCGGGCGACGAGATCTGGGCGAAGCTGCGCCCCGCCGTGACCGATCCGGCGCGCGTGCGGAAGACGGATCCGGGCACGCCCCAGGTGTGCAACATCTACCACCTCCACAAGGCGTTCAGCCCGGCGCCCGTGGTGGCCGAGGTGGCGGAGAAGTGCAGCACGGCGGCGTGGGGGTGCATCGCCTGCAAGCAGGTGCTGTTCGAGCACATGGAGGCGGAGCTGGTGCCGATCCGGCGCCGGGCGGCCGAGCTGCGCGACCAGCCCGACCTGGCGAGCGAGGCGCTGGCGGCGGGGACGGCGCGGTGCCGGGCGATTGCGGCGGAGACGATGACCGCCGTGAAATCCGCCATGGGGCTGGAGTGAGCCCAGCCGCGGAGGACGGAAGGGCGGAGGACGGAACGGCGGAAGACGATGGAGCGTGAAACGAAAGGGCGGACCCTTCAGGCTTGAAGCTTCAAGCCCAGAGGTCCGCCTGTCCGTTTCACGCCGTTTCGTCCTCCGTTCCACCGTCCTCCGCCGTTCCGTCCTCCGCCGTTCGGCTCCAGGCCTACGCACGCTCCTTGCACCCCTCGGGGACCCATCAGACCGCACAGTCCCCGATCAGGAGATCGCCTCATGGCAGCGAAGCCCCGCCCCGAGAAGTCCGGCGCCAACGCCGAAGAGACGCACAAGCCGGCGCGCGGCGCCGCCGGCGGGCGGCACGTGCCGGAGAGCGACCGCGAGGTGCGCGGCCAGGCGCTGCGCGACCAGATGGCGCAGCCGACGATCGAGTCCGTCACGACGATGGTGTGCGTCACGTGCGGGGCCGAGCAGTTCTTCGACGACGTGCCCCCGGCGAACCTGAAGTGTCAGCGGTGCGGCAGCTCGGTGTTCCGCGCCTTCGACACGCCCACCGTGCGCGACGAGGCGACGATCGCCCACCTCGAGGAAGAGGCCCGCAGCATCCAGCTCGGCGACGCGTCGCCGCAGACGACGCCCGAGGACGTGCGCGACCTCGAGATGCAGTGACGCGGGGCTGATGGGCCGACACGCGTCGCGCGGACCCGCCGCGCGGCGTCACGGCTCGTGAGGGCAGGGCGCGATGGTTAGCGTTGGCGCATGTCTGAACCCGCGCCCTCCCGCGTCCTCGTCGTCGACCT
The DNA here is from genome assembly GCF_030159095.1 of Roseisolibacter agri. Taxonomy (NCBI): domain Bacteria; kingdom Pseudomonadati; phylum Gemmatimonadota; class Gemmatimonadia; order Gemmatimonadales; family Gemmatimonadaceae; genus Roseisolibacter; species Roseisolibacter agri. Next base: position 268,938 of record NZ_BRXS01000004.1, read on the forward strand.
GAACTCCAGCGCCCGCGTCTGGGCGCTGCCGCCGTCGGCCGCCGCCCGCCTGCGCGAGGCGACGCCCCCCGACTGGGAGGTCCGCGTGGTGGACGCGCCCACCGTCTCCGACGGCGACGGCGGGCGGGCGCCCAGCGGCGAGGCGCTGGCCGCGGTGCGCGACGCGGAGGTGTACTTCGGGTTCGGGCTGCACCCCGCGCTGCTGGCCGGCGCGCCCCGCCTCCGCTGGGTGCAGAGCGCCGCCGCCGGCGTGCGCAGCCTGCTCTCGCCCGAGCTGCTGGCGCGCGAGATCGTGCTCACCAACGCCGCCGGCGTGATGGCCATCCCGATGGCCGAGTACGTCCTCGCGGGCGTGCTGCACTTCCTGCGCGGGTTCGACGTCGCGCTGGCGCAGCAGCGCGCGGGCACGTGGGACCGGGCGCCGTGGGTCGAGCCGGCCGCGCCGCCGGGCGGCTTTTCGGGGCCGCGCGAGATCGGCGAGTGCCGCGCGCTGATCGTCGGCGTGCGCGGGATTGGCGCCGCGGTCGCAGAGCGGCTGACGGCCTTGGGGGCGACGTGCGTGGGAGTCCGCCGACGCCCCGCCGCGGAGGCGCCGCCGGGGTTCGCGGCGGTCATCGGCCAGGACGGGCTGGACGCGGAGCTGGCGCGGGCCGACCTCGTCATCCTGGCCGCACCCAGCACACCGGAGACCGAGCGGCTCCTGGACGCACGGCGGCTGGGGTTGCTCCGGCCGTCGGCGATCGTCGTCAACGTGGGCCGCGGCGCGCTCGTGGACGAGGGCGCGCTCGTGGACGCGCTGGCCGCGGGCCGGCTGCGCGGGGCGGTGCTCGACGTCATGGACGTGGAGCCGCTGCCCGGCGACAGCCCGCTCTGGCGCCTGCCCAACGTGCTCCTCACGCCCCACGTCTCCGCGACCTCGGCCGCCGGCTTCTGGCCGCGCATGCTGGACGTCTTCCTCGACAACTGGACGCGCTGGCGGCGTGGTACGCCGCTCCGCAACGTGGTCGACCCGGCCGCCGGCTACTGACGGCGGGCGACCGCGGGCATCGCGCCCTCCGCCCGTCTCCGGCCCGACTCCCCGATGGAAAAGATCCTGCGCGCCGCCGTCGAGCGCGGCGCCTCCGACCTGCACATCAAGGCCGACGACGTCTTCCGGGCGCGCGTCGACGGGCGCCTGGTGCCGCTGACCCGGCAGGCGCTGACGGCGGAGCAGACGCGCGCGATCGCGCAGTCGCTGATACCGGTGGAGGCCGACCGCGCGCGCCTCGACGAGCTGTCCGACTACGACTGCTCGTACGCGCTGCCGGGCGTCGGGCGCTTCCGCGTCAACATCATGCGGCAGCGGGGCGCGTTCTCGGTCGTGATGCGCGCCATCCCGTACGACGTGCCGACGCTCGAGAAGCTGCGGCTGCCGCCCGCCGTGTCGCGCATCGCCGACGCGGAGCGCGGGATGATCCTGGTCACCGGCGTCACGGGCTCGGGCAAGTCGAGCACGATGGCCGCGATGGTGCGGCAGATCAACGAGCGCTCCGAGAAGCACATCGTCACGCTCGAGAACCCGATCGAGTTCCTGCACGCCGACGTGCGCGCGAGCGTGACGCAGCGCGAGATCGGCGTCGACACCGACAGCTTCCGCAGCGGCCTGCGCGCCGCGCTGCGCCAGGATCCCGACGTGATCCTGATCGGCGAGATGCGCGACGCCGAGACGGTCGACACCGCGATGAAGGCGGCCGAGACGGGCCACCTGCTCGTGTCGACGCTGCACACGCCGGACGCGCAGAGCACCATCCTGCGTACGATGGCGATGTTCCCGCCCGAGGAGCAGGAGGTCGTGCGCATGCGTCTCGCGGAGTCGCTGCACGCCGTCATCTCGCAGCGCCTGCTCCCGCGCGCGAGCGGCCAGGGGCGCGTGGTGGCGGCCGAGATCATGATCAACACGGCCGCGATCCGCGACCTGATCGCCGAGGGGCGCGTGAGCGAGATCCGCGACCTCATGACCGAAGGCCGCATGCAGTACGGCATGCAGACGTTCGACCAGCACCTGACGGACCTCGTGCGCTCGGGCGAGGTGACGTACGAGGTGGCGCTGGGCGCCGCGACGCGGCCGGCCGACTTCGCGCTGCAGTTCAAGATGCTGGGGGCGTCGATCCCGGCGCCGGCGCCGGCCGCCGCGGCGGAGGCGAGCGTCCCCGAGCCGGCGGGCGCCGGCGCCGGCGCGAAGGGGATGGACGGCTTGCAGGGCGCCGGGGAGTTCGACTTCTTGAACGGGTGACGGCGCGCGGGCGCGCGCCGGCAGTCTCGCAGTCGCCCCGCACCCGGAGCCCCGCATGACCCGAGTCCTCGCCGGCGCAATGGCGCCGGCCGTCACGCCGTTCGACGCCGACGGCGCGGTCGCGCGCGCGTCCTTCGAAACGAACGTGCGCGCGCACGTCGCGGCCGGCCTGTCCGGCGTCGTGGTGGCCGGATCGAGCGGCGAGGCCGCGCTGCTGGACGAGGGGGAGCGCGCGGCGCTGCTGACGTGGGCGCGCGCGCTCGTGCCGTCGGACCGCTGGCTGATCGCGGGCATCGGCGGCGAGAGCACGCGGCAGGTGATCCAGCGCGCGCGCGTGGCCGCCGACGCGGGCGCCGACGCGGTGCTGGTCGTATCGCCGCACTACTACGGCAAGCGGATGAGCGAGGCGGCGCTGCACGCGCACTTCACCGCCGTCGCCGACGCGAGCCCGCTGCCGGTGCTGCTGTACAACATCCCGGTGTACGCGCACCTCGTGCTGTCGCCGGAGCTGGTGGCGCGGCTGTCGCGCCACGGCAACGTCGTCGGCATGAAGGACAGCGCGGGCGACCTGGCGACGCTCGCGCGCTACGTCGAGTCGCAGCGCGACGACTTCCGCGTCCTCACCGGCCACGGGGGCACGTGGGCGCAGGCGCTCGCACTCGGCGTCTCGGGCGGCATCCTCGCGGTCTCGCTGTTCGCGCCGGCGCTGACGCTGGCCGTGTGGGAGGCCGCGCGCGCGGGCGACGCCGACGGCGCCGCGGCGCTGCAGGCGCGGCTGGTGCCGCTGGCGCGCGACGTGGTCGCGGCGCTGGGGCCCGCGGGGCTCAAGGCCGCGATGACGATGGTCGGGCTGGAGGGCGGCGTGCCGCGCGCGCCGCTGCTGGCGCTGGACGACGCGGAGCGCGAGCAGGTGCGCGCGGCGTTCGCGGCGGCCGTGGTGCCGCTCGTCGGCGCGCCGCCGACGCCGGTCGCGGCGCGAGGGCTCGCGGCGGCGCACTGACCCGTCGGGTCACGTGAGCGACGCGGCCGCGCGTGCCCACCTGCGCGCGCTCGCGCATGCGCCGCGGCCCGCGGGCGGCGCGGCCGAAGCGGTGGCGCGCGCGCACGCGGCGGACACGCTCCGTCGCCTCCGCTTCGACGTGCAGGAGGTGCCGTTCACCTACTCGGCACTCGTCGGCCGGTGGGGGACGCCGATCGCGGGCCTCGCGTCGATCACGGTGCTCGCAGCGGCCGCGTCGTTCGGCGCCGCGGGACGCGCGAGCGCGGCGCTGACGCTGATGTCCGCGGCGCTGGTCGTCGGCGGCATGATCGGCTGGTGGGCCGCGCGGCGCGGCGTGCTGAGCGCGCCCGTGCTGCGCCGCCGCGGCGTGAACCTGGTCGCGACGCGCGGCGACGCGCGGCCGACGGTGTGGCTGGTGGCGCACCTCGACTCGAAGTCGCAGCCGGTGCCGATCGGCGTACGCGCGGCGGGCGTGACGGGAACCATCGTCGCCTGGCTCGCCGCCCTCGTCCTCGCCGGGGCGCAGCTGGCCGGCGCGACGTGGGCGACGCCCGCGGTCTGGTGGGCGCTGGCCGCGTTCGCCGCGGTCGCCGGCGTGCCCGTGGCGGCGAGCGTCGTGACCGCGCGCTCGCCCGGCGCGCTCGACGACGCGTCGGGCGTGGCGACGGTGCTGCTGGCGGCCGAGGCGCTGCGCGACCTGCCGGAGGCGCCCGGCGTGCTGCTGACGAGCGCGGAGGAGCTGGGGCTGGCGGGCGCGCGGGCGTGGTGCGCGCAGCGGCATGCAGCGGGCGAGGTAGCCGGCGTCGCGCTGAACGTCGACGGCGTGGACGACGTGGGTGCGCTGACCGCGATGACGGGCGCGCGCGTGCCGACGGCGCTCGTCGCGGCGCTGGAGGCGGCGGCGCGCGACGCGGGGGCGACGCTCGGCGTGCGCCGCCTCGTGCCCGGGATCCTCGTGGACGCCGTCGCGCTGGCGGATGCGGGGTGGGCGACCCTGACGCTGAGCCGCGGCACGTGGGGGACGCTGACGCGCATCCACTCGCCGCGCGACAGCGCGGACCGGCTGGATGGCACCGGCGTGGCCGAGGCGGCACGCGTGCTGGCGGGCGCGGCGCGCGCGCTGCTGGGCGCCGCTCGCGGCGGCGCTCGGGGCGGCGAACCGGGCGTCCGGGTACCCCCGGCGGGGCGGACGGCCTAGATTCACCCCACGCCCCGGGTGCCCCGGGGCGTTTTTCGTGTCCGCCGGCCAGCGACCCATGAGGCGCGGCCGCCCATGACCGCGCCGCGCCCGGCCTGCCGGAGCGCGCGCTCGCAGAGATCATGTTCGATTCGACGACGCGCACGCTTGTGGTGGTCGGCGCCCAGTGGGGCGACGAGGGGAAGGGCAAGCTGGTGGACGTCCTGGCGGAGCGGGCCGACTGGGTCGTGCGCTACCAGGGCGGCGCCAACGCCGGGCACACGGTGCACATCGGCGAGGTGTCGTTCGTCCTGCACCAGATCCCGAGCGGCATCCTGCATCCCGGCGTGCGGTGCGCGATCGGCAACGGCGTCGTGCTCGATCCCGAGACGCTGTTCCACGAGATCGACGAGCTGGTGACCGACGGCATCGACGTCGAGGGGCGGCTCTACGTCAGCGAGCGCGCGCACCTCGTGCTGCCGTACCACAAGCTGGTGGACGCGGAGAGCGCGGCCAGCAAGGCGATCGGCACGACGGGGCGTGGCATCGGCCCCGCGTACGAGGACAAGATCGCGCGGCGTGGCGTGCGCGTGCTCGACCTGCGCCACCCGGAGCGGATGCGCGAGCTGGTGGAGCGCGGCGCCGCGCACGCGAACGCGCAGCTGGCGACGTTCGGGTCGGCGAAGCGCGTGGACGTCGAGCAGACGCTGGCGATGCTGGCCGGCCTCGCGCCGCGCCTGCTGCCGCTGGCGGAGGACGTCGGGCTGTGCATCCACCGCGCGCTGAAGCAGGGCGCCGCGGTGCTGCTGGAAGGCGCGCAGGGCTCGATGCTCGACGTCGACCACGGCACGTATCCGTTCGTGACGTCGAGCAGCACGACGTCGAGCGGCGCGGCGGTGGGCGTGGGCATCGCGCCGACGGCGATCGACGCGGTGTTGGGCGTGGTGAAGGCGTACACGACGCGCGTGGGCAACGGCCCGCTGCCGACGGAGATCCCCGGCGAGCTGGGTGAGGAGGTCCGCCGCCTGGGCAACGAGTTCGGCGCGACCACCGGCCGCGCGCGGCGCTGCGGCTGGTTCGACGCGGTGGTGGTGCGCTACGCGACGCGCGTGAACGGGCTCACGGGGCTGGCGATGACGAAGCTCGACGTGCTCGACACGCTGGACCGCATCGCGCTGTGCGTGGGCTACGAGGTGGACGGGGAGCTGTACACCGAGTTCCCGGGCGACCTGACGATGCTGGACCGCGCGGTGCCGAAGTACGAGTGGTTCGAGGGGTGGCAGCAGCACACGGGCGACGCGCGCACGATGGAGGATCTGCCGCCCGCCGCGCGCCGCTACCTGGACCGCATCCAGGATCTGGTGGAGGCGCCGATCGCGTTCGTGAGCGTGGGGACGCGGCGGGATCAGATCATTGGAGTCACGCCGTAACCCTCGGCGATCGGCGCTCGGCGCTCGCTCCGTCGCCGCGACGCCGTGAGCGCCGAGCGCGGAGCGCCGAGGGCCGAGGAGATCCATCGCATGGAGTACGTGGACGTGGTCGTGGTCGGCGCCGGTCCCTGCGGTCTCGCGGCGGCGATCAGCGCCATGCGCGCGGGGCTGACGGTGGCGGTGATCGAGCGCGGACCGGTGTGCTCCACGATCGTCGAGTACCCGCTGTACGCGACCTTCTTCTCGACGGCGGAGAAGCTGTCGATCGGCGGGCTGCCCTTCCTGATCGCGGACACCAAGCCGACGCGGCGCGACGCGCTGGCGTACTACCGCGGCGCGGTGCGGCACTTCGGCATCCCCGTGCGGCAGTACGAGACGGTGGTCGCGATCGAGGGGAAGTCGCCGCAGCTGCACGTGCGCAGCGTGCGCCGCTCGGGCGAGTCGCGCACGCTGCGCTGCCGCGCGGTGATCGTCGCGACGGGCTACTTCGGCACGCCGAACAAGCTGCACGTCCCGGGTGAGGATCTCCCGCACGTGAGCCACGTGTATCGCGAGGCGCACGAGGCGTTCGACCAGGACGTCGTCGTGGTCGGCGGCGGCAACTCGGCCGCCGAGGCGGCGCTGGACCTGTACCGGACGGGCGCGCGCGTGACGCTGGTGCACTTCGGCCCGACGTGGGACAAGCGCATCAAGCCGTGGGTGCTGCCCGACGTCGCGAACCGGATCGCCGAGGGGAGCATCACGGCGTGCTGGAACTCGCGGGTGACGGAGATCCGGCCGGACGTGGTGGTGATCCGCGGCCCGGACGGCGAGCAGGAGCTGGCCGCCGACCACGCCTACCTGCTGACGGGCTTCGCGCCGGACACGGCGCTGCTGCAGGCGAGCGGCGTGCGCGTCGACCCCGCCACGGGGATCCCGGCGCACGACCCGGCGACGTTCGAGACGAACGTGCGCGGGATCTACATGGTGGGCGTGCTGGTGGCGGGCTACGACGCGAACCAGGTCTTCATCGAGAACGGGCGCTTCCACGGGGACCGGATCGTGGCGCACCTCACGGGGAGCGGGCGGGTCGGCGAGGCGCTGATCTCGGAGGACCCGGACTCCTGAGGCGGCTGCGTGTGACGTGCTGCGTGCTGCGTGTGCAGCCTCGGGACGCCCCTCACGCAGCACGCAGCACGCAGCCCGGTGACGGCCGCCGCCTCCCCGCCGCGACCCGACCCGCATAGAATTCCGGGTTCACACCGAAACCCAGCCCAGCCATGCCCGCCAGCAACCAGCCCGACGTGATGGACAAGCTCGTGTCGCTCGCCAAGCGGCGCGGCTTCATCTTCCAGTCCTCCGAGATCTACGGCGGGACCGGGTCGGTGTGGGACTACGGCCCGCTGGGCGTGGAGCTGAAGAAGAACATCAAGGACCGCTGGTGGCACGCGCTCGTGCGCATGCGCGACGACGTCGAGGGGCTCGACGCGGCGATCCTGATGCATCCCAAGGTGTGGGAGGCGAGCGGCCACGTCGCGGGCTTCGTCGATCCGCTCGTCGACTGCAAGGCGTGCAAGGGCCGCTTCCGCGCCGACAAGCTGCAGGACGCGCGCTGCCCGCGGAAGCCGAGCAAGCAGCCGGGCGAGCACACGGAGTGTCAGCTCACCGAGCCGCGCCAGTTCAACCTGATGTTCAAGACGTTCATGGGCGCGCTCGAGGACTCCGCGAGCGTCGTCTACCTGCGCCCGGAGACGGCGCAGGGGATCTTCGTGAACTTCCTGAACGTGCAGCAGTCGACGCGCCAGAAGGTCCCGTTCGGGATCGCGCAGATCGGCAAGGCGTTCCGCAACGAGATCACGCCCGGGAACTTCACGTTCCGCACGCGCGAGTTCGAGCAGATGGAGATGCAGTTCTTCGTCGACCCGAACGCGGACCACATGGAGTGGTTCGAGTACTGGAAGGCGCAGCGCATGCAGTGGCACCTCGACCTCGGCCTCAAGGAAGACCGGCTGCACTTCCACCAGCACGGCGCCGGTGAGCTGGCGCACTACGCGCGCGCGGCGTTCGACATCGAGTTCGACTTCGGCGGCACGCTCGGCTTCCAGGAGATCGAGGGGGTGCACCACCGCGGCGACTTCGACCTCGGGCGGCACCAGGAGTACTCGGGGAAGAAGCTCGAGTACTTCGACCAGCCCAACAACCGCCGCTTCGTGCCGTTCGTGATCGAGACGTCGGTGGGCGCGGACCGCGTGACGCTCGCCGCGCTGGCCAACGCCTACCGCGAGGAGGAGGTCGCGGGCGAGAGCGAGGGCCGCGTGGTGCTCGGCCTGCATCCCGCCATCGCACCGATCAAGGCGGGCATCTTCCCGCTCGTGAAGAAGGACGGGATGCCCGAGTTCGCGGAGAAGCTCGGCAACGAGCTGCGCCGCCGCTTCCCGGTGTTCTACGACGAGACGGGCGCGATCGGCCGCCGCTACCGCCGCCAGGACGAGGTCGGGACGCCGTTCTGCCTCACGGTCGACGGGCAGACGCTGGAGGACAACACGGTGACGGTGCGCGACCGCGACTCGCTGACGCAGGAGCGCGTGGCCGCCGATCGCGTGGGCGCGTTCCTGGACGAGAAGCTGGCCGGCTGAGTCGCCCGGCGCCTCCGCGATGGGGGAGCTCACGGTCGACCGCCTGCGGCGTGCGGCGGAGGCGCTGAGCGAGGACGTCGCGCGCGCGCTCTGGCAGGTGCACGCGGGGCTCGCGCGCGACGTCGCGCTCGCGTCGCTGTACGCCCGACACGCCGCGGCGCTGGACGACGAGGCGGTGTCGCTCGCGCGCGAGCTGCTCGACGCGCCAGACGCCCCGCAGCGCGCGCTGGCCGAGTGGGTGGCGGAGACACGGGTGGCGCGCGCGCTGGCGCCGCTGGACGAGCGCGAGATCGCCTGGGAGCGCGCGGCCGTCGTCCGCCTGTCGGATGGGCGCGCGTTCGCGTTCGGCGACGTGCCGCGCGCGCTCGCCGACACGCGCGACCGCGCGGCGCGCACCGCGATCGAGGCGGCGCGCGCGCGCCTGGTGGCCACCGAGCTCGCGCCACGCCGCCGCGAACGCCTGCAGCGCGAGCACGACGCGACGGCCGGGCTGGGGATCGCGGACGGTTACGTGGCGACGTTCGCGCGCACGAGCGGCATCGACGTGCAGGCGCTGGACGCGGCGGCCGCGCAGCTGCTGCGCGACACGCAGCCGATGTGGGACGACGTGCTGCGCGAGGTCGCGCGGCGGCGCCTGGAGCTGCCGGCGGGCGAGCCGACGCGCGCCGACGTGCTGGCGCTGCTGCGCGCGCCGGAGTTCGACGGCGGCTTCGCGCCCGGCGGGATGCTGGCGACGGTGCGCACCCAGCTCGCCGCGATGGGCGTCGACGCGTCGGCGGGTGGGCGCGTGCGCTACGACGTGGGCGAGCGGGCGGGGAAGCGGGCGCGCGCGTTCTGCGCGCCCGTGCGCATCCCCGACGTGGTGCACGTGGTGCTGCAGCCGACGGGCGGCGCGCACGACTGGCGCACGCTCCTGCACGAGGTGGGACACGCGCTCCATCTCGCGCACGCGCGGCGCGACCTGCCGTTCGAGGCGCGGTGGGCGGGCGACGCCTCGGTGGGCGAGGGGTACGCGATGCTGTTCGACCAGCTGCCGCTCGATCGCGGCTGGCTGCGCCGCTACTCCGATCTCGACGCGTCGCGCGTGCCGGCGTTCCTGCGCGCGGCGGCGTTCGCGGAGCTGTACCTGCTGCGCCGCCACGCGGGGAAGCTGCGCTACGAGCTGGCGCTGCACGCGACCGCCGCGTGGGACGACGCGCCGGCGCTCTACGTGGAGACGATGGAGGCGGCGACGTCGGTGCGGCACGCGGCGGCGGACGCGCTCGTGGACGTCGATCCGCGGCTGTACGTCGCGCGCTACCTGCGCGGCTGGCAGCTGCGGGCCGTGCTGGCCGACGCGCTGCGCGAGCGCTTCGACGAGGACTGGTGGTGGAACCCGCGCGCGGGGCCGTGGCTGACGGAGACGCTGATGGCGGAGGGCCAGGCGCTCGACGCCGAGCAGGTCGCGACGCGTGCGACGGGCGGTGGCGGATCCGCGCTCGCGTTCGCGCCGGTCGTCCGCGTGCTCGAGCGACACCTCGGCTGAGCGGTCCGGGCATCGGGCGCTCAAGTTCCCGCGGTCCCGTGCCGACAATCACCTCCGGGGGCGTGCGGCCGCGAGCGGCCCGCGCCGGGACCGAACCGGAGACAGGGAGAGCGCAGATGGCGGGACCGATCGGCAGGACCGGCGTGGTGGGCGGCGTCGCGCCGGTGCGCGACCCCGAGCGCGACGGCGTCCGCGAGGGTGGCCGCACGCGCACGCGCGACGGCGCGGCGCGCCCCGGTCACGAGGCCGCCGATCAGGTGACCATCTCGCCGGACGCGCTGCGCGGCCTGCGCGGCGGCGCCGGTGACGACGCGGACGCGACCGGCGGCGACGCGACCAGCGAGGGAGGCGACATGACGACCGAGGGCGCGAGCGGCTTCCGGAACGTCGGCGAGGCGCTGCTGGTGGCGCGCGGTCTGGCGAACGCGCTGCGCGACGACGCGCCACGCGCGGCGCTCGTGCACGACCTCGTGAGCCCGCAGCGCGCGATCGCGCTGCTGCGGAGCTGAGGGCGCGCCGGACCCGGACGGCGAACGGCAATCTGCAAGGATGAAAGTCTGAGAAGATCCGAGAACGACGGATGGCTCCGCGTGGCGCGAGGTTCCTCGCACTCCACCGGAGCCATCCGTCGTTCCCGGATCTAGGCCGATCTTCATCCTTGCCGCCGTCGTAGTTCGCGTCGGGCTCACGTCGCGGTGGCGAGCGCCTCGCGCAGCGCAGGCACGCTGACGCATCTTGTCCAGGCCCGCCGCTCGACGAGAAGGATGTCCACGAGCTCACCGCCACATGCCCACCGCCCTCGTCACGGGTGCCTCGCGCGGCATCGGCCGCGCGATCGCGCGGCGCCTCGCCGCCACGCACGACATCGTCGCCGTCGCCCGCTCGGGTGACGAGCTGCAGGCGCTCGCGGACGAGATCGCGCGCGAGGGCGGCCGCTGCCGCGCCATCCCGCTCGACGTCACCGACGCCGGCGCCGTGCATGCCGCGCTCGATGGGCTGGAGGTCGACGTGCTGGTGAACAACGCCGGCATCGGCGTGCTGAAGCCGTTCCTGGAGCTGACGCCCGACGAGTGGCGGCGCATGGTGGACGTCAACTTCAACGCGCTCTTCCACGTCACGCGCGCCGTGCTGCCCGGCATGGTGGCGCGCGAGGCGGGACACGTCGTCATCATCGGCTCGATCGCGGGGCGCAGCGCGTTCGTGGGCGGGACGTGCTACGCCGCCACGAAGCACGCCGTGATGGGCTTCGCCGAGTCGCTGATGCTGGAGGTGCGCGACGCGGGCGTGAAGGTCTCGGTCGTGAGCCCGGGCTCCGTGGCCACCGACTTCTCGCCGCCCAGGGCGCGCGACGTCGCGTGGCAGCTGCTGCCCGAGGACGTGGCCGAGTCGGTGGCGCACCTGGTCGCGACGCCGCCGGGCGTGCTGGTGCACCGCCTGGAGGTGCGCGCGCTCTCGCCCAAGCGGCCGCGGGGCTGAGGCCCCACGTCGCGCGTGGCCGGCGCATCACCCGCGCGTAACCCGGACGCGGGCGAACTCGTCTGGTCCGAGGGCGGTCCGCCCTGCAGATTGGTGGCCACTTCGTCTCGGCGTGCGCCGAAGTCGGCGGCACCGGTCGTGCGCCGCCCCGCTCCCCGATCCGTGGTCGCCGTGCGCGTCTTCCCGGAAGCAGAGCCCGACCTGTTCGGCCCACCGGCCGCGCCGCCACCCGCGGCGGGGCCGGGCGACGGCGTCGCCGAGGACGTCGCCGAGTCGGCCCCCGAGGTCGTGGTCGAGCCGTACTTCGAGCGCGCCTCACCCGTCGAACGAACCATGGCCAAGGTGGCCGACGAGGCCGCGGCGACCGCGCAGCTGGCGCTGCGCGAGCTGGCGGCCGTGCGCGAGATCGCGCGCGCCTTCCACACCGCGGACCGGCTCGAGGAGCTGTACCAGTTCGCGCTCGAGCGCATCGTGCCGCTGCTGGGCGCGTCGTTCGCGTCGGTGTACGTGCGCGAGGGCCACGGCGACACGATGCGCCTGGCGGCCGCGCACAACTGGCCCGACCGCTACGCGCGCTGGATGGGCGACGCGCGCGTCCGCCTGGGCAGCGGCCCGAGCGGCGAGGCCGCGGCCGAGCGGCGCATGGTCGAGGTGCCGGACGTCTTCGCGGATCCGGCGCTCGCAGACTGGCAGGACGTGGCGCGCGAGCTGGGCTTCCGCGCGCTGGTGGCGCTGCCGCTGGCCGGGAACGGCGCGGGGAGCGGCACGCCGCACGTCTTCGGCGCGATCGCGTTCTACTTCGCCGACGAGAGCCGCCTGGCCGACGACCAGCGCTGGCTGCTGCGCGTGGTGGCCGACCAGCTGGCCGCGGCGGCCGAGAAGGCCGACCTGATCGACGAGCTGCGGCGCGCCAACGCGGCCCTCGTCGAGAGCAACGCGGAGCTGGAGCGGCAGTACGTCGCCGTGCTCGAGGCGCGGCGCGTGAAGGACGAGTTCCTGGCGAACATGAGCCACGAGCTGCGCACGCCGCTGGCCGCGGTGCAGGGCTACGTGGCGCTGATGCTCGACGAGCTCTCGGGCCCGCTGACGGAGGCGCAGCGCGAGGACCTGGTGCGGGTGCGCGGCGCCGGCAGCCGGCTGCTGGAGCTGATCGACAACCTGCTGGAGCTGACGACGCTCAAGCGCGGCGGGCTGGAGGTCCACGTGGACGAGTGCGATCCGCGCGCGCCGCTGCAGGACGCGATCGCGCAGGCGACGGGCCGCGCGGGGACGGTCGCGCTGCGGGTGGAGGAGCCGACGACGCTCCTGCCGCCGCTCCGCAGCGACCGCAAGAAAATCGCGAAGATCCTCGTTAGCTTGCTGGCCAACGCGTACAAGTTCACCGCGGCGGGCGAGGTCATCGCCTCGGTGGAGGTGCGCGACGGGCGGGTGGCGTACCGGGTGCAGGACACCGGGATCGGCATCCCGCCCGATGCACAGCAGATGGTCTTCGACGAGTTCCGGCAGGTGGACGGCTCGGCGGTGCGGCGGTACGGCGGCTCGGGGCTCGGCCTGGCGCTCGCCCGGCGGATCGCCCGACTGCTCGGCGGCGACATCGCGCTGGAGTCGGCGGTCGGGCAGGGATCGACCTTCACGGTCGAGCTGCCGCTCGACTTCTACCCGCCGGTCGATCCGAACAGCGCGCTGGGCACGCCCGCCCTGGGGGTGCCCGCGATCCCGTGGCACGGGTGAGCGCGCGCCGGCGCGTCGCGGACCCGACCGACGTCCCGTTCCGCCGCCCCGCGGCCCTCCGATGAACTACCAGCTCGGCCGGACCCTGCAGGAGACCCACACCACCCTCGCGCCGGCCGAGGTGCTGGCCGCGGCCAAGCGGTTCTTCGCGGGGCGCCAGGGGATCTACGCCGCCTTCGTCGAGAAGGAGGGCCCGACGTACGTGAACCTCCGCGGCCAGGGCGGCGAGGAGCTGATCATCGGCGTCCAGCCGGCCGAGAACGGCACGCGCGTCAGCGGGTCGACCTACATCTTCGACCAGCAGGTCGGCCGCTTCTTCGCGACGCTGCCGCCGTACCCGACCGAGGACCGCACGGACGGGTCGCACGACGCCACCGGCACGGAGACGCAGCCGTGAGCGCGCCCTTCGTGACGACGCTCCGCTCGCGCGCGACGGAGCTGCGCGTGGGCGCGCCAGACGCCGCGAACCGCTGGACGGTGCGCGTGCAGATGGCCGAGGTGTGGGACGCGGTGCGCGTCAGCGCGCCCGCGACGGAGCCGGTGCTGGCGGTGAAGGTCGCGGCGCTGGAGGCGCTCTTCCCCGAGGCCACGTACCACGACGACTTCGTCGTGAAGCTGGGCGGGATCGAGGTCCTGGACGAGAACGCGACGCTGGCCGAGGCGGGGGCGCGGGACGGCTCGATCTTCCTGCTCGCGCACCGGCGCCGCCGCCCGATCCGCTGACGCGGCTCCGGCCGCGCGTCTCATGTCGCAACCCGTCCAGCCCGTCCCCACGCAGGCGCCCGTCGCGTTCGTGTCCCACTCCGACTGCGGCCGGCACGACACCGGGTGGGAGCACCCGGAGCACGTCGGCCGGCTGCGCGCCGTGCTGCGCGCCGTCGGGCGCGACATCCCCCTGTTCGAGGCGCTTCAGCACGTCGAGGCGCGCCACGCGACCCCCGAGGCGCTCGCGCTCGCGCACGACCCCGGCTACGTCGACGTGGTGCGCACGATGGCCGGGTCGGGCGGCGGGCGCCTGGACGCGGACACGGTCGTCAGCGCGGGCTCGTGGGACGCGGGGACGGCAGGCGCCGGCGCGGTGCTGGACGGCCTCGACCTCGTGATGGCCGGGAGCGCGCGACGCGCCTTCGCGGCCGTGCGTCCGCCGGGCCACCACGCGCTGCGCGCCTCGGGGATGGGCTTCTGCCTGTTCGGGAACGTCGCGCTGGCGGCGCACCACGCGCGCCGGCGGCACGGGCTGGAGCGCGTGCTGATCGTCGACTGGGACGTCCACCACGGCAACGGCACGCAGGCGCTGGTGCAGGACGACCCCGGCATCCGCTTCGTGTCGATGCACCAGTGGCCGTGGTATCCGGGGACGGGTGCGGCCGACGACCGCGGGCCGCACGGCACGGTCTGGAACGTCCCGCTGCCCGGCGGCCTTCCACGGGAGCGCTACGTGGACGCGTGGGAGCGCGCGGTCGACGCCGCGACCACGGGCTGGACGCCCGAGCTGCTGATCGTGTCCGCCGGATTCGACTGCCTCGCGGGCGACCCGCTGGGCGCGTTCACGCTGGAGCTGGACGACGTCGACCGGATGACGCGGGCGCTGGTGGCGCGCGCGACGGACTGGTGCGGCGGGCGCGTGGTGAGCGCGCTCGAGGGCGGCTACGCTCCCGACCGCGTGGGCGAGGCCTGCGTCGTGCACCTGCACGCTCTGCAATGAGCCGGACGACGCCCGATCGGGCGACGTGCCGATCCCTCCCGCGATGAACGCGCTGCCTCACGTTTCCCCGGCGGTCCTCCGCCTGGTCCAGGAGCTGGTCTTCGGGCGCTGGCGCGCCGCAGGAGAGGAGCTGTACCGCGAGGTCGGCGAGCTGCTGGAGGTGCGCGCGGGACAGGAGGTGCTGGTGTCCGGCTGCGGCGACGGCACGAGCTGCGAGTGGCTGGCCGAGCGCACGGGCGCGGCGGTGACGGGCGTCGATCCCGAGGCCGAGCGCATCGAGGCGGCCGACGAGCGCTTCCGCGAGCTGCTGGACGCGGGCACGCCGCTGCCGCTCTCGTTCCAGCAGGCGCCGCTGGACGACCTGCCGCACGAGACGGCGGTGTTCGACGCAGCGGTGGGCGAGCCGGTGCTCGCCGCGGCGGCCGACCCGGCGCGCGCGGTGGCCGAGCTGGCGCGCGTGGTGAAGCCGATGGGCGCGGTGGTGCTGCTGCAGCTGACGTGGAGCTCCGACATCTCGCCGGCGGCGCGCGCGCTGCTCGTCGAGCGGCTCGGCATGCGCCCGCAGATGCTGATGGAGTGGAAGCAGATGCTGCGCGACGCGGGCGTGGTGGACCTCCAGGTGCAGGACTGGACCGACGAGGCGGCCGAGGGCCCGAACGACGGCGAGGCGCCGCAGCTCACCTGGCAGCAGAAGGTGCAGATCGTCGGGCGCGCGTTCCGCCGGCGCGGGTGGCGGGAGGCGCTGGACGCGCTGGGGCGCGAGGAGTCGCTGCTGCGCGAGCTGTCGCGCGAGCGGGCGGTGGGCTTCCAGGTGATCCGCGGCGTGAAGTGGCCGCACGCGCGGGGCGCATGAGGGACGCATGACGACCGACGCGCGCCTCACCGGCGCGGTCGCCGCGGCGACCGGCACGCACGCGACGCAGCCCGGGTCGCGCACGCCGTTCAGCGTGTGGCGCGCGCCCGACGGCACGGTGCAGCGCAACCTGTCGCTGCAGGAGCTGACGCGCGCCTTCGCGTCGGGGGAGGGGCAGCTGTGGCTGGACGTGGACCTGTCGCAGCGCTCGCAGCACGCGCTGCTGGAGAAGGTGTTCCACTTCCACCCGCTGACGATCGAGGACACGCTCAACCCGCAGAGCCGTGTCAAGTACGAGGAGCACGACCAGTACCTGTTCGTCGTCGCGCGCGGCGTGCGCTTCTGCGACGACACGAGCGACCCGTACGACATCGAGACGCTGAACCTCTACGCGTACCTCGGCCCGAACTGGCTCGTGACCGTGCACGCCGAGGGCGCGACGGCGATCTCGCAGGTGCGCGCGCGGGTGGACCAGGGGATCGACGTGCTGGCGCGTGGCCCCGCGCGCCTCATGCACGCGGTGCTCGACGAGGCGGTGGACGAGTTCTTCCCGATCCTCGACCGCGTCGACGAGTTCCTGGACGGGCTGGAGGAGCGCGTGTTCGTGCGCTTCGACCAGAGCGCGCTGCGCGACATCTTCTCGGTCAAGCGGCTGGTGCTGCAGCTGCGCCGCCACCTCGCGCCGCAGCGCGAGATGCTGAACCAGCTCACCAACCGGCCGAACGAGCTGCTGCCGCCCAGCACGCAGCTCTACTTCCGCGACGTGTACGACCACGTGCTGCGCATCAACGACTCGCTCGACGCATACCGCGAGCTGCTCTCGAGCACCCTGGACAGCTACCTGTCGCAGGTGTCGAACCGGCTCGGGCAGTCGTCGAAGGCGCTGGCGGTGGTGGCGACGGTGACGCTGCCGTTCGTGATCGTGAGCGGGATGTGGGGGATGAACTTCTCGCACATCCCGCTCGCGCACCATCCGCACGGGTTCTGGCTCCTGCTCGGCGCGCAGCTGCTGATCGCGGCGTGCATCCTCGCGGTGCTGCGCTGGCGCCGGATCATCTGACGCGCCACCAACTCGTGACGATGCCGCCCGAGACGCGCCCCGGCCCACGCCCCGACGCGACGCCGGACGCCGAGCCGCCCGCGACCGCCGAGGTCACGGTGCCGCGCACGACCGTCGAGTATCCCGTGCCGCGCGCGACCGCGGAGCACGCGGTGGTGACCGAGTCGTCGCGCCTCACGCCGGGCCCCGGCCGCGCGGTGCCCGGGCGCGCGGCGCGCGTGGGGCTGCGGCTGTTCGGCCTCGTGGGGCTCGACACGGCGCACCACGACGTGCCGCAGGCGGTGCTGCCGGACACGGAGCTCGTCGTCTACCGCGACGTCGGCGCGGTCGTCGAGCCGTCGCCGTACACCGCCGAGCCGCTCGGGGCGGTCGCGCTGGAGCGGCACCGCAGCGTGGTGGACGACGTGTTCGCGCGCCGCTCCATCGTGCCGGCGCCGCCGGGCACGGTGTTCCGCTCGCGCGAGGCGCTCGCCAGCTGGCTGGAGCTGCACTACTTCTCGCTCGTCGAGGCGCTCGGCTTCGTGGAGGACCGCGCGGTCGCGCGCGTGACGGTGTCGTGGGCCGCGGACGCCGACGCCGCCAACCGCGCGACGCCGCTGCATCTCGATTCCGGCGCGCCCGGCGAGGAGCGCGCCGAGTCGGACGCGCTGGTGGCCGAGGCGGCGGAGCCGTTCCGCGCGCTGCGGCGCGAGGCGGTGTCGCTGCTCGTGCTGCGCGCCGAGGAGCTGGGCGAGCCGGCCGCGGCGTACGCGTCGTTCCTGGTGGAGCGCGCGCGCTGGACGCAGTTCGAGCAGGCGGTCGCGCGCGAGGCGCAGCTGCGTCCAGGGCTGCAGCTGCGCGTGAGCGGGCCGTGGCCGCCGTACGACTTCGTGCGCATGCAGTTCCGCGGCTGATCGGACGCCGCGCCCGCCGTTCCTCCCTCGCCCGCCGCTCCCGCCACCCCGCCTCCCGCCAGCCGCCATGTTCTGTCCCGACTGCGGCACCTGGACCCGCGCCAGCCTCCCGCGCTGCACGCGCTGCAACGGCGTGCTGCCGACGCTGCCCGCGCGCGCCACGGAGGAGCCGCCCGACGAGGAGCTCTCGGCGCTGCGGCGCGCGACCGGCAACCGCATGGTCGTCGTGCGGCGGCTGGGGAGCGGCGGCATGGCGAGCGTGTTCCTCGCGCGGCACGCGGTGCTCGACACGCCGCTCGCGATCAAGGTCCTGCATCCGCACCTCGCGCGTGAAGCCGAGATGCGCGAGCGCTTCCGCCGCGAGGCCGAGGCGGCGGCGCGGCTGCGGCATCCGCACATCTGCCCGATCCTCGACTACGGGTGGGGACCAGGCGTCGAGTACCTGGTGATGCCGTACCTCGGCGGCGGCTCGCTGGCCGACGCGATGGCGGGGCGCCGCACGATCGCGGCGGAGCGCGCCGCGGCGGTCGCCGCGCAGGCGGCGCAGGGGCTCGACTACGCGCACCGCCACGGCGTGGTGCACCGCGACGTGAAGCCGGACAACGTGCTGTTCGACGAGGAAGGCCACGCGATCGTGACCGACTTCGGCATCGCCAGCGCGCGCTTCCACGCGCGGCTGACGGCGACGGGCCGCGCGATGGGCACGCCGCACTACATGAGCCCCGAGCAGGCGATGGGCCGGCTGCTCGACGGCCGCAGCGACGTGTACGCGCTGGGCGTGCTGCTGTACGAGATGCTCTCGGGCGATCCGCCGTTCGACGGCGCGGACTCGTACGCGGTGGGCTACAAGCACGTGCACGAGGCGCCGGTGCCGATCGAGGTCGCGGCGCCGGGCGTGCCGCCGGGCCTCGCCGCGATCGTGATGCGCTGCCTGGCCAAGAGCGCCGACGAGCGCTTCCAGCGCGCCGACGACCTGTCCGATGCGCTGCTCGGCTTCCTGATGGACCGTGGCGCTCCCGAGCTGCGGAGCGCGTGGCGCGCGCGGCGCGGAGGGTCGACGCCCTCGCGAGCCCGCTAGAGCGGAGGACGGAACGGCGGAGAACGATGAAGCGGAGGACGAGACGGCGTGAGACGAAAGGGCGGCGTCTTGCCTGAAGCGTCGAGCCGGAAGGTCCGCCCCACCGTTTCACGCTCCATCGTCCTCCGCCGTATCGTTCTCCGCTTCACCGTCCTCCGCTCCATCCAGCCTTCCCATGTTGAAGCTCGCGACCGAGATCGTCCCCGTCCACACGACGCACCCCTTCGTCATCTCGCGCGGCGGCGCCAGCGAGTGGCGCACCGTCACCGTGCGCGTGCGCGACGCCGACGGCGCGGAAGGGTGGGGCGAGGCGGCGCCGAGCCGGTTCTACGGCGAGACGCCGGAGAGCGTGGTGGCCGCGGTGGAGCGCTTCCAGGACGCCATCGGCGACCTCGACGCGTGGTCGCTGGAGGAGGCCGAGGCGCGCATGCACCGGGCGCTGCGCTTCAACGGCGCGGCCAAGACGGGGGTGAGCGCCGCGCTGCACGACCTCGCCGCGAAGCGCGCGGGGCTCCCGCTCTGGAAGCTGTGGGGGCTCGATCCGGCGAAGGCGCCGCCGTCCAGCTTCACGATCGCCATCGCCGACGACGACGCCGTGCTGCGCGCGCGCATCGCCGAGGCGGCGCAGTACCCCGTGCTGAAGGTCAAGCTGGGGAGCCCGCGCGGGCTCGCGCGCGACCAACAGATCATCCGCATCGTGCGCGAGGAGGCGCCGGACAAGGTGCTGCGCGTCGACGCGAACGCGGCGTGGACGGCGAAGGGCGCCCTCGAGATCGGCGAGCTGCTCGCCGCGCTCGGCGTCGAGTTCATCGAGCAGCCGCTGCCGCCGCACGACCTGGACGGCATGCGCTTCGTGCGCGACCGCTCGCCGCTGCCGGTGGTGGCCGACGAGTCGTGCGTGATGGCGAGCGACGTGCCGCGCCTGGCCGGCGTCGTGGACGGCGTGAACCTCAAGCTCGCGAAGTGCGGCGGGCTGCGCGAGGCGATGCGCCTGATCGCGACGGCGCGCTCGCACGGCCTGCTCGTGATGGCCGGCTGCATGATCGAGACGAGCCTCGGCATCACGGCGGCCGCGCACCTGGCGCCGCTGCTGGACTGCGCGGACCTCGACGGCGCCGCGCTGCTGTCGGACGACCCGTACGCCGGCGCGACGATCACCGGCGGCGCGATCCGGCTGCCGGACGGTCCGGGGCTCGGCGTGACGCGCCGGTAGCCGCCGAGGTTCGCGGGCCTGTTATCGTTCGGCGTGTCCGCTCCGCCGCTCCTCGACGACGCGCTCGCCGAAGTCGCGCTCGCGCTCCCGCTGTTCCGCACGTTCACGTACGCGGCGCCCGAGTCGTCGCGCCACGCGCTCGTGCCGGGCGCGCGCGTCGTCGTGCCGTTCCGCGGCACGACGGAGATCGGCGTGTACCTCGGGCCCGGCGACCCGGCGACGCTGCGCGGGAAGAACGGCAAGGCCGTCACGCCGAAGGCGATCCTCGACGTGCCGGACGCCGAGCCCGCGCTCGGGCCGTCGCTGCTGACGCTGTGCCGGTGGATCGCGGACTACTACGTCGTGCCGATGGGCGTCGCGCTGCGCTGCGCGCTGCCGGCGCTACTCACGGGCGCCGCGGCGCCCACGCCGTCGCAGCGCACGCACCGCGTGGCCACCATCGCGCGCCACATCGAGTCGCTCCTGCATCGTGACCGCATCTTCGCGCGCTCGCCGCAGCAGCGTGCGCTGTACGAGCTGCTGGAGGCCAACGGCGGCCGCGCGGCGGTGCACCAGCTGCTGGAGCAGCTGAAGTTCTCGCCGTCGGTGCTGAAGGGGCTCGTGGCGCGCGGGCTGGCCGTCGTCGACGACGAGGTGGTCGCGCGCGATCCGTTCGCGACGCGCGCGGTCGCGGCGCATCCATCGCACGTGCCGAGCGCCGCGCAGCGTGGCGCGGTGGACGCGATGGCGGCCGGCGGGGCGGGGGAGACGTTCCTCCTGCACGGCGTCACCGGCAGCGGCAAGACGCTCGTCTACATCGAGCTGCTGCGCCGCGTCGTGGAGCAGCGCGGGCGCAGCGCGATCGTGCTCGTGCCCGAGATCGCGCTCACGCCGCAGACGGTCGATCGCTTCCGCGCCGCGTTCGGCGACCAGATCGCGGTGCTGCACTCGGCCCTCTCGGACGGCGAGCGCTACGACGCGTGGCTCGCGCTGCGGCGCGGCGAGAAGCGCATCGCGGTCGGCGCGCGCTCGGCCGTCTTCGCGCCGCTCGAGGACCTCGGCGCGATCATCGTCGACGAGGAGCACGAGTCGAGCTACAAGCAGGGCGAGTCGCCCCGCTACCACGCGCGCGAGGTGGCGATCGTGCGCGCGCGCGCGGCCGGCGCGGTCGTGGTGCTCGGCAGCGCGACGCCGAGCCTGGAGAGCTGGGCGAACGCCCAGGCGGGGAAGTTCCGGCTGCTCACGCTGCCCGCGCGCGTGGGCGGCGCGCAGCTGCCGTCAGTGGAGGTGGTGGACCTGCGCGTGGGGCGCGCCGCCGCGTGGAAGGCGTCGCAGGAGGGCCCGAAGTCGCCCGTCGATCAGGTGCTCAGCGCGCCGCTGCAGCGCGCGCTCGAGGAGACGCTGGCGAAGGGGGAGCAGAGCATCCTGCTGCTCAACCGGCGCGGGTACTCCGCGTTCATCCAGTGCGGCGACTGCGGCGACGTCTCCGTCTGCCCGAACTGCTCGATCTCGCTGACGTACCACCGCGCGCCCGAGCGGCTGGTGTGCCACTACTGCCAGCACCAGGAGTCGCCGCGGGACCGGTGCGCACGCTGCAGCGGCGAGACGCTGAAGCAGCGCGGGCTCGGCACGCAGCAGGTGGAGCGCATCCTCGCGGAGCGCTATCCGTTGGCGCGCATCGCGCGCATGGACGTCGACACGACGGGCGCCAAGTGGGCGCACGCCGAGATCCTCGACCGCGTGGGCAACGGCGAGGTGGACGTGCTGCTCGGCACGCAGATGATCGCGAAGGGGCTCGACTTCCCGAACGTCACGCTGGTGGGCGTGATCGACGCGGACACGGGGATCAACCTCCCCGACTTCCGCGCGTCGGAGCGCTGCTTCCAGCTCCTCAGCCAGGTGGCCGGGCGCGCCGGGCGCGGGCCGAAGGGTGGGCGCGTGCTGATCCAGACGCGCGTGCCCACGCACCACGCGGTGCGCTGCGCGCTGTCGCACGACTACCACGGCTTCGTGCGCGAGGAGGTCGAGGGGCGCGAGTCGCCGCCGTATCCGCCGATGGTGCGGCTGGCGAACGTGATCGTCAGCGGCACGCGCGAGGACACCACGGCCGCGGTGGCGCAGCACGCGGCCGCGTGGGTGCGCGCGCTCATGACGCGCCGCGGCACGGCCGGCGTGACGCTCATCGGGCCGGCACCGTGCCCGGTGGAGCGCGTGAAGCAGCGCTGGCGCTGGCACTTCCTGCTGAAGGCCGAGCAGCCGGGCGAGCTGACGCGCGTGGCGCGCTACTTCGTGGAGCGGTTCGAGGTGCCGAAGCGCGACGGGCTGCGGGTGGCGGTCGACCGCGACCCGGTGGCGCTGCTCTGATCTCCGCTGGTCCCGTCTTCGGCGTCTGTTCAGGCGTGAGAGACGCCCGGGGCTCCGAGTCCGGCCGCCGCGCCTGTACGCGGCCCCGCGCTCCGGCGAGATTCGTCGCGTGCACACCTTCCACCACCCGGACTTCACCGCGGCGCGCTTCGCCGACGTGCCCGACGCGCGCTTCGTGCCCGCGCCGGCCGACGGCGTCCTGCCCGACGGCTTCTTCACGACCACCAACCTGCCGACCTACGTCCGCGTCGCCGGCCAGTGGCGCCTGCCGGCCGAGCCGCGGATGGACGCGGCGCTGGTGCTCGACCCCGCGGGCGACCTGTGGGCCCGCGAGGGGCGGCGCGTCCGCGCCGGCGATCGGGTGGCCGTGGGGCGGGCCGAGGACGGGTCGGAGGGGATCTTCGTGCACGCGGCCGTGTTCGCGGGCGACGTGGACGGCGACGACGAGTTCCAGTTCATGACCAGCGAGGTCTCGCGCGAGAAGCCGATCGACTACGGCCAGATGGCGCGGCTGCTGGTGGACGAGCGCGAGCGCGGCGGCTACGTCGTGTGGGTCGCCGGGCCGGCGATGGTGCACTCGCGCGCGCGCGCCGACATGACCTGGTTCGTGCGCCACGGCTTCGTGAGCGCGTTCCTCGCGGGGAACGCGGTCGCGGTCCACGACATCGAGGCGTCGATCTACGGCACCACGCTCGGCATGACGGAGCGCGGGCAGGCGAGCGCCGGCGGGCACGGGCTGCACATGCGCGCGATCAACAGGGTGCGCGCGGCGGGCTCGATCGCCGCGGCGGTGCGCGAGGGCACGGTGACCGACGGCATCATGCACGCGATCGTGGAGCAGGGCGTGCCGTTCGTGCTGTGCGGCTCGATCCGCGACGACGGGCCGCTGCCCGAGGTGCTGACCGACGCCGTCGCGGCGCAGGACGCGATGCGCGCGCACACCACGCGGGCGACGATGGCGGTGCTGGTGGCCACCGCGCTGCACGCGATCGCGACCGGCAACATGCTGCCGGCGTTCGTCATGGAGGACCGCGCGACGGGGCGTCCCACGTCGCGGCCCCGCGGCACGTCGCCGGCCGACTGGCCGGCGCTGCACGAGCTGCCCACCATCTGCGTCGATTCGTCGGAGTTCGTCGTGAGCAAGCTGAAGGACCGAGGCACGCACCAGGCGTTCGGCGTGGTGACCAACGCGCAGGACTTCCTGCACATCCTGCGGCTGTACGTCGAGCGCGAGCTGGACGCGCGCGTCGCGACGACGGCCACGCGCACCGCGGCGGAGGCCGCGCGCGCATGAGCGCCGCCACCGGAGGGAGCGGCGGCGATCAGCGCCCGACGTTCGGCGTCGCGCGACTGGCCGAGGAGACGCGCGAGCGCTTCGTGCGCGAGGTGACGGCGCGCGTGCCGCTGTCGCGGCTGGTGGAGCTGCACCTGTTCGCGCCGATGCGGCAGGGCGGGATGGAGAGCGGCGTGGCGGTGCTGGCGGCGACGCCGGACCTGCCGCCGGAGGCCGCGGTCGAGTCACCGATCGAAGCGCCTGCGGACACGCCCGTCGAGGCGCCGGTCGAGACGCAGGAACCGATCGTCGAGGAGACGGAGGCGCCGGTCGGCGATCCGGTGCCCGATGGCGACCCGACGGAGGAAGCCGCGGGTCCGCCGCCGGAGGCGGTCGTCGATGCGGAGGCCGAGTCGGAAGCCGGCGAGTCCGAGGCGGTCGAGCCGGTGGCCGAGCCCGCGTCGGTGGAGGAGATCCTCGAGGCCGTGCCCGAGCAGGCCACGCCGCCCGTCGCGTCGCCCGCCACGCGGCGGCGGCACACGGTGTTCACGGCGCGCTACCGACTGGTGCTCAAGGGCCCCGACCGCGGCAAGTGGGACGTCGAGGTGCGCGAGGAGGCCGACGCGCCGCTCATCACGGTGGAGGCGGTCGTGCGCGGCGTGCAGCAGCGCTCGGGCGACGCGTCCGATCCCGAGCGCCTCGACGCCGCGGGCGTCGCGCGCATGCTCGGCGTCCCGCTGCCCGTCCCGGGCGAGGCGGCGAACGAGCGGTGATCGACGCCTTCCGCCGCTACCTGCGCGAGCACGGCCTGCCCGTGACCGCGCCGCGCCTGGCGGTGGCGGACGTGGTGCTGGGGTCGGACCGGCACCTGTCGGTGGACGAGATCGAGCGCGCCCTGGCGGCGCGCGGCGCCGCGCCGGGCACCGCGACCGTGTACCGCACGCTCGACCTGCTGGTACGGAGTGGGCTGGCGGTGGAGCGCGACTTCGGCGAGGGCTTCCGGCGCTACGAGCCCGCGCGCGGCGAGCCGCAGCACGAGCACCTGCTGTGCACGACCTGCGGCACCGTGATCGAGTTCCGCGACGAGCGGCTGGAGCGCATGACGACGCTCATCGCCGAGGACCACCGCTTCGCGCGACAGCGGCACCGGCTGGTGATCTACGGCGTGTGCGAGCGGTGCCAGCGAGGAGAGCGCAACTGACTCCCACTGCGTGCTGCGTGCTGCGTGCACGACTTCGGCACGCGTCGTCGCGCCGCGGAGGCGGTGCCTGTGGGGGAGGATGCGGATGCTGCGGATCGGAACGGATCATTCGGATCGCTCCGTGAAGCGCGTGGGACGTCGCCGCCACGCGGAGAGATCCGGAGCATCCGAGTCATCCGGAGCATCCGCATCCTCACCAACCGGCAAAAGGGCCGGCGCGCCGACGCCTGCCGAGGCCGTTCACGCAGCACGCAGCTACGGCGTTGCGGTCTCCCGCTCCCGCACGAACACTCGCTTCCCATCGTCGCCGGCGATCAGCGCGCCGCGCATCTGCACCACCAGCGTGTCGCCGCGCACGTCGCCCTCGATGAGGCGGTTCGCGACGCGCGCGTCGCCCGCCTCCACCGCACGCAGCCGCAGGCGTGTGCCGTCGAGCGTCCCGAGCACGCCGTACTGCTCGTCCGTCGGCAGGCGATAGGCGCCCGTGACCTCGGCCAGCGTGCCGCTGCGCGTGTCGATCCAGAGGCGCAGCTGCTCGCGGCCCTGCGGGCCCGCCGCGAAGTAGCGTCCGTCGAACGGATCGCGCGGGTTCGCGCGCACCGTCACCGCGACCGACAGCGTCGGCACGTACGCGCCGAACACGCCGATGCCGCCGCTCAATCGATTGATCAACCCCGAGCCGGTGAACGGGCTGTTCCCGGACCGGTAGTAGTCGAAGAAGTTCGTGTCGACGGCGGCGATCGTCACCCACTGGGTGAAGCCCGCCTGGAAGACGCGCGGCAGCCGGTCGGCGAACAGGTTGCGCAGGTCGCCGGTGAGCTGCACGGCGGCCGAATCCGAGAAGAGGAAGAACGCGCCGTACGGCGTCTCCGCGCGCACCAGGTACGCGCGTGCACCCGGCACCTCGTCCCAGCGCAGCCGCAGCGTGTCCACGTCGCGCAGCATCGTCACCGCCTGTGCGCGCGGCTCGACGACGGTCGTCGCGACGCCGGGCACGCGCGTCTGGCCCGTGATCACGGCGCCCTCCGGCGTCTCGACGCGCAGCGCGACGCGCGCGCCCGGCACGATGCGCAGCCCGCGCCGCGGCTGCCCGAACACGCTCCCCGGCAGCGCGAGGTTGTCGAAGCGGTACACACCCGTGCCGCGCGCGGTGCTCGCGCCGCGCGGCACGACCTGCGTCTCGGTCGCGATCGCGGACGCGCCCTGCTCGTCGGTCACCACCACGCGCGCGCCGTTCACGGGCACGCCCCCGCCGGTGGCGATCGGGTCGTTCGCGTTCCCCAGCGAGTCGTCGCTCACCGACACGCGCCCCGAGAGCGTGCGCTCCACCAGCACGAGCTGCTCGGGCGACCCGGGGTTCAGCACCGCGTGCACGACGGTGCGCTCCGTGCCCGGCGCGATGGCCTGCTCGCCGAAGGTGCACGCCTGCAGCGACGACAGCAGCAACGCGCACGCCGCGAGCAACCGCGCGATGGCCCTGGGTCGCACGCTCAGAACTCCACCGCCAGCCCCACGCTGGGCAGCAGCGGGAACTGCGAGACGGCCTGGCGGGTGGGCGGCTGCGCCGTGTAGTCGAACGTGTACACGAAGGTGTTGCGGCGGTTGTAGGCGTTCACCAGCGACAGCGACGGCGTCCACGTCGTCGCGCCGCGCTGGAAGCTGCGCGACAGGCCGAGGTCGAGGCGGTGGAACACCGGGTAGCGGACGCCGTTCCGCAGGCCGCCGATCGCCTCGGGCTCGCGTGTGCGCGTGCCGGTGTCCCACGAGTTGCGCATCCCGTCGTAGACGCGCCGCACGAGCTGCCCCTCGATGTCGGTGAAGGGCGTGCCGGAGCCGAAGCCGAAGCGCGCGCTCGTCACCCACGCGCGTCCCGCGCGCCACGTGCCGACCACGTTCAGCGTGTGCCGGCGGTCCTGCGCGGGCCAGAACGATCCGCCGCGCAGGAACGAGACGCCCGTCGCGCCCGGCGACGCGCCCGACGGCTCGCGCGTGCTCACCGCGTAGCCGTACGCGACCCAGCCCGCGACGCGCGTGCCCTCCAGCCGGCGGAGCAGCACGTCCACGCCGTACGCGCGGCCGCGCAGGCGATTGAACTCGTCGCCGCGCACCGCGGGGTCGTCGCCGTCGTTCGGCTCGGGCACGTCGGTGAAGCCCTTGCCCCACGCCTCCACCCGCGCGAACGCGAGCGCCCCCATCCACCGCTCGGCGCCGAGGACGAGATGCGTGGCGCGGCTCGGACGCACGTAGCGGTCGCTGCCGACCCAGAAGTCGAAGATGCGCACCGGCGCGTCCTCGTTGCGCACCGCGTGCATCGCCTGCGTGTACTGGCCGCCGGCGAGCGTGAGCGCGAGGTCCGGCGTCGCGAACCAGCGCACCGACGCGCGCGGCGACAGCGCGCCCCAGCGCGCGCCGCCCACGCCCTCCAGCCGCGCGCCGACGCGCGCCAGCAGCCGCGGATGCACGCGCCACGTGTCGTCCACGTAGGCCGCGAGCACGGTCGGCTGCTGGCGCAGCGTGAACAGGTCGGACGGCGACGCGTTGCTCCCCGCATCGTACGCCACCGACACGCGCGCCGCCTCGTAGCCCACGCGCGGCGTGTGGCGGCCGCCCCACGCGCCGGTGGCCGAGAGCTGGCCCGCGACGCGTGCCTCGGTCACGTCGTTCACGAAGCGGACCGTCCCGTCGCCCAGGTCGAGCGTCGTCGAGAAGCGCGTCACCGACGCACGCTGCACGAGCTGCGCGCTGTCCGCGCCGCCCACCGTTCGCGCGAGCCGGGCCAGCGGCTGCCGCCACGCGAGCCCCGCCAGCGCGTTGCCCCACGTGAACGCGAAGTCGCCGCCGCCCGCGCGCGCCGAGTCGCCGAACTGCGCGAAGCTGCCATCGAGGACGTCGGCGCCCGCGTACGCGGTGAGCGCCAGCGTCCCGCTGCCGACGCGCTGCGCCACGTGCAGCTGCGCGTCCTGGAAGTGGTAGGGCAGGGTGCGCTCCGACAGCGCGCCCACCAGTGCGTCGAGGTAGGTGCGGCGCGCGGCGACGTTCCACGAGGTGCGCGCGTCGCCGTCCGGCGTGCGGCCGAACGCGCCGCCCACCGCGCCGCTGGTGGAGACGAGCGAGACCTGCGCGGCGCCGTGCACGCCGCGGCGCTCCTCGGCCTTCGGCCGCACGTCGAGGACGCTGGAGAGCCGCCCGCCGTGCTCCGCCGGGAAGCCACCGACCGACAGGTCGACGCTCGCCACCGCCTGGTCGACGAAGGTGCCGAACAGGCCGCCCAGGTGGAACGGGTTGTACACGGGGATCCCGTCGAGGAGCACGAGGTTCTGGTCGCTCTCGCCGCCGCGGACGTTGTAGCCCGCGCTGAAGTCGTTCCGCGCGACGACGCCCGCCATCAGCTGCGCGGTGCGCAGCACGTCCGGCTCGCCGATGCTCGGCAACGCGCGCAGCGCGCGCCCGGTGATGGTGACCTGGCCGACCTCCGGCACCTGCTCGAAGCGCGCGCGCTCGCCCACGCGCTCGCGGGCCTGCACCGCGGCCAGCTCCTGCACGGCCGGCTCGAGCGTCAGGCGCACCGTGACGGTGTCGCCCGCGCGCACGGTCACCACGCGCGAGACGGGGCGGTGCCCCAGCGCGCGCGCGCGGACGACCACCGGACCCTCGGGGATCGCGTCGGCGAGGAAGGCGCCCGCGTCGTCGGTCGCCGCGCGCCGCAGCTCACGGCCTCCGGGATCGCCCGCCCGCTCGACGGTCACGGCGGCGCGTGGGAGCGGCTCGCCGGCGCGGGCGGACACCACGACGCCGCGGACGGCGCCCGTGGCGGCGGGCGGGACTACGGCGGGCGCGCCCGGACGCGCGTCGCGCGGCGGCTGCGCGCCGGCGCCGCCGGCGCCGACGAGGGCCAGCAGCGCCGAGAGGGGTCGAACGACCGATGAAGGGAACCGCACGGGGGAAACATACTACCCGGTGTGGCGGCACACCCGACGGTGACGGCCGGGGCGCCCGGTCATACTTTCAGGGTCTCCCACCGTCTCCATGGAAACCTCCGTCGGCTTCATCGTCGCGTTCACCGCGGGGCTGCTCAGCTTCCTGTCGCCCTGCGTGCTGCCGCTCATCCCCAGCTACGTCACGTTCATCACGGGGCTGAGCCTCGACGACGCGACGCGCGCGCGGCGCGCGGCGCTCGTGCACTCGCTGCTGTTCGTGCTGGGCTTCTCGCTGATCTTCATCGCCCTCGGCGCCGGCGCGACCGCGCTGGGCCGGCTGCTGATCGCGTATCGTGGCGCGATCACGAAGATCGGCGGGGTGCTGATCGTCGTCTTCGGCCTCTACCTGCTGGGCGTGTTCAACGTCGCGCTGTTCGCGCGCGAGCGCCGCGTGCACCTCGCCGACAAGCCGGCCGGCTACCTCGGCACGGTGCTGGTGGGGATCGCCTTCGGGGCGGGGTGGACGCCGTGCATCGGGCCGATCCTGGGCGCGATCTTCACGTACAACATGAGCAACCCGGACCTGGTGCGCGGCACCGGCCTGCTCGCGTCGTACTCGCTCGGCCTCGCGGTGCCGTTCGTCGCGTCGGCGCTGGCGCTGCAGCACTTCCTCGACTTCTTCGCGCGCATCCGCAGCAAGCTGCTGGTGCTGTCGCGCGTGTCGGGCGCGCTGCTGATCGTGGTCGGCGTGCTGATGGTCACCAACCAGTTCACGCGCCTCGCGACGCGGCTGCAGGCGCTGACGCCGGACGCCATCTACAATCGCATCTGAGCGGCGGCTGCGGACTGCGGGCCGCGGATCTGAACGACGAACCGCAAGACAGGATGACGGGATGACCAGGAGGCTCCATGCCGGCGCACGGAACCACGCGCCACACGGAGCCTCCTGGTCATCCCGTCATCCTGTCCAATCCCGTTCAGGGTCCCACGCACCCGAGCCCTTCGGCTTTTGGGAGGGATGCGGATGCTTCCGATCAAGACGGATGCTGCGGATCGCTCCTCGTGACGCATGGAGCCTCGCACCGGTGAGGAGCGATCCGGAGCATCCGCCGCATCCGGCGCATCCGTATCCTCCCCAATAGGCAAGGGGTTCCGGCGCGAACGGGAAGGCCGCGCGGCGCGCGGCACGCGTGCACGCAGCCGCCTCACTTTCCGATCGCGTGGACGGCGCGAGCGCCGCCGCTATTCCTCCGGCCTCGCTCGCTACGCGCTACGCCGACGCGTCCGGGGCGTCGGGCGCGGTCCACTCGCGCAGCCCGCGCAGCAGCGTCATCGCCGGCACCGGCTTGCCGAGCACCGCCCGGCAGCCCGCCTCCAGGCAGCGCGCGGTCGTCAGCGCGTCGTCGTGGCCGGTGAGCGCGACCGTCGCGCGAGGCGCGATGCCTTCCGCGGCCAGCGTGCGCAGCACCTGCAGCCCGTCCCCGTCGGGCAGCGTGAGGTCCAGCAGGATCACGTCCGGACGCTCCGCGCGCGCGGTCTCCACCGCCTCGCGCACGCTGCCCGCCGTCGCCACGCGGTGCCCCGTCTCGACGAGCAGGATGCCGAGCGCCTCGGTGACGAGCGGGCTGTCGTCCACCAGCAGCACGAGCGGCGCGGTCATCGCGACGTCGGCAGCGCGGGCCGGTCACGCATCCGCGTCGGGCGCGCGCGTCTCGAGCGGGATCGTGAAGTAGAAGCGGCTGCCCTGCGAGAGCGCGCTCTCGACCCAGATCCGGCCGCCGTGCAGCTCCACGAGCTTGCGCGCGATCGCGAGGCCGAGGCCCGTGCCGTGGTGCTGCCGCGACGTGGACGCGTCGACCTGCGCGAACTCGCGGAAGATCAGCTCGTGGTGCTCGGGCGCGATGCCGATGCCCGTGTCGCCCACCTCGACCAGCAGCTCGCGCGTCGCGCGGGCGCCTTCGCGCTCGCGCGCGGCGATCCACACGCGTCCGCCCTCCGGCGTGAAGTGGATCGCGTTGCCCAGCAGGTTCCCGAGGACGTGCGACAGCTTCTCGCGGTCGGCGCGCAGCAGCGGCAGCGTGCCGACCACCTCGGACGTCAGCGCGACCTTCTTCTTCGCGGCGAGCGGCTGGTTGAGCGCGATGAGCTGCTCCACCACCGCCGACAGCGCGAAGTCGCTCGGCGACAGCGCGAGCTGGTCGGCCGCGCCGCGCGCGTAGGTGAGGATCTCGCCCACCATCTGCAGCAGCTGGTGGCCCCCCTTGATGATGCCGAGGATGCTCGTGCGCTGGCGCTCCGACA